>DATCJO010000045.1:0-2273 GCA_036562765.1 Tissierellaceae bacterium | reverse complement strand
GTCTATTACAGAGTTGATAACGATTTTATTAAAGAAAATGACCTACTGTATGAATTTATTAAAAATAAGTTGGCTGAAAATACACAATTGCAAAGAGATATAGAAAGACTTAAAAAATATAAAAATAGTAACTTTACATGTGAGCAACTGCGGGAAGATAAAAGTCAGGTTCTTAAGTATCTTCGAGAGCAGTGCAAAAACAATTGATAAAATTATAAAAATAGAAAATATGATTTTAGTTATTTTTCTGTAAAAATTTAAATTAGTCACTATATGATTATAACAGAATATAATCATATAGTAAAAACAAGATAATTCAAATGGACTGGGGGCATAAAACATGAGTAGCAAAGAAGCAATGCAAGAAAAAAAAGGATTAGGTTTTTTCGAAAAGTACCTTACACTGTGGGTAGTAGCATGTATTATAGTAGGAGTTGCCATAGGACAATTTATTCCTGCAATTCCTGAAACTTTGAGCAAATTTGAATATGCAAATGTATCAATTCCTGTTGCTATTCTTATATGGCTCATGATATACCCCATGATGCTGAAAATTGATTTCTCAAGCATTGCCAGTGCAACAAAAAAACCGAAGGGACTCATAGTTACCTGTGTGACAAACTGGCTTATCAAGCCTTTTACAATGTATCTTATAGCAGCGTTTTTCTTAAAAGTAGTATTCAGCAGGTGGATTGGTTCCGATTTGGCAACAGACTATCTTGCAGGCGCAGTATTATTAGGAGCCGCACCATGCACCGCTATGGTGTTTGTATGGAGTTACTTAACAAAAGGCGACCCTGCTTATACATTAGTCCAGGTAGCAGTGAATGACTTAATTATATTGTTTGCATTTACACCAATTGTCGCACTCCTGTTAGGTGTAAGTAATGTAAGCGTTCCTTATGACACGCTGGTATTATCAACAATCCTGTTTGTTGTTATTCCATTGGCAGGAGGATACCTTACTAGAAGGAACATCATTAAACATAAGGGTATAGAGTATTTTGAAAACGTTTTTCTCAAGAAATTTGATAATGTAACTATCGTAGGTCTGCTTCTCACTTTAGTAATTATTTTCTCTTTCCAGGGTGAAATAATTTTAAGCAATCCTCTGCATATTATATTAATTGCCATACCATTAATTATCCAGACATTCTTTATATTCTTCATTGCTTATGGATGGGCAAAGATATGGAAACTTCCTCATGATATTGCAGCACCTGCGGGAATGATTGGAGCAAGCAATTTCTTTGAACTTGCAGTTGCAGTGGCAATTTCACTCTTTGGACTGGAATCTGGAGCCGCTCTTGCAACAGTTGTAGGGGTATTGGTTGAAGTTCCAGTTATGCTTACACTTGTTAAAATAGCCAACAACACAAGGCACTGGTTTAAACAAACTGATGAAAGGGGAATATAAAACATATGAAAAAGAAAGTTGCATTTGTATGTGTCCACAACTCTTGCCGTTCTCAAATGGCAGAAGGCTGGGCAAAGAAATTAGGAAGTGACGTATTGGAAGCATATTCCGCAGGAACAGAAAATTATCCTGAAGTAAAACCATTGGCAGTACAGGTTATGGAAGAAGCAGGAGTGGATATGAGTGACCATCATCCGAAACTATTAAGCGATATTCCGGCGGAAGTAGATATATTAATAACGATGGGATGTAATGTAGAATGCCCTTATGTACCATGCCAGCATATAGAAGATTGGGGGCTTAGTGACCCGTCAGGCGGACCAATAGAGGATTACAGAAAAACAAGAGATATAATTAAGGAAAAAGTCGAGGATTTAATACAGAGAGTAAAGAACAATCAGATTTGATAAGCGGTATGTAATTAATCAAAATAAGAGAATTGCAGTGAAGTTGAAAAGTGCAAACATGTTGAAAAATAACTTGAAGTGTGTAAGGGGTAAAGGGGATGTTTTCATATGAACATATTAGCCATGATATTCGGTTGGTTAAATGACCAACTATTAAAAATGAGATGGCTTTCAGAATTGGTAAGACTTCTTGTGGAAAAAGTATTTGGTTTACCTGTTAGCGAAAGGATAGGCGGAAGTATTCACTTTTTTATATACGATACAATTAAAATATTTATATTATTATCACTATTAATATTTGTCATATCCTATATCCAGAGTTATTTTCCGCCAGAGAGGACAAAGAAGATTCTCGGAAAGATAAAAGGCATTAAAGGGAATATACTTGGGGCACTGCTTGGTACGATAACTCCCTTTTGCAGTTGCTCCAGTATACCAATTTTTATAGG
>DATCJO010000145.1:0-17070 GCA_036562765.1 Tissierellaceae bacterium | reverse complement strand
CGAAGCAATGGACTACATAATAAAGAACTTTAGGACATTCTCTGATAAGCTTGCTGATTTTGCTAAACATGCTTATGAAAACAACTGGCTAGATGTTGAACCTAGAGAAGGAAAACGAGGTGGAGCCTTCTGCTCAAATCTACATCCAATAGGTGAAAGCAGAATAATGGCTAATTTCAGCGGAAGCTTCTCCAACATGACAACCCTTGCCCATGAGTTGGGACATGCTTACCATGGTTCTTGCTTGAAAGATGAAAGCATACTAAACAGCCGCTATCCAATGCCTATAGCTGAAACTGCTTCCATATTCTGCGAAACCATAGTTGTAAATGCAGCATTAAATGAAGCTAATGATGAAGAAGCCATAGGAATATTAGAAGCTTCCATTTCCGATGCAGGTCAGGTTATAGTAGATATTTACAGCAGGTTCCTATTTGAATCTGAATTATTCCAAAGAAGGAAAAACAGTACTTTATCAGTAAATGAACTTAAAGAAATCATGATAAATGCCCAAAAAGAAGCATATGGTGATGGATTAGATGAAAATTACTTACATCCATACATGTGGTTAAATAAACCCCACTACTATACAGCAAGCAGAAACTTCTACAACTTCCCATATGCTTTTGGACTACTTTTCTCCAAAGGATTATATGCTGAATACTTAAGAAGAGGCAAAGAATTCGTTGAACAATATGATGAGCTTTTAAGGGCTACAGGTAAAAATAACATTAAAGACGTAGCCAAGATGGTTAATATAGATGTTACAGACCCTGAATTTTTCAGATCTTCATTGAGATTAATAGAAAAGGATATAGAAAAATTCTTAGAATTAACCGAAAAAATGATATAAAACGGGGAAATTCCTCCCCGTTTTTTTATGGCAAATACTGTTCCACTATCCTTGTTACAAATCCATCTTTTGTATATACATTGTAAAGAGGATTATATTCAATACTTTTGTTATATTCAATGAATTCTTTCTTTATTAGGCTTTTATGCTCAGTTAAATTATCCCAATTTAAAACTAAATATTGAGTACTATCTGAAACTTCCAAAGATAGAGGATAATTGTCTGTATTATAGATATAATAGCCATTAGGCATATCGTAATCCACATTCAAATTTAACTCTGAGATTCTTTCTTTATCATCTAAATTTATGAATTCAACTCTGTCAAGATGAAATATTCTATCTTCTAAGGTCATCTTAGTAATATAACCAATGTAATGGCTTTCTGGTGTTTCATAGAAGTCATATATTGTAGCAGGATTTATGACTACTAGATCGTCCTTTTTTACTAATATTTGACCTAAATTATTTATTATATAATCATATCCAACTTCTACAGGGTTTGTTAACCATGCTTTAGTACCATGATCACTTTCTATTTGTAAATTCCTATAATAATCTTTAATTGTCATATCCTTATCAATTCCTAAATAAGAAAGATAAGTGTTGCCATTGCCATCCATCCACCTTTCAACAGTCCACATACCACTATCTCCTTGTACTACTGGTTGTGATAAAAGAAGTTGACCTGTCTCCCCAGTAGATAAAGGGAATCTAATAACTACATGATTACCTTCATAAGTTTCATTAGGTAAAATACCCTTATTCTCTAATTCCCCACGAATTGATAATTCCAATAATTCTGGGGAAATAGCATCATATTCTAAACTATTAATATTCCCTAAAAATACCAAATTTCCATCTTTATAGGTAAATGCTAAAAATGGTTTGCCTACTGGGCCATCATCTATAAGCCATCCATCTTCTACATTCATTCCTCCTGCTAATACAAGTCCTTCCATATTTTCAAGTTTGAGTCTATATTTCAACTCCCAAATTTCAACTGGTGTTGATAATATGTCTTCAATAGTAGCCACTCTTTCTAACCTAGTTATCTCCTTATCTACAACTTTAAAATCTTTTCCTTGGACATTCTCAAAGGCTTCAATTTGCTTATCTATATATTGCCAGGCAAATTTTTCCACTTCTTTACTTATATTGGTTTTATCAATATAATTTTCATCTATATTATTATTCTCATTTTCAGTACTAACTTTATTTTCCTCTACAGTACTAATCTCTTTAGGTGGATTAGTCAAGAGTCCCACTGCTAATACTATAATAGCTATCACTGCAACTAATATAACCCAAAACTTTGGCTTTTTGTAGTTTAATACGTTCTTAATCCTGCTTTTCGTACTATTCTCACCAAAAGCAATTGGTGAGCCAACTACTTTTCTTTTTCCAGTAGAAAGAGCCAATAAAGAATAGGAGTAATCCTTTTTTATGCTATACCCTAATTCCTTGATTACTGATTCATCGCAGGATTTTTCCATATCTTCAACCATTAAATGAAATGCCAACCATACCGCTGGATTAAACCAGTGAATAGATAGTACAATGAATGCTAAAAACTTTATTATATGGTCATTCCTCTTAATATGGATTTCTTCATGCTTAATAATATATGGCTCTTCAGCTTTAGTAATACTATTTGGAAGAAAAATTTTAGGCTTAATTAACCCAAAAACAAATGGAGTGCTTATGGAATCTGTAATGTATACATTTCCATAATAATGCTTAGCTGTTTTTAATCTTGTCGATAATTTAAATGTAGTTATGAGACTATAGCTAATTAATACAATTATTCCTAATAACCAAATGATGGTGCCTATTGAAATCAAAATTTGAATTGGATTTACTTTTTCAACAGGTACTATAGCTTCAATAGACGTTGTAGTCTCAATAGGTAACTTAGGCAATACCTCATTTATTGGAACATCTATCATCTTAATTCCACTTTGAATTTGAGGTGTTGATGTATAAACAATATTTTCTGGTATTGTCTTTGTATTGATGGATATTATGCTAAAAATACTTTCAATTGAAAAAGGAAAAACTAATCTAAATAATGCTATACTCCAAAGGATATAGGAAAAAATCTTAGGTGCCTTCTTTAAAAACAGTCTCCCTATGATGATACAAAGTATTACATAAGTAGAAGTAATGCTCATATTGATGATTTGTAAAAAAACCTTTTCCATTAATCCTCACCTTTATAATCATTAATTAACCTTTCTATCTCTTTAACTTCCTGTTGGCTTAACTTCTTTCTCCTAGTAAAGGCTGCTAAAAACTTAGGCAGGGAGCCTTCAAAATTCTCTTCAATAAAGATTTTACTTTGCTCTGCATAGAAATCTTCTTTTTTAACTAAAGATTCAACTATACTGTTGACATTCTTAACTATCTTCTTACCTTCAAGCCTTTTTAATATGGTATAAGTAGTAGATTTTTTCCAGTTGAATTTCTCCATGCAAATATTTACAAGCTCCGATGACTTAATAGGCTCTCTCTCCCAGATTATCTCTGCTAAATTCTCTTCAGCTTCAGTAAGCCTATATTCTGCCATAAAATATCCTCCTTTGGTCTATATTTTGTAGACTTATTAATTAAAGTCTATATGTTGTAGACCTAAATGTCAATATAATCTTTAAAATTGTAATCAAATTGTAAGATATTATTAGAATTTTTTTCTCCATTTTATGATATAATCAAGTAATAAACCAAGCTAGGAGGCTAAAAAATGAAAGCTAATATATTTGTGTTATGCGGTGGAAAATCTGTCGAGCATGAAGTATCTTTGACAAGTGCCATGGCAATAATTAATGCAATAGACAAGGAAAAATATAATGTTTACCCTGTTTACATCACTAAAAGCGGAGTCTGGTGTAATCATGGCTTAATTAAAAAACAAATTGAATCGCCAAATGAACTAATACTTGAAAGCAATGCAACAATAGCTGAGTCCTTAGTTGATTTTCTAAGTAATTATCTGAAAAAAGATGAAAAAAATGTTATCTTCCCAGCATTACACGGACCCAATGGAGAAGATGGAACAATTCAAGGATTATTGGAAGTACTAGATGTTCCCTATGTTGGAAATGAAGTGCTTTCTTCAGCAATCGGAATGGATAAGGTTGCTATGAAGGATATATTTGCAAGATATAACATCCCTCAAGCAAAGTATACCTATCTATGGCTACATAACTGGAAGGACAATAGGGATAGTATGATAGCAAATATAGAAAAGGTTATTGGATATCCATGTTTCGTGAAGCCTTCAAAAGGCGGATCCAGTATAGGTGTAAGCAGGGCAGAAAACAGAGAAGAATTGATTGATGCTTTAAACCTAGCGTTTAAATATGATGTTAAGGCAGTAGTAGAGGAAGAAATTATAGGCAGAGAAATGCAAATTTCTGTTGTTGGAAACGATTACCCACAAGTTTCAGTAGTTGGAGAATTTATTATGGAAAGAAGGTTCATGGACTACAACGCAAAATATATTGACGGAAAGCTAATACCAGTAATACCTGCTAGATTAACAGAAGACTTAAGCTGGCAGATGAGGGAAACTGCATTGAAAGTTTTTAAAATACTAAACTGCTATGGACTCGTTAGGGTAGATTACTTTGTAACTGATGACAATAAATTCTATGTAAACGAAGTAAACACAATGCCTGGATTTACAAGGCAAAGCATGACACCTGCCCTATGGCAAAAGACTGATGGCACTACTTATAAGGAATTAATCGAAATACTAATTCAATTAGCATTAGAAAGATATGAACAAAAGAAAGCAATTGTGAACTCGAGGTGAATACTTTGATAAAAAGAAGTTTAAAACAAGTACAAGAAATGTGCAGTGGCTTTGGGCTTAAAGAGGAATTTGAAGATATAGTAATCGAAGGTGTATCTACTGACTCAAGGACAATAAAACCTGGGCAATTGTTCATACCACTTATCGGGGAAAAATTCAATGGGCATAAATTTATTAAGAATGCCATAGAAAAAGGGGCTAAGGCTTCCCTTTGGAAAAAGGATGAGCCTGTTGAAGTTGCAGACTTCCCACTTATATTTGTAGATGATACCCTTGATGCACTTCAACAACTGGCCAAGTCCTATAGGGAACAGCTTAATGTTAAAGTTATTGGTATAACTGGTTCCAATGGTAAAACATCTACAAAAGATATATTGGCAAGCCTCTTAAGCACCCAATATAAGACCCACAAGACCATGAAAAACTATAACAATCAAATAGGCGTCCCATTGACTATCCTTGAAATGGATGAAGACACTGAAATGGCAGTTATTGAAATGGGAATGGACAAATTTGGGCAAATAGAAAGGCTTACTAAAATAGCCAAGCCAGATGCAGCAATAATTACAAATATAGGTGAAGCCCATTTGGACGACTTAAAGACAAGGGAAAACATAGCAAAGGCAAAGCTAGAAATCTTAAAAGGGCTAAAACCACAAGGCCTATTCCTATATTATGGTGATGACTCCATGTTAAAAAGGGAAGTTGAAAGTGTGGCCTCAGGCTATAATTTAAAAACCTTTGGCAATGGAAGCTTAAACGACTATCAGCCTGAAATAGTCTTCGTCAATGAAACAGGTGACTCTTTCTATTTAAAGAAACCTAAATCTCCAGAATTCTTCTTGCCAATGCTTGGAGAACATCAGGTATTAAATGCCACAGCAGCCATTGCTGTTGCTAGATATTTTGGCATTTCCTATGAAAATATTAAAAAAGGATTACTAAATGTTGAAAAAACAGGCATGAGAAATGAAATAATAAAGTGCAATGGCTTCACCATATTAAACGATGCCTATAAATCTAACCCCAGTTCAGTTTTAGCAGCACTAAATACCATGTACTCCATGATAGGATACAGCCAAAAGATAGTAATATTGGGGGATATGCTTGGAATTGGCGAAGAAATAATATCAATGCACAGGGATATTGGAATAAAAATAAATCCCAACGAAATAGACTATGTCTTAACGTATGGTGAATATGGTAGATATATTTCAGAAGCTGCAAAAATCAACTTTGGAAAAGACAGGGTTTTCCATTACGACAGTAAAGAAGAGCTGGTAAAGAAGGCAAAAGAATTAATCAAACCTAATGCATTAGTTCTAGTAAAAGCATCTAGGCCATTGCAAATGGAAGATGTAGTTGAAGCATTAAAAGTATAAAAACGGATTCATAAAAATCCGTTTTTATACTTAACTTTCATTTATTATTTATGCCTTTTCTACTTGACATAGACCTTCTTTGAATGGTGGGAATCCGCTTATCTTATCAAAATCCCTTGGAATTAGTAGATTAATATTGGCATTGCTCCACCCATGGAACATATCTATTACACCTGGTTTTACTATATTCGATATCTGCAATTTTGCTACTATTCCTTCTCTGTTCACAGGGGAAGTTATTCTTACCATATCTCCATCAGATAATCCTCTTTCCCTTGCATCTTTAGGATTTAGACGAACTATTGGTTCTGGCATAATGTTGTTTAACCATGGTAAATCTCGTTCTTTGCTATGAGTATAAATTGGAACACGGTTTCCACTATTCATAATCAATGGAAACTCTTTATATACATCTGGTGTACTTACTGGGCTGTATGTTGGTTCTTTGTAAACTGGCAATGGGTCAAATCCATATTTCCTTAATATTTCTGATGCAAACTCTACTTTCCCTGTTGGAGTAGTAAATCCTGGCTTTCCATCTGGTCTAAGAAGGCCTAATTCATATTTCTTGAACTTAGGCTCACCCTTCATAGGTACAGTAACTGGACCTGGTGCAGCAGCCTTTAGGTCTTCATAAGTAACTCCTACGTCTAAGGTACGAAGGATTTCTCTTAGGCAGTTTTCTTCTGCTTTTTCTCCTCCACCCCAGAATTCTTCTTTATATCCAAGAGCAACACCTATATCACAGCAAATTCGGTAATCTGGACGGGCTTCACCGGCTGGTTTAACTACTGCTTCTCTTAAATATATCCTCCTTCCAAAAACAGCTAACGGAGCACTTCTTTCAAAGCTTACAGCAGCAGGTAGTACCATGTCTACATAGTTATGAGTCCAAGGACGGATATACATATCAGCTGCTACTGCGAATTCCATATCTTGAAATGCTTTTTGATATTCTTGTGATTGTGGCCACATCATTGCATTTCCGCCAAGCATTAAGCAAGCTTTAATTTTGCCTGTTTTTACATATTCAGGTAGCATATTCAATTGAACACTGCCTTGTTGGTCCGTATCTGCCCAAACTGGGAAATATTCTCTATCCACTCTTAAGTGATCTAATTTTGGCAATAAATCTTTTGAACGTGCAAACTCAAAAGTTCCATACCATTCATCAAATTGTAAAGGCTCATTTTCTATAGTGCATCCTCCAGGAACATCTAAACTTCCTGTTAATGGAATGAGTAATAATCTAGCTCTATAATCATTAACTGCATTGGTATGATGTGGAGCTGCTGCACTTGATTTCAATACTATAGGGCCATTTCTATTAGCTAGTATTTCACAAGCTTCAGTTAACCTATCTATTGGTATATCACAGATTTCAGCTGTTCTTTCTATTGTAAATTGCTTAACATACTCTTTGTATTCTTCAAATCCATGAGCCCATTTTTCTACAAATTCCTTATCATATGCATCATGTTCAATTAGATAATTCCCAAAACATAATGCTAAAGCTCCATCTGTTCCCGGACGTATTGGAAGATGAACATCTGCTAATGCATGTACAGTAGGAGTAATCCTTGGGTCAATTACTATATATTTAGCATTATTAGCTTTCTTACCATCTACAAGTTTTTTGAAAGAAAATGGAGACGACCATGCTGGATTATTAGCCCATATTAGAACTACTGATGTTTTTTCAGAAGGGTTCCCTCCAGTAGCAAGACTCTTTGCAGTAAACCATTCAGTTCCATATATTAACTTAGCAGAAAGCTCTGTTGCCTTATAACATGTCGAACTTTCAGTTCCCATATTTGGTGAACCAAAGGTATATGCTAACCTTTGTAAAATACTACGAGGTTCCTTTGGGTCTCCAGTAAGGAATAAAACTTTTTCTGCACCATATTTCTTTTTAATCTCATTAAATTTTTCTGCAATAGTCTCTAAAGCTTCATCCCAAGTAATACGCTGCCATTTTGGATCATCCGAACCTTTTGGAGTTGTACGCTTTACAGGATACAATAACCTATTAGGATCATATAATTCCTGTAATGCTGCTAGACCTTTTGCACAAAGTAAATTATTTGGATAATCTTCCCTTGGTTCTATACGATATACTTTTCCTTCTTTTATAATCAACTTAACACCGCATTTTGGGCCATGATTACACATTACACAGTGAGTATATTTTACTTCCTCTGGAGCAGGGCTTGCAGCTAAAGCTTCATAATCTGGATATACATACATTCCATCTGTTAATTTTTCGCCAACCATTGCACCTATTCCTGTTGCAACAACTCCTTTTAAAAAAGTACGCCTAGAAAACTTAGCCATTATTTGTCGCCTCCTTTCATTTCTTCATCATTGTTATCTTTTTTACTCTTGTCTTTAGACATCTTATATACTGCTCCTCCTAATACTGCACCAGCACCAATAATACCAACTGCAACAGCACCCTTATTAATTCCCCTTTTTTCTTCCGCTACTTCCTTAGATTCTTCAACTTTATTTTCTTGAGTATTAACAGCTGCTGCATAAACTACATTGTCCTTTGGAAGTAATGAACGATCCATGCCTTCTGGTAACACATAATATATAGAAGTCCCTTTGATTTGAACTGCATTATTTTCTTTTATGTACTTTGATACTTCGCTTTCAGGATCGTCTAAGTCTCCAAATATTCGGCATTGACCAGGACAATGAACTGTACACATAGGCTGTTTACCACTTTTGACACGTCCATAACAGAACACACACTTTTCAACTACATTTAGCCTTTCAGCAGCTTCTTCTTCAAATGGTAACACTACACCTTCAAAGCTTGTTACATCATCTTTTACTAAATGTCGCTGTCCATACGGACAAGCTGTAACGCATGCCCCACATCCTATGCATTTGTCATAATCAACTAAAACTACTCCTTCTTCTGTAGTATAAGTAGCTTCTGTAGGACATACTGAAACGCATTGTGCATTTTCACAGTGCATACACATTGTTAATACGAATCTTTGCCTTGCATTAGGATACTCTCCCCATTCAACTACTTCTACGCCATTATAATCTACTCCGGGTCTAGTACCATAAAGCATTTTACAGGCTACAACACAAGTGTAACATCCAATACACTTGTCCAAATCCAAAACCATACCATATCTCATACATATCCCCCCTATAATAAAAAAAGTTAGTTTGTTAAAAATTTAACTATAAAAAATAAAAAAATAAATTCGTTAAAATTATAACATTTTTTTGACAATTTGTACAAGTAATAACTATTCGATTTTTTGTAATATTAAAATTTTTAATTCCAATATATTCCTTAGTCAGTTCATAACTTTTCTCATATTCTGATATATAAATCCATTTTTTAGGAAACTGCATATTATTCATAAAAAAAACTCTAGGGTATAAAACCTTAGAGTCTTAATATATTCTATAAAATTTCTATGGCATCTCCCTCTTTTATAATTCCACCTTTAACCACTTTAGCAAATATGCCTTCTTTAGGCATAATGCATTTTCCTACTTTTTGCGATATAGCACAACCAATGTGACATTCTTTACCAATTTGGGTAATTTCTAAAACAACTTCTCCTATGGAAAGTCTTGTACCTATAGGCAATTCATGTAAGGCTATTCCTTCTGTAGTTATGTTCTCTGCAAATACTCCTGGACTTAATCCTTCTATTCCTAACTTTTCCATTTTACGAATGCTCTCAATACCTAACAAGCTTACCTGCCTATGCCAATCTCCAGCATGGGCATCACCTTTCAATCCATAATCTTCTATAAACAAGCCTTCTTTTATTGGCGTTTTTACGATTCCCTTTTTATCTGAAATATTTATTGATAAAACTCTTCCTTTAATATCTTTTCTCATATAAACACCAGACTTACCACCAGTTTTCATTATTAATTTAATGTCATCAATTATCATATCTTTGTCTACAGCTTTACACATATCATATATAGTTAAACATGCTATTGATACCGCTGTTAGCGCTTCAATTTCTACACCAGTTTTTGCTACAGTATTGACCTCAGCTTCTACTTCTAATGCTTCTTCTAATATGTTAAAACGAATGTCTACTCCAGTTAAATTTATATTGTGGCACATGGGAATTATATCGCTAGTTTTCTTTGCCCCCATTATTCCTGCAACTTGAGCAACAGCCAAAACATCTCCTTTTTCAATTAGTCCATCTTTAATTTTCTCAACAGTTTCCTTTTTCATTAAAATCTTTCCTCTTGCAATTGCCCTTCTCTTCGTATCTTCTTTGTAGCTTACCTCTACCATGCGAGCCCTGCCTTCTTCATTAAAATGAGTAAACTCCATAATTTACCCCCCTATCTGATACATATTTTTTTTAATATAGTGCCTATTTTCTAGATTATGAGATTCTTCCTTTTCTTTTATTGATTTTAATATCAGTGCTTTTAAATCTTGTCCTTTTTCCAGCGCTTCTTTCAAATCTATTTCTTTATCAGAATGTAAGCAGAGTTTCAATTGCCCTCTAGAAGTTAGCCTTACTCTATTACAATGCTTGCAAAATTTACAAGAAATTGGATTTATGATGCCTACTCTCCCTTTAGAATTTGGTAATTTATAATATACTGCTGGCGATGAAATATCTTCTTTAGGAAGTGGGATTAAGCTTTTAACTTTTTCTAATACTATATCATTGGAAATAAACTTCTCTTCTGCCCAAGAAGCAGCTTGTCCAATTGGCATTAGTTCTATAAATCTTACATCTATTTCTTCATTTACTGTCAAATTTACTAAATCTTCAATTTCATCATCATTAAAACCACCTATTAGAACTGTATTAATTTTAATAGGAGTAAGCCCTACTTTTTTTGCTTCTTCTATTCCTTCTAATACGTCTTTTAAATTGCCACCTCTAGTTATATCTCTATATTTCTCCTCATTAAGGGTATCAAGGCTAATATTTACCCTATTAAGGCCTGCTTCCTTTAAATCCTTAGCATATTTTTTTAGCAAAGTACCGTTTGTAGTCATAGTCAATTCCTTAACTCTATCCAACTCAGATATTTTAGATATTAGATTTGTTATTCCGTTTCGAACAAGAGGTTCCCCGCCTGTAAACCTAATTTTATCAATTCCTAATTCAACAAATGCATTTACTATTTTATAAATTTCTTCCAGCTTTAACATTTCTTCATGGGGGAATTTATTTATTCCTGTTTCTGGCATACAATATTTACACCTTAAATTGCATCTATCTGTCAAAGAAATTCTTAAATAATTTATTCTTCTGCCAAAAGAATCAATCATCTTATCACCTTTTCTTTAAAAATAAAGGATAGATTAAACTATCCTTCTAAGATAATATTAACCTTCTTTTTCTGCTTTTGCTTTTTTCCTCTTTTCAATTGCCTTAGCAAACCAAATACTTATTTCATATAGCACAACCATTGGTACGCCTAAAAGTATTTGGGAAATAACATCAGGAGGTGTGATAATAGCAGCTATTATAAATATTATTAAGATTACATATTTTCTATATTTTATCAATGAATTGGCAGTAATTAAGTTAAGTTGTGCCAACAATATAATCAACAAAGGTAATTCAAACACTAAGCCAGATGATAATAAAAGAGTTGAAACAAATCTTAAATAGCTATCAAATGAAATCATTGGTGCAATTTCATTTTTAGATATCTCAATAAAAAATCTTATGGTTATTGGAACCAATGTATAATATGCAAATACAGCTCCAATTAAGAAGAATATTATTCCCATCCATAGTCCAAACCTTAAATATCTTCTTTCATTTGGTTTAAGCCCTGGTTTTACAAATAACCATATTTGCATCAAAGTTATTGGTGAAGAAATTAGTATGCCTGAAATTACAGCTATTTTTATATAAGCCATGAATAGTTCAGGAGGACTTAAATAGATGAACTCCAATTTATCTGCAGGCTTTACCAAAAAATCCACGATTCTGTCAACAAAACTATAACTTATAATGGAACCTACAACTATTCCTAAAAAAGATATTATAAGCCTCTTCCTTAATTCACTTAAATGTTCCACTAATGTAAGCTCTTTATCCTCCATAATGACCTCCTAAAATATGTTTTAACTAGACACATTAAGCTTCATCTTTTTCGTCGTCTTTCTTTTTTTCTTCCTTTGCTTCTACTTTAGATTCTATCTTTGCTTCTGTTTTATTAGAATCTGCCTTACTTTCCTTCAATTCTTTTGAGGGATTATTAACATAATACTTAAATTCGCTGATGGCCTTTCCTAAAGCCTTTCCTACTTCAGGAAGCTTACCAGGTCCAAAAATTATAAGTGCTAATCCAAGTATAAGTATTAATTCCCATATACCTATTTTCCCCATATAATTTACCTCCTAATTAAATTTTGATTTTAAAAATTTATTTTCAATTAGGTTTACAACATCTTCTACCTGTTCAAAACTAAATTGGGGTATATCCTTATCTATTGGAAAATCAGTAACCACTCCAATTAATTCTTCTCCTTTAGATATCAACTCTTTTGAAACATCTTTTCTTAAAACCTCTATTTTAGGCTTATTTTCCATTTTATATCCTTCTGTTATGATAATATCAACATTATTAATCTGACTAATTATTTCATCTAGACTATACTCTTTATCTAGCCTTTCTATTCTTGCAAGCTTAGTTGGAGAAGCCAAAATAACCACATCTGCACCTGATTCAAAATGCTTCCATGTATCTTTTCCTGGATAATCTATTTCAAAATCTCCCTTATGGTGTTTTATGGTGGCTACTTTATATCCTCTTTTTTTTAATTCCCGTATAATTTTACATAATATCGTAGTCTTTCCTACACCTGATTGGCTTCCAACTATAGATAACACAGGTATCATTACTTACCCTCCACAAAATCTAGTAACTCAACTTGAATTTTATCGCCTTTTTTATATGGTCCGGTACCTGCTTTTACATAAAAAAGCGAATTAGTATCTGACATAGATGATAGTACACCCGAGCTGTGTTTATCAGGAAGAACTGTTACAAACCCACCATTTTTATAATATGTAATAGCCCTTACATACCTATTTTGGTTGCTTACTTTAGTAAATTCGCTTTCTAAAATTGATTCAACTTTAACCAACTTGAAATTTTCTCTTCCCATGGCTTTTAGTATAATAGGCCTTACAAATTTCTCAAAAGTAATGCTTGCAGCTGCAGGATTGCCAGAAAGCCCAAATATTAATTTACTATGATATTTAGCAACTGCAATTGGAGTACCAGGTTTCATCCTAACTTTCCAAAATAACAGCTCTCCACCTATCTCAATAAAAGCTTCTTTAACCAAATCTGCATCTCCTACTGAAACCCCTCCAGTTGTAATTACTATATCTGCAGTATTCAATCCATCTAACAATTTTTCTTTGATTTTGTCCAAATCATCACCACAAATCCCAAGAATTACAGGTTCCCCACCCAATTTTTTTATCTGCGCTGCAATAGTATATGAGTTACTATTTCTTATTTTCCCTTCCTCTAGGCATTTATCTATCTCCACCAGTTCGTCTCCTGTAGCCAATATAGCTATTCTAGGTTTAGAAAATACTTTTACCTTAGTTTTGCCTAGTGACGCCATTATTCCTATATCTGCAGGTTTTATTAATTTGCCTTTTTTTAAAACCACATCCCCTATTTTGATATCTTCTCCTGCTTTTACTATATTGGAATTTGGCTCCAAATAACTAAAAATTTTTACATTTTTATCAGTAAATTCTGTATCCTCAAATCTAATTACAACATCAGCACCTTTTGGTATTTTTGCCCCTGTCATTATCCTTATGGCTTGCCCTTTTTCGATTATCTTATGAGAAACATGTCCAGCTTGAATACTGTCTATTACTTCTAAAGTTATAGGATTTTCTTTTGTAGCATTTTTTATATCTTCCGATCTCAAAGCATATCCATCAAGTGGAGACCTATCAAAAGGGGGAATATTAATATCAGATACGATATCCTCAGCTAAAACATAATCTAAACTTTCCAATATAGGCATCTCCACAATATTCCGTTTAATCTCCTGATTTAAAAGGATTTCTTCAGCTTTTTCCACAGATACATATGTTAGCATGACCTTCCTCCTTAACATTTCCCAAAATGGCAATCAGGGAAAGTGCATACTTTACAGCTTAAACACTGTCCACCATAGCCTAATCTAGTAATGTCTTTGCGAGAAATTCTTTCACCTGCAAAAATCCTAGGCAACAGTAAATCAAAAGCAGTAATCCTAGAAAACATTACACATCCTGGAAGTCCCATTACAGGAATATTATCTAAATAGGCAGTTAATAACATAGCACCTGGAAGAACTGGAGTGCCATAGGAAACAATTTCTGCTCCTGTTGCCTTAATAGCTCCTGGTGTTTTATCATCTGGGTCTACTGACATTCCTCCAGTAACTAGTATAAGTTCTGCACCCATTTCCTTCGATTTGAGAATTTCATCTTTTATAACCTCTAAATCATCAGGAAGTATTGACTTATGAATTACTTCAGAACCAAAGGCTTTAACTTTTTTCTCTACTACTGGGCCAAATTTATCTTCTATTCTTCCTTTGTATACTTCTGAGCCAGTTACTATAATAGCTGTTTTCAATCTTTTAAATTCCTTCACCTGAAAAATTGGTCCTTTTTCTTCAAGGATTTTTTTTGCACTTTCAATTTTACCCTTTTCTATAATAAGAGGTATTACTCTAAAACCACCTATTAAATGCCCTTCGTCTATAGACACATCTCCATGGATAGTAGCTAATACCATGTCTCCTAAGTCATTTATTTCATCTACTACATCCCTTTTTATCTTTAATAGCCCCTTATATTTAGGCATAATATTAATTTTCCCTTCGTGAGGTTCCGTATAGTAGGTACCTTCTCCACAAACTAAATTCCCTATAGCTATTGCTGCGTCATCTTCATGTAATGTGTTTTCATCTAATTCAAAAATATAGATGTGTTCTTTTCCTATTCTCAATAACCTTTCTATATCTTCTTCTTGAATTATATGGCCTTTTTTAAAAGCCACACCTTTAAACTTGCCAGGTACTATTTCTGTTACATCATGGGCTAATACCATACCTACAGCATCCTCTACTTTTACCACTTTCAATTCCATCACCTCTGAGATATACAGTTTTTAATACATTTTATTTTTAATCATTATATCACACATCTAAAATTTATAGATTGTTTGTCTTACAAATCCCAGTGTACTTTATATTAAAAATTTACAAGTTATAAAAACATGAATTTATTTCAATGTTAAATAATTTGCAAACTTCATGCCAAAAATTATATTAAAAATTATGAAGGTTAAAATTGAGAATTACAAATAAATTACCTATCTTATAAAAATATAAAAATATATATTGTTTGAAATCGTTAATTATTCTTTGTCATTTTGACATCGTAGCTTTCTTCTGGTCTTAAATTATACTTCTCTATTTTCCTATAAAGCGTCCTCAATCCAATACCTAACAATTTTGCAGCCTTTTGTTTATTCCAGTTTGTATAGTTCAATATCTCTAGAATATGTTCTTTTTCCACATCCTCTAAAGAGATGCCTTTTTTCTCTGGGGATTCATCGCTTAAATTTGGCAGTAAATCTCTCGGATATATCTTATCTTCCTTTGCTAAGAGAATGCCTCTGTCAATGAAATTTATCAATTCTCTAACATTTCCAGGAAAATCATAATTTAATAAGAATTCTTTTGTTTCTTCAGCTAACTCTTTTTTATTGTTTTTATGCATCTTTAAATAATACTCTGCTAATAATAATATGTCTTCACCACGTTCTCTTAAAGGAGGAACATGTATAGTAACTACACTTAATCTATAATACAGGTCTTCTCTAAAAGAACCTTTAGAAATGGCCTCTTGTAGATTCTTATTTGTTGCAGCTATAACTCTAACATCAACTTTTTTAGTCATTGTACTCCCAACAGGCCTAAATTCACCTGTATCCAAAAAACGCAAAAGCTTTACCTGTAAAGCAGGATCCATATCCCCTATTTCATCTAAGAATAGAGTTCCACCACTGGCTATTTCAACTAGCCCTTTTTTATTAACTTGTGCACCTGTAAAAGCTCCTTTTACATAACCAAATAATTCAGACTCTAAAAGCTCCCCTGGTATAGCTCCAGAATTTATAGGGATAAAAGGATTATCTTTTCTACTGCTTCTATAATGTAATGCGTTTGCAACTAAATCTTTACCTGTTCCACTTTCACCTAATATCAATACTGGCAGATTGCTATCTGCTACCATTTCAATCATATACTTCAATTCTTTCATTACTTTGGATTCCCCTATGATTTCTTTTTTGTCGCTTATAAGTTTTATATTTTCAACTAGATTTTCATTTTTTAACTTGTACTTTTTCTTTTCAGCAGCTCTTTTAAGTACCAATTCTAACTCTGTAGGATTAATGGGTTTTGACAAATAATCATATGCGCCCTTTTTCATAGCCTCTATAGCAGATTCAATAGTCCCATATCCTGTAAGCATAACTATTTCCATATTTGGTTGGATTTTTTTTGTTTCACCCAACAGTTCTATTCCATTCATTTTATCCATCATAATATCATATAGCCCTACATCGAATTCCTCTTCTTCAATTAATTTTAATGCCTCTGTACCTGAAGTAGCAGCTTTAACATAAAGGCCTTTTCGAGTTAGCCTATCTCTTAACACTTTCACAAACATTTCTTCATCATCTACTATTAACAACCTATAACTATCCATATAAATTCACCTCTTTATGGTTGGGAAGCCTTATATCTACTTCTGTGCCTACGTTTTCTTCACTATAGATCTCTATGGAACCCCTTAATCTCTCAACTATAGCTTGGCTAATTGATAATCCTAATCCTGTCCCTTTTCCTATTGGTTTTGTAGTAAAGAAAGGATCAAATACCCTTGCCTTATCTTTTTCTTTAATCCCCTGTCCATTATCCTTTATTTTAATATTTATATAATTATC
>DATCJO010000142.1:0-4282 GCA_036562765.1 Tissierellaceae bacterium | reverse complement strand
ACCTCGCAGTTGAATATACCTGAATTTATCATCTGTTGAATAGTATCCTTGTAAGGATCAAGCTTTGTCCCTCTTTTAGGATGCGGTTTCCTTTGAGGAATACAGTTCGCTCTCAGGTATTTTCACAGTATTTCTTGAAAGACCAGTCTCTTTAGCGATTGCACGAATGCTCTTGCCCTTTGCTTTTAATTCGTGTAACATGATAATAGACCACTCCCTAGCATTTATTTCCCTCCGATTCTTTGTAGGATTAATCAGAGGGATAATTCGCCAGGGGGTGGGTCAATTCCTTTTCGTTACTCCTGGGTCAATTATACACCGGCGGTGACATTTATGAAGAAAGAATTCTTAAAAATTATAGATTATTACCCAAATTCTGGAGATTTCGATGGCTTTCCATTAAGGAGGAGGCAAATATGAGGGGGATAATTAACTGGACAACTACATTACTTTTTATAGTAGGTGTCATTATTATTGCTATTAAAATGAAGGATGATGATGAGCCATATTATGCTTTAAAGATTGTAGGGTACTACTTACTTGGTGGTTTCAGATTATTCTTTAATAAATTGTATATACCCATTGGATTTGTTATTTTCTTACTATTTCTACGTAATCCAGGAAAAAATCAACGAGCTAAAAGGTATGCAGCAAGTCTGGGCTTACTTGCTTTTATAGTATCATTGATGATTCCAGCCATCGTTGAATCATATTATGAACGTCCACGATATGTAGAGGCTATAACTACTAATATATATGAGTTGAATTTTCAAAACCATTGGAAAGAAGTTGCAGAAACACTTGGATTAGATGAGCATTCTATAAGGACTGCAAGAGTGGAAAATTTAAAAATTGATTATGAAAAAGATGGAGGACTTAAAGAATTAAGATATGAAGTGATATGGAAAGAAGGAGGTCAATTTATGCATGCGCAGATTTATCTGCATGAAGGAGAAAGAAAATTTGAGATTAGGGTAACTAAAGTAGATCAATGGCTCCAGTATGACAGATTAATAAATGCCGAAAGATTATTTGAGAAGTTAGATCAAATTAATATAAAGGACTTAACTCCTGAAGGAGAATTTCTTTATTATGGTTTTGTATTTGGAGGGTGGGACAATTTCGCAATAAAAGATGGAGAGATATTTATCATAGAAAATAGTAAGATTATGCCATATACAGGTGAATTACCTGTTAAAGGCTATTGGATGACTACTTTTGGTATAAAACAAACTGGGGAGGATAGTTACAGTTCGACAGATCATTATTACTATTTATTCGATATACAGCGTAGTTAATGAAATATAGTAATGCTGGATGCAGACAAGTGATATTTCTAGATGACGTATTCTAATTATCTATTGATAGTAAAGGTTCTTTCGTTGATAGTGCAGGGAGGAGTTAAGAACAATGATACTGTGAGATATGAGAGGGTATGCCATGTGAGTTTGAGTGGAATACACAGGCCAGTGTAAGGGAAAATAACGTAGATTTTATTTAGCCCAGCCGCTGTAAAATTTATGAATTAAATACAATGTCATACATAGAATTTATTTTGTTAACTATAAAAATCTAGGAATGGGTGGCTATTTAAAGAAAAGAAAAATAAAGATTACAAAGAGAGGATGTGTTTCTATGAGAAAATATCTGATTAGTATTTTAACTATAGTGCTCATTTTATATTTGGTAAGTGGTTGTTCAAAAGATGAAAATACAGAAACCACCATATTTTATGGTGATACTGAAAAGTGGACAGTTATTGTAGATACATATAATACTTTCCACTTCATTTATAAAGGTGATTTGGAGCAGTTAAAAAATGAAAATCCTTCAAACAAAATTAATTTTTTCTACGGGACTTCTTTAGGGACAACAGGAGCTGCTCAGTCATTGAACAATACAAATTATTATAAACAAAAATTTGAGAGTGATTTTATTACAGGTTTAACACTATCACATAGAGATGCGTTTGATGGTGATAAATTTATTAATGTACAAATTAGTTATGGTAATACTACAGATTCCGTTGATCTAGCTGCATATTACAAGATAAAACCAAGTAGATAAGCCTGGTTGAACATTGGCAATATTTAGTAAATACGTTGTAATGGCTGTCTAAAAAAGCTATAATCTTTTCGATAGTTGTATCAAATTATACCGTATAAATAAAATAATGTGCAACAAGGATGATTATATTTCATTTGGAGGTTAATAAATGAAAAAGTTAATTTCAATATTGTTGATAGTACTGTTAACAATTTCACTTTCAGCTTGTAATGATAAAGTTTTAAGAATAGAACCTGCTGCATTGACGGAGGAAGAATCAAACATTTTGAGCCTTTGGGGAATGATAACAGTAGTAAGATTTTTGAGTATACAGTAGATGAAACGGCTAAATCATACCGTGTCAAGATATATACTTTAGATGAAAATCTTGAATGGAAAGAAAAGGTGAGTTCTTTCGGACGGGTTGAGGATGTAAAGGGCAGAATAGCAATTTCCATTAATGAAGATCAGGGTATCCGAGTAGCTTTTCAATATAAAAATGCAGTAAGCGCCTGGGCATCTAATGCTGGATTATTCAAAGACATTACAAATAAAACAAAAATAATTTCTTGGGTCAATACTTACGATATTATTTATGAACAAGAGATACCGTTAGCAATTCAAATTATAACAAGCTTAAACGAAATTCGTGATTACGGGGTAGAAAGCTTTTTTGATATACAAAAGTTAAAAGGGCACGATATTGTAATAGCAGTAACCATAACTTTTTCTCAAAAGGGATTAGAACAAATTCTTATTTTTAATAAACACACGAGAACATTTATTATGGCGTTGCTAATAATCGCTTTATTGATTACATTGTATTTGGTGATTATGGCAATAGCATTTGGCAATACACATCCTCCCGCTTCTCCTGTACCGATTAATTGAGCAGGCTAGTGAGCTGTAACAATAGAATAATGTTAAAGTGAGGATAATTTATATAGTGGGTGGTAAACAATGGAATCAAATCTTCTTAAAAAGATTTTAGTGCAGTATGTTTTACCTATGATGATAAGTATGGGCATATTGTTAGTTTTCTTTTATTTTCAGTATGTGATTCCACTTGTAAGTGATTTGGAAAATAGAACAGATATTGTATCCGTACAAATAATACAAGGCAATGAAACTGTTTTGCTCACTGATTCAAAAAGGATATTCAGCAAGCTGTTCTGTTTGCCAAAACGCTTCATTATAGGTTTAGAAAAGCAGAAGGCGGTCAAGCAGATGTAATGTATGTTTTTACTTTTAAAGACGGCACAAAAATGGAGGTAGGCGCTAATAACACTACCGTTTTTAAAAATGGAAAGTAGTACAGGGGGAATTTTGATTTTTGCCAGTTTTTTATCAAGTGTACACAAGGAATGTTCTTCCACGGTCATGCAGCGGAAAAAGGGAACCTTTAAAAATGAGTATAATCTTTAGCTTCAATTAGTATCATTTTTATATATATAAAGCGAATTAAATTAATGGTGCTGTTTTAGAAAAATATTCCAAAGGCTACTACCAAAGCAGAGTTCTGGATTACACTGCTTTATTTTGTTGCTTCTATGTAAGCACATTTTAGAATTCCCCCTGCATTTTATTTGAAAACATGATGGGCGACCTGCAGAATTGATTTTCCAAACAAATGAATAAGTTTTATACTTTTAGGCTTAATCCTATGAACTTGATCCTATAACTATGTGCATTTCAAAAAAAGTCATGTTACTTAAAATAAAGATGTGTCAGGGGAAAGGGTTAAGGGAGAAGGTTTAAGAAGGAAAAAGAGGTAAAAAGAGTCAGTAAAAGAAGTCTAAAAACCCTTATAATGAAGGATTGAAAGGGATAAGTGAGGCAGATACTTATCCCTTTTTCCTTGATCCTTGACACTGGCTTTTTGGAACGACTTTTTTCACACAAATTGAATTGTATTTAGAAAACTATAGTGAAATCAATGCAGATTAACGGAAAAACTTAATTCCCTCCCAGCAAATCACATGTAGATTTTAAGCGGGTTTGAGGGGAGAGAAATGGAAAGGGTTTTTTTAAATTAACATAGTTAGGGGTAAAGAAAAAAAGGAGATAAGGATCAAGTTTGGAATTTGTTTTTGGCTTAAGTTTTTCCATTTTGTTATTTCCTTACCCTTCTTTTATATATCTGTTTAAGGAAGAGTTAAAATTAGGGTTGACAAATAAAAATTGAAAGCATAATATATGAGTATAAATGAATATAATCATATAGGTGGTGATGGGG
>DATCJO010000140.1:0-25806 GCA_036562765.1 Tissierellaceae bacterium | reverse complement strand
CTCACCCGTCCGCCGCTAAGTAGAACGCATTCCGAAGAACACATCCTACTTCGCTCGACTTGCATGTGTTAGGCACGCCGCCAGCGTTCGTCCTGAGCCAGGATCAAACTCTCATAAGAAAGTTTTCCTTAGCTCTTTTATCGAAACTCAAAGTCTCACACTGTTCAGTTGTCTTGGTTCATTAGATAATTAATGCCTCTTTTCAGAGGACACTTAATCATCCTACCAGATTTAATATGATTTGTCAACTGTTTTTTATTTGTTTTTTGAAGAATTTTGTTTTATTTTGTTTGCTTCGTTTCAGTCGACTTTACCTATCTTACTCCCTTTTTTAACTTTTGTCAATACCTTTTTTAATAAAAATATAAAATTTATGCCATGGTCTTTTCTAATTCCTTTCTTAGTTTCTCCAATACTCTTTTTTCTATTCTTGAAACTGTCATTTGGGATATATTTAATGATTTTGCTATGGCAACTTGAGTTTTCTTATTAAAATATCTATCTATTAGTATCCGTTTTTCTATATCGTTTAATTTTTCCATAGTTCTTACTAAGAAATCGTTGTTTTCTATTTTGCTGAAATAATGGTCTTCTTCTCCAATTAAATCTGATAATATTACATCCTTATCCTCATTATTTGTATCAAATGCTATATCCAAGGACTGAGGAGTATACACTTTGCTTGCTTCCATGGCTTCCAATACTTCTTCTTCTGTAGTACCTAAATAATCAGCAATATCTTCTACTGTAGGTGCCCGCTGCAATTTTTGAGATAGTTGCATTTTGGCATTATTTATTTTCTTGGAAAGCTCTTGTATTCTTCGAGGTACCCTTATGGTCCACCCCTTATCTCTGAAATATTTCTTTATCTCTCCAATAATTGTAGGAGTTGCAAAGCTTGAAAATTCATAACCTTTATCTATATCGTACCTATCTATTGCATAAATTAGACCAATACAAGCAACCTGAAAAATGTCGTCGTATTCAATTCCCCTATTGGCATATTTCTTTGCCAATATTTCTGCAATGTATAGATGTTTTTCTATTAATTTATCCCTAATTTTTTTGTCTTTAGTTTCCTTATATGCTTTAAATAATTCCCTAACTTCATCCTTTTCATTTTTTTCCATATCATCTACAGCACTAACGGTCATTGACTATCATCCTCTATATATTTAATCATTTCTATGCCATCTTCATTGAATATCACTTCATCCATCAAGGATTTAATAATCAATAAACCAAGTTCCCTTTCTCTTTTTTCATCTAACATTTCAGGTATGTTTTCCTTAACTCCTGAAACTTTAATGGATAATTTATTATCTTCTATTTCAAATATTAAAGATATTTCATCTTCTTCGATGAAGCTTAGGGAATTTATACAAGCTTCTCCAATAGATACCTTAATATCTTCAATTTCATCTATGTTTAAGCCTAACTTATAAGCTATTCCAGAAGCAGTTAATCTAACAAGACTTATATAACTTGGTTTTTTAGGAATATTTAATTTAACTATATCCTTATTCACTATCTTCACCTCTAATAATGAATAACTTGTCCAATTCAGTTATATCGAAAATCTTTCTAATATTTGGCTTTAGATTAGAAATATATATCTTTAAATTGTCTTCTTTAAGCCTTTTCAATATTGAGATTAACGCCCCTAGTCCTGTACTATCAATATAGCTTAGTTCCTTTCCATCTATTTCTATATCCTTCTTTTTTGAATTATAATGTTTTAAAACTTCTTCTTTAAATTTTGAAGATGTATATATATCTATTTCTCCTTTTGGAAAGAATATCCACTTGTTTTCTTTTTCACTAAATATGGTTTCAACAGATAATGACATTATATATACCCCCCTTTTTACAGTAGATATGTAATAATTTTATAACAAAATTATATTAATGTAAAGTTAAGCAGTAGGATTTAAAACTGCTTGAATTTTTTATTACAAAAATCCTTATCATTAGTATAAAACTAATGATAAGGATTTTTTGATTAATCATTTTCTACACATCTTGCTACTGCTACTACTTTGTCATCTTCCATTTTCATCAAGGTTACCCCTTGAGTAGCTCTACCAGATACTGAAATATCTTTAACAGCAATTCTTATAATAGTACCGCTCATGGAAATCATCAAAATTTCATCTTCATCTCCTACAACTTTTGCTGAAACTATTTCTCCAGTCTTTTCCTTAATCTTATAGGTTATTAAACCTTTGCCTCCTCTATTTTGTGTCTTATATTCATCTAATGGGGTTCTCTTTCCAAAGCCATTTTCTGAAATAACAAGTAAACTCTTTCCTTCTTCGACTAATTCCATGGCGACTACTTGATCTTCTTCATTTAATGTAATTGCTTTAACTCCCATGGCATTTCTGCCCATTTCCCTTACATCATCTTCACTGAACCTTATAGACATACCTTTTCTAGTTACGATAATTATTTCTCTATTTCCATCTGTTTTCCTTACTGAAATTAGCTCATCGTCTTCTTTTAATTCAATTGCCTTAAGTCCATTTCTTCTTATATTTTCAAATTCGCTTAGCCTTATCTTCTTAATTAAGCCTTTCTTCGTTACTATTAGAAGATACTTTTCTGTAGTATTTTTATTTATTGGAATTATTGAATTTATCTTTTCATCTCCTGAAATATTTAATAGATTTACTATTGCTACACCTCTAGCTTGTCTACTGCCTTCAGGTAGCTCATAAGCTTTTAGGGAATATACTTTTCCTTTATTTGTAAAGAATAGGACTGTATCATGGGTTGAAGTAATATATAAATCTTCTACAAAATCTTCTTCCCTAGTTGTTAATGCAGATATGCCCTTTCCTCCTCTTCTTTGAGTTTTGTAAATGGACTCTGGCGTTCTCTTAATATATCCAAAGTGAGTTAATGTAATTACAACATTTTCTTCTTGAATAATATCTTCAATTTCTATTTCTTTTGCAGATGATAGTATTTTAGTCCTTCTTTCGTCTCCGTATTTTTCCTTTATTTCTAATAGTTCCTTTTTCATAATTTCATAGACTAGTCTTTCATTTTCTAGTATTTCCTTTAATCTATTTATTTCCTTAATAAGAGCTACATACTCTTCTTCTAACTTTTCCCTTTCTAATCCTGTAAGCCTTCTTAGCCTCATGTCTAATATTGCTTGAGCTTGAATATCTGATAGTCCAAAGTTATTCATTAAGGACTCTTTAGCCATAGCTTCTGTTTTAGAAGACCTGATTATTCTTATTACTTCATCTATATTGTCTAAGGCGATTTTTAAACCTTCGATAATATGTGCCCTTTCTTCAGCCTTTCTTAATTCATATCTGGTCCTTCTAGTGATAACTACTTTTTGATGTTCAATATAATGGGTAATTAGTTTTTTAAGATTTAATACTTTTGGTTCACCATCTACTAATGCAAGCATGATGATGCCATAAGTAATCTGAAGCTGAGTATGTTTATATAAGTTATTTAAAACTACATTTGGATTTGCATCTTTTTTTATTTCTATTACAATTCTCAAGCCTTCCCTATCAGATTCGTCCCTTAAATCTGATATGCCTTCTATTTTTTTATCTCTGACCAATTCAGCTATTTTTTCAACTAATGCAGCTTTATTAACTTGATAAGGTATTTCAGTTACAACAATTCTATATCTGCCCTTTTTAGTTTCTTCTATTTCAGCAACAGCCCTAACTGTAATTTTTCCTCTACCTGTTTTGTAAGCAGTCCTGATGCCTTCTTTCCCCATTATATAAGCACCAGTTGGAAAATCTGGCCCCTTTAGTACAGTCATCAGGTCCTCGATGGAAGCATTTGGATTGTCTATTAACATGACTATAGCATCTATTGATTCCCTCAAATTATGTGGTGGTATGTTTGTTGCCATACCTACTGCTATACCTGATGAACCATTTACTAATAAGTTTGGAAATCTAGATGGAAGTACTACTGGTTCTTTTAATGTTTCATCAAAGTTTGGTCTAAAATCTATGGTATCCTTGTCTATATCCCTTAACATTTCAGTAGCCAGCCATGTCATTCTTGCTTCTGTATAACGCATTGCAGCTGGTTCATCACCATCAATGGAACCAAAATTTCCATGGCCATCTACCAATGGATATCTAATATTGAAATCTTGAGCAAGTCTAACCATTGCGTCGTATACTGATGAATCGCCATGAGGATGATATTTACCTAGTACATCACCGACTAGCCTTGCGGATTTCCTGTACTGCTTATCTGGTTGCATTCCTAGCTCATCCATTGCATAAATTATTCTTCTGTGAACAGGCTTTAGTCCATCCCTTACATCTGGCAAAGCACGGCTCATGATGACACTCATGGAATAATCTAAGTAAGATTTCTTCATCTCATCTTCAATATTTACTTCTAGGATATTATCTAATTCTTTATCCATATTTCACCTCTAAATATCTAAATTTTTAACATATTTTGCGTTTTCTTGTATGAATTTTCTTCTTGGCTGTACTTTATCACCCATTAATGTTGAAAAGATTTCATCTGCTTTTACTGCATCTTCCATAGTTACTTTCAATAAAATCCTTGTATCAGGGTTCATGGTTGTTTCCCAAAGCTGTTCTGGGTTCATTTCTCCAAGACCCTTATACCTTTGAATAGTACAGTTATTTCTACCTACTTCATTTAATAATTTTTCTAATTCACTATCACTATATGCATAATAAACATTTTTTCCCTTTGCAACTTTATACAAAGGTGGTTGAGCTATATATACATGCCCTTTATCTATTAAATCCTTCATGTATCTAAAGAAGAATGTTAACAGCAATGTCCTTATATGAGCTCCATCGACATCGGCATCTGTCATGAGTATAATCTTTCCATATCTTAACTTTGATATATCAAAATCTTGTCCAATACCAGTACCGAAAGCTGCAATCATGGTTTTAATTTCTTCTGAGCCCAAGATTCTGTCAAGCCTTGCCTTTTCTACATTTAAAATCTTACCTCTTAGAGGAAGTATTGCTTGGAATCTTTTATCCCTTCCTTGTTTAGCACTTCCACCAGCTGAATTACCTTCTACAATGAATATTTCAGTATCCATTCCTTCTTCCTGACAGTCAGCTAATTTTCCAGGCAAAGTCGTATTTTCAAGCAAACTCTTCCTTCTAGTTATATCCCTTGCCTTTCTCGCTGCTTCCCTAGCTTTTTGAGCAGCTACTGCCTTTTCCAATATTATCTTTCCATCTTTTGGATTTTCTTCAAGATAGATGCTTATGAAATCATATACTAAGGATTCAACAATACCTTTAACTTCACTATTTCCAAGTTTTGCTTTTGTTTGCCCTTCAAATTGAGGTTCTGACAACTTAACAGATATAATAGCTGTTAAACCTTCCCTTGTGTCTTCACCTGATAGGTTTTCTGCCTTATCTTTAATGTAGCCATATTTTCTTCCGTAATCATTTATTGCTCTTGTTAGTGCACTTTTAAAACCTGATAGATGTGTACCGCCTTCTACTGTATTTATGTTATTTGCAAAGCTGAAGATATTTTCTGTATAACCATCTGTATATTGAAGGGCAACTTCAACAATAACCCCATCCTTTTCTCCTTCATAATACATAACTTCCTTATGGATTGGAGTCTTATTTTTATTGATGTATTCTACAAAGGATTTAATTCCGCCTTCATAATGAAATGTCTTAGTTTTATCTGTTCTTTTATCTTCTAAAATAATCTTAATTCCTTTATTTAAAAAAGCTATTTCCCTAAACCTAGTTTCCAGAGTTTCAAAGCTGAATTCAGTGGTATCAAATATTTCCTTATCTGGCTTAAAATGAATTGTTGTCCCTGTATCAGTAGCATCTCCTATAACTTCTAGTTCAGTAACTGCTTTGCCCCTTTCAAACTTCTGCATATATTCCTTGCCATTTCTTCTTACTTTAGCAATAAGCCATTCAGATAAAGCATTTACTACTGATACCCCTACACCATGTAGTCCTCCGGATACCTTATAAGCCTTGTTGTTAAATTTTCCTCCTGCGTGAAGTATTGTTAAAACTGTTTCTACTGTTGATTTTCCAGTCTGTGGATGGATTTCTACTGGTATTCCGCTTCCATTATCATCTACCATTACTGAATTATCTTCAAAAATTGTTACTTTGATTGTATCACAGGTACCAGCTAAGGCTTCATCTACGCTGTTGTCAACAACTTCATATACCAAATGATGAAGGCCCCTAGGCCCAGTACTTCCTATATACATTCCAGGCCTTTTCCTTACGGGTTCAAGACCTGTTAGAACTTGTATATCTTCAGCCGTATATTCTCTTTTTGGCTGATTATTTCCGTTAGCTTTGGTCATTAACCTACCTCCAGTCTAATAAGAATAATTATTTTGTTATTTGGCCATTTTCTACATAGTATATAGATTTATCCAAATCCTCCATTTCTTTAATGTCTATAGAATCAGTCGTAGTAATTATGGTTTGCATATTTTTGATGGATTTTATTAAATATTTTTTTCTCTCCATATCTAGCTCAGAAAAAACATCATCTAATAGCAATACTGGAAAATGACCTTTTTGTTTTTTTATCAATTCAACCTCCGATAATTTTAAAGCTAAAACAGCAGTCCTCTGCTGCCCCTGTGAACCATATACTTTTAAATCTTTGTTGTTAATACTAATTAATACATCATCTCTATGGGGGCCAACTTGAGTTGATCCTAATTCTATATCCTTTTTTATATGTTTTTTGATGTTTTCCCTATATTTTTTCTCCATCTCATGCTTATCTTCTATAATTTCAACATTAGTATTATAGTACAATTTTAAGTCTTCATTATCTGAAGTTAAATTCTTATGAACTGCATTTACAATACCAGATAGCTCATCTATATATCTTTTTCTTTCTAAGATTATATCAGTCCCTATCTTAGCAAGCTGTAAATCAAAAATTTCCAATAATTCCTCTAAATTTTGCTGAGCTTTGTTTAGTTTTAATAGATTATTCCGTTGGTAGAGAATCTTATTATACCTATTTAGATTGTAATTATATACAGGTTTTATCTGAGATATCTCTATATCTAAAAAATTTCTTCTTTCCTGTGGCCCACCTTTTATTAATTTTAAATCATCAGGAGAAAAAATTACAATATTTAATCCGCTGTACAACTCTTTCTGGCTTTTTAGCTCCCTTTTATTTATCCTGATTCTTTTAGGCTTATCTATTTCCAATTTTATTTCAATGAACTTCTCAGTTTCGCCAATATTAATCTCCGCACCAACATAGGCTTGAGTCTTATTGAGGTTTATAATCTCCCTGTCCCTACTGGTCCTAAATGATTTACCAGCAGCACACATGAAAATTGCTTCTAGTAGATTAGTTTTCCCCTGTGCATTTTTTCCTATAAAAATATTGATATTTTTATTTAAATCCAAGAAAAGATTGTTGTAATTTCTAAAATTTATTAGCCTAATGTTTTTTACATACAATAAAAACACTCCTTAAGGAAAAATTATACAATCTTGAACACATTTCCATCCACTTCTACTATATCATTTTTCCTTAATTTTTTCCCTCTTTCATATACAACTTCTCCGTTAACTTTAACCTTACCTTCTTTTATGATAATTTTTGCCTGTCCACCTGTTTGGGACACATTTACTAACTTCAATAATTGATCTAATTTTATATATTCAGTATTTATAGGTACTTCTCTCATTTACATCCTCCTTAAAAATCTTCATGTGCAAGTCTAACTGGAAGAACTAAGTAAGTATAGTTTTCGTCATCCAATGGGTTTATTATACATGGATTCAACTCGCCCATGAAGTTCAATTGTATATCTTCTGAATCAATTACTTTAATTCCTTCTAATAAATATCTTGAGTTAAATGCAATATTTATATCATCACCTGATATTTCAGCATCTACAAATTCATTGACATATCCTATTTCAGAATTTGACTTAATATATATCTTTCCATCCTTTAAACTTAATTTAATTAGATTTGCCTTTTCTTCCTTAGCAAGAAGTGACGCTCTTTCCAAACTATCTTGGAATGCCCTTCTATTTACTACTGCAGATGTTTTGTGCTCTTTTCTTATGATTTCCTTATAGTTGAAAAACTTACCTTCTAAAAGCCTTGAATAAACTAGTGTATCACCAATATTAAATACCACGTGATTTTGTGTAGCATAAATGGTTATATTGTTTTCGTCATCTTCTATAATCCTGCTTAATTCATTCAATGTCCTTCCAGGTATAATCATCTTAACATCTAAATCAGTCTTTATAGGCAGCTTTCTCAAAGCCAACCTATAGCCATCTAGTGCAACAAATGAAACGCTGTTTTCACTTAATTCTAACAACACTCCTGTTAAATATGGCCTAGCATCATCTTGGGATGTAGCAAAAACTGTTTGCCTAATGGCAGATTTAAACAAATCATTTGGCAATTGAAATGTATTTTTTCCTATTAATACAGGTAAACTGGGATATTCTTTTGGTGAGCTTCCGATTATATTAAACTCTGAATTTTCGCATTTAACATTAATATTATTGTTTTCCACCTCTATGTATATTGGGGCATCAGGCAATTTCCTTACAATATCACCAAAAATCCTTGAATTAACAACTATCGAACCTTCATTTTCTATTTCACAATCTAGATAAGTCTCTACTCCAATATCCAAATCAGTTCCAACAATTTTTAATCGACCTTTACTTGCATCTAATAGTAATCCATCTAAAATTGGAAGTGTTGCCTTAGAAGATATGCCTTTTTGAGCTATATTTATATGTTTTGATAAATCTCTTTGGTTTACTTTAAGTTTCATTTTTATCCTCCTCTTACAGAAATAGAAAGAAATATAAAAACATAGTAGTAACAGTAGTAGTACATGTTGATATGTGGATAACTAATCCTAAGATTAAATATCGCACATTTTTAAAATTTAATAACATGTGGATAAGTTTTTAAATCTATAGAATAATATCCACAATCAACTTAACCTTCTTTTATTTGTTTTATCATCTCATCAATTTTTCTCTTTAAATCAGGATTTTTTTTCATATCAGCAGTTATTTTATCATAAGCATGTATTACTGTAGTATGGTCTCTTCCTCCAAATTCATCTCCTATCTTTGGGAGAGACAAATCTGTTAATTCTCTAGTTAAATACATTGCTATTTGTCTTGGATAAGCAATAGATTTAGTTCTTTTCTTTGAATTGAAATCTTCTATCTTTATCTTAAAGTTCCTTGCAACTACTTCTTTAATTGAATCAACAGTTATTTCTATAACTTTATTTGATGATAGTATATCTTTTAGAGCTTCTTCTGCTAGTTCAACAGTAATTTCTGAATTTGTTAAGGAAGAATAAGCAACTACCCTTATTAGAGCTCCTTCAAGTTCTCTAATGTTGGATTCTATCTTTGAAGCAATGTATAATATAACATCATCGTTAACTTTTATGTTTTCAACACTGGCTTTTTTCCTTAATATTGCTATTCTTGTTTCTAAATCTGGTGGCTGAATATCTGCAATGAGGCCCCATTCAAACCTTGACCTTAATCTATCCTCTAATGTTGGAATTTCTTTAGGAGGCCTATCACTTGAGATTACTATTTGCTTATTTGCCTCATGTAAAGCATTGAAAGTATGGAAAAACTCTTCTTGGGTTCCTTCTTTTCCAGCTATAAATTGAATATCGTCAATTAAGAGTACATCTACATTTCTGTATTTGTTTCTAAACTCTTCATTTCTATATTCTCTTATGGAGTTTATAAGCTCGTTGGTAAATTTCTCAGAGGAAACATATACTACCTTGGCTGATGGGTTTTGATTTAGAATATAATGTCCAATGGCATGCATAAGATGGGTTTTTCCTAAACCAACACCGCCATATATGAATAAGGGGTTATAGGCTTGTGCAGGAGCTTCAGCAACTGCTAAAGAAGCAGCATGAGCAAACCTATTGCTGTTTCCTATAACAAAAGTATCGAAAGTGTATTTTGGGTTTAATTGGGCTCGCTGGTTGCTTTCTGGTGTTTCTTGAGTTATAGATTGTCCAAGGTTTAGTGAATATTCTTCACCAGGTATTATAAATTGGATATCATAATCTTTTTTAGTTACATGTTTAACTGCATTCTTTATTAAATTTAAATATCTTCCCACTAATATTCCTTTTGTAAATTCATTGGGAGCTGCCAGAATAATCTTATCATTTGACATGCTAATAGGATCAATGGTTTTCAGCCAGGTATTGAAACTAACTTCAGTAAGCTCAACTTTCATTAAATTTAGGACCTCATTCCATATACTTTGTAAGTCTGAAGACATATAATTACCTCCTATTTATATTAAACAATTATTGCCAATGGGAAGAAAAATAAACGGATGTAAAAAAGTTATCCAGAAAATTATCCACAGGTTTATAAAAAAAATTAAAATTTTTGCAGCTGATAGTTTATAAAAATAAATTGTGGATAAACTCTTAATAAAATGTTGTCTGTTTCTTATTGGTGTAGAGTTATCTACATATCAACAATCTGTAGACAAAAAAAATGTGGATAATTATTGCTTTTGCTATTAGATTTTAAGTAAACTCCCAGAAAAAAACAATAGTTATTCACAACTTATCCACAAAGTGTGAATAAATTATGGTTGTTAATAAGATTTTTATAATTATCCACATCTAATTTTTATAATAACAAAAAAATAAATACTGTTCAATAATTTATCCACAAAATCAACAAATTGTTAATAACTTTTATGCCAACCTTAGATTATTTAATTTTCTTGACATATTGTTTATAAATAAATATAATCATTAGTAGTATTTATGTTTATGGTGGAAAACTCCATATTGCTTATAGACGAGTGTTCCCATTGAAGGAGGTGTTTTTTTTGAAGAGAACTTATCAACCAAAAAGAAGACAAAGAAGCAAAGAACATGGTTTTAGAAAAAGAATGAGCACAAGATCAGGTAGAAAAGTATTGAAAGCTAGAAGAAGGAAAGGAAGAAAGAGATTAACTGCATAAGGCCTCTGTCTGGAGGTCTTTTTGTTACTTGATTTAAGTCTTTGGAGAGGGGCTTTAATGAAAAAAGAAAATAGATTGAGAAGTAATATGGAGTTTATAAGGGTATATACTGAAGGGAAAAGTTATGGAAATAAAAATCTAGTCCTCTATGTGAGAAAAAATGATATAGGTATTACTAGAGTTGGATTTACAGTGAGTAAGAAGATTGGGAAATCTGTTGTGAGAAATAAGGTAAAAAGAAGAATGAGAGAAATATGTAGACTAGAATTCCATAGATTAAAGAATGGATACGACTTAGTATTTGTACCAAAGAAAAATGTTGTAGATATATCTTATAAAGAATTGGAAAGTGCAATGCTTCATATATTAAAAATAAGTAATGTGTTGAAAGACGAGTGATTATATGTCTAGACTGATGATTTTATTAATTAAAATTTATCAGAAAACCATATCAAGATATGTTTTTGTTGGAAGGCATTGCAGATTTTATCCTACTTGTTCTGAATATTCTATACAAGCTTACAAAAAATATGGCTTCTTTAAGGGAACTTATTTGACAGTTAGAAGAATATTAAGATGTAATCCATTTAATCCTGGAGGATATGATCCGCTTAAATGATAGGAGGTTAACAAATGTCTAATTTTTTGGGTAATTTACTAGGTTCGTTATTAAAATTTGTATATGATACTGTTTCCATGATCGGTAATGAACCAAAGTATTTTTCTTTTTATGCCATGGCAATTATTATAACTACCATAATATTTAAGTTAATATTATTGCCAATAAGCATTCATCAATCAAAGGCTTCTAAGAAAATTGCTGAGCTTCAACCAAAACTTCAAGAAATTCAAAAGAAATATAAGTACGACCCTCAAATAATGCAAGCAAAAACACTTGAGTTATATAGGGAAGCTAAGTATAATCCTGCTTCTGGGTGTTTAATATTATTGATTCAAATTCCTATTATCTTTGCATTTTTTAAAGTAATGCAACAGCCTACAGTATTTGCATTCAAGGATTTGAACCTTTATCAAACTATGAATAAAGCTTTTCTTTGGATAAGCAACTTGGAAAATCCTGATCCATATATTTGGGGATTGCCTTTGTTAGCTGGAATTACAACCTATATTCAATCTATGACATTAAACGCTGTTCAAGATGATAAAACCCGTGAAAGCATGAAAATTATGAATACTGTACTTCCTGTTTTTATTTTTCTGGCTGCAAGGAGTTTTCCTGCTGGTCTAGCACTATATTGGGTAGTAAGCAATATTTTCTCAATAATACAACAGCTTATTTCCAATAGGTCTTTACCTAAGGTTAAGGAGGAGAAATAATAAATGAGGTCTGTTATTAAGATTGCGAAGACTATTGATGATGCAGTCAATGAAGCTTTGGCAGAGTTAAATGCAGAGAAGGAAGATGTGAAGGTTGATGTTTTAGAAGAGCCAAGTAAGGGATTGTTTGGTTTAATTGGTGGAAAAGATGCTGTTGTAAAGGTTACATTAATATATGATCCTGTTGAAATTGCTGAAAGCTTCATTTCAAAGTTATTAAAGTTAATGGACATTAAAGCAGTTCCTGTAGTGAAGAAAGAAGAAGATTATATAAAGGTTAATATAACAGACATCAATTCAACTGATATGGGAATATTAATAGGTAAACGAGGAAATACACTTGATTCAGTACAATATCTACTAAGCCTAGTATTAAATAAGAAAAAGAAAAAATATGTTAGGGTATTAGTTGATGTAGATGGATATAGAGCAAAAAGAGAACAAACTTTAATAAAGTTAGCAAATAAGATGGCAGAAAAGGCTAAGCATTATAGAAGGTCCATTAAATTAGAACCAATGAATCCTTATGAAAGAAGAATTATCCATTCTGCTTTACAAAATGTAGAAGGAATAACTACTTATAGTGAAGGTGATGAACCTTACAGGAGAGTAGTTATTCAAGCTAAGTAATTAAAACCCAGTATTTTACTGGGTTATTCTAATTAAAAAGGAAATTTTTGATTTTATTATTAACATATTTTTTTTGGTATACTATTTATTGGACCTACAAATTAGTGGGGTGGTATTGTGACTATAGCTGCTATTTCCACTGCTGTTGGCGAAGCTGGAATTGGTATAGTTAGGATAAGTGGAAAGAAGTCTTTAGAAATTGCAAATAAGATATTTAAAGGAAATAAGGTAAAGGAATTAAATGAGAGCCATAGTAAGAGGCTTATTTATGGCCATATTATAGATAGGGAAAACAACAAGATAATAGATGAAGTTTTAATATCATATATGAAAGCCCCTCATACCTACACTCGAGAGGATATGGTTGAAATCTATTGTCATGGTGGAATTATTTCCGTTAAAAAGGTTTTAGACTTAGTTTTAAAAAATGGTGCTAGGCTTGCTGAACCCGGTGAGTTTACAAAAAGGGCCTTTTTAAATGGAAGGCTTGACCTTTCTCAAGCAGAAGCAGTAATTGATTTAATCAGGGCTAAAACAGATAAAAGCTTTGAAGCTTCTTTAAATCAGCTGGAGGGCTCTGTTTCATCAAAGGTTAAGGAAATAAGAGATATCCTATTGGATATGATAGCCCATGTGGAAGTATCCATAGATTTTCCTGATGAGGATATAGAAGATGTTACCTATGAAGATTTAGAATCCAATGCTTTAAAAGTTAAGGAAAAGATTGAAAAACTATTGGAAACTGCTGATAGAGGTAGGATTTTAAGGGATGGATTAAGTACAGTTATTCTGGGCAAGCCAAATGTTGGGAAATCTTCATTGTTGAATGCAATATTGAGGGAAAACCGTGCCATAGTGACAGATATACCCGGAACAACAAGGGATATAATAGAAGAATATGTAAATATAGATGGAATACCTCTAAAGATAATAGATACTGCTGGAATCAGAAAGACCGAAGACATAGTTGAAAAAATAGGTGTTGACAGGGCTAAAGAATCAGTTGAGAGAGCAGATTTGGTCATTGGAGTATTTGATGCATCGAGGGAATTGTCTGATGAAGACTATCAAATAATAGATATTATAAAGAATAAAAAAGCAATCGTGCTTTTAAATAAGATAGATTTGCCTAATAAATTTGATAAGCAACATTTACAATCCTTAGTTGGAGATAAAAAGATAATCGAAACATCTATTGCTTCTGGAATAGGTATAGACGAACTTGAAAAGAGTATAAAAGACATGTTTTATAGTGGAGAAGTGGAAATCCATTCTGATGTTATCATTACAAATGTAAGACATAAAAATCTATTGGAAATTGCACTTGAAAACATTAACAGCGCATTAAATGATATTAGAAGCCATGTTCCAATAGACTGCATAGAAGTTTATTTAAGAAGCTGTTGGGATAACTTAGGTGAGATTTCCGGTGATACAATAGATGAAGATATTTTAGATAAGATTTTCTCTGAATTCTGTATTGGAAAATAATGACAATTTACAATTCGCAATGCACAATTCACAATTACTTGGTTTGATTTAGGTTTATGTTTAGAAAGGTGATATTATGAGAGAAGTTCCAAAGTACAAAGCTGGTGAATATGATGTCATAGTTATAGGTGCGGGACATGCAGGCGTTGAAGCTGCATTGGCCAGTGCAAGACTGGGAGTAAAAACCATGATTATGACTATGAATCTTGATTCCATTGCACTGATGGCATGTAATCCAAATATTGGTGGAACAGGTAAAGGCCATTTGGTAAGGGAAATTGATGCCCTTGGTGGAGAAATGGCTTTAAATATAGATAGGTCTTTTATACAATCAAGGATGTTAAATACTTCAAAAGGCCCTGCAGTTCATTCATTAAGGGTACAAGCTGATAAGAAAAAGTACCAAACTGAAATGAAGAAGGTTTTGGAAAATCAACCAAATCTAACATTAAGGCAAGCAGAAGCAATAGATATAATAATTGAAAACAATGAAGTTAAGGGCGTTGTAACCAGGACCGGGGCAGTTTATGATTGCAAGGCAGTTATATTGGCAACAGGAACTTATCTTGGAGGAAGAGTTTTCATTGGAGAAGTAAATTATGAATCCGGGCCAAGCGGAATGTTTCCTTCTATATTGTTATCACAATCATTAAAGGATAAAGGAATTAAGCTTAGAAGGTTAAAAACAGGAACACCTGCCAGAGTTCATAGGGACAGTATTGACTTTTCAAAGATGGAAATTCAACCTGGTGATGAAGAAATAATCCCATTTTCATTTATGAACATGGGAAAGAAATTTGATATAGAGCAAGTGCCATGTTATTTAACTTATACTACTGAAGAAATGCATGAAATCATAAGGAAGAACCTACACCGTTCACCTATGTATACAGGTGAAATAGAAGGCGTAGGGCCTAGATATTGTCCATCTATTGAAGATAAAGTTGTAAGATTTTCAGATAAAGATAAGCATCAAGTATTCATAGAACCAGAAGGATTAGATACCAAGGAAATGTATGTTCAAGGTGTAAGTACTACTTTGCCAGAGGAAGTTCAAGCTGAAATGTATAAGCATATTATAGGCCTTGAAAATGTACAAATCATGAGGTCTGCCTATGCTATTGAATACGATGCAATTGATGCTACTACCCTAAAAAGGACTCTAGAACATAAGGAAATCAAGAATCTGTTCTTTGCAGGCCAAATAAACGGTTCTTCTGGTTATGAAGAAGCAGCTGCACAAGGATTGATAGCAGGAATAAATGCAGCATTGAATATTAAAGGAGAAGAACCATTTGTACTAGATAGGTCAGAAGCATATATAGGTGTATTGATTGATGATTTGGTAACTAAAAAGACAAATGAACCATATAGAATGATGACTTCAAGGGTTGAATATAGATTAACATTGAGGCAAGACAATGCAGATTTAAGGCTAACTGAAAAAGGCTACAAGATTGGACTGGTAACAGAAGAAAGATACAGAAAGACTATGGAAAAGAAAAAGGCCATAGAAGGTGAACTTGAAAGATTAAAAAATGTTCAAATTAAACCAACTAAGGAAGTTAACGAAATTCTGGAAAGCTTAAACAGTGCACCTATAAGAAATCCAATAAGCCTTTATGACTTGATTAAAAGGCCAGAATTAAGCTATGATTCATTGAAACCTCTTGATCCAAATAGGCCAGAATTATTGAGGGAATTTAAGCTAACAATTGAAACTGAAATCAAATATGAAGGCTATATAAAGAAACAAATGGCTCAAATTGAACAATTTAAGAAGTTAGAAAGCAAGAAGTTGGACCCAAACATAAATTATTATGAAATAAGGGGATTAAGTAACGAAGCAAAGCAAAAACTAAGTGAAATAAAACCTGATTCAATTGGGCAAGCTTCAAGAATTTCCGGAGTATCTCCTGCAGATATTAATGTATTGTTAATATATTTGGAACAAAGAAGAAGAAAGGAAAGAGATTAATGGGTAATGTTGATACCTTACTGAAAGGGTTAAGAGATCTTGACATAACATTAAATCAGGAGCAAATTAGTAAATTTATAAAGTATAAGAGCCTATTAATTGAATGGAATGAAAGGATAAATATTACTGCAATAACTGATGAAGATGAAATAGATATAAAGCATTTTTTGGACAGCTTAACTCCAGTAACTACTAAGTTGTTTGAAGGTAATGTTAAAGTAATAGACATAGGGACCGGAGGAGGTTTTCCTGGCATTCCCCTTAAGATTTATAATGAAAAGCTTAATGTAACATTGCTTGACAGTTTAAATAAGAGAATTGTATTCCTAAATGAAGTTATAAAATCTCTAGGATTTAACGATATTGAAGCAGTACACGGAAGAGCAGAAGAATTGGGGAGAAAAGTTGAATTCCGTGAACAGTATGATATTTCCATTTCAAGGGCAGTGGCTACTTTAAATACCTTAAGCGAATACTGTATTCCTTTTGTAAAAGTTGGTGGATACTTTATCTCCATGAAAGGGCCAGATGTTGAAGAAGAATTAAAAGACGCAAAAAGAGGAATAGAAATCCTAGGGGGTAAAGTAGTTGAAGTAAAATCTTTAAGGCTGCCACAATCGGATATCATTCATACTTTGATAATTGTCGAAAAAATTAAAGAAACTCCGACAAAATATCCAAGAGCTGGTGGAAAACCAAAGAAAAATCCATTATAAACTAGTAGAATTTGTAGGAAAAAACTTGGGCAATAAGGCAGGAAATATTGAAGTAAATATTGAATAATATAAAAAACACATATGGGAGAGGGATGAATATGAAGAATGTTCACCAGGAGATAAAGTATATTCCAGTTGATGCTATTAAGCCAAATCCATATCAGCCCAGAAGGAATTTCGATTTGAAGTCATTGGAAGAGCTAAGTCAGTCTATTAAGGCCTATGGTGTTATTCAGCCAATTAGTGTTAGAAAAATCAGTGAGAATTCATATGAATTGATAGCTGGTGAAAGAAGATTAAGGGCTTCTCAAATGGCAAAGTTAGATAAAATACCTGCTATAATAGTAGAATATAAAGATAGAGATTCAGCACTTTTGGCTTTAATGGAAAATTTACAGAGAGAAGATTTAAATTTTATAGAAGAAGCTGAAGGGTACAACAGCCTTATTGTTGACCATGGTTTTACGCAACAGGAAATTGCGGAGAAATTAGGCAAGAGCCAATCTACTATTGCCAATAAATTAAGGCTTTTAAAACTTCCAGAAGATATAAAAAGAGATTTGATTAATCATAATTTAACTGAAAGACATGGACGAGCATTGTTAAAGTTAACAGATGATGATTTAAGAAGAAAGGTTTTAGAAAAGATAATTAAAAACGATTTAAATGTTAAAAAGACAGAAGAACTTGTAGACGGAATATTAGATGATTTAACTAAAGTAGATGAAAAGAAGGGAAAACAGCAAATAAAGAGTTTAATAAACATAAGGATTTATTTAAACACTTTAAAGAAAGCTTATTCTGCTATTAAAGAATCTGGTTTAAATGCAGAATATAAAGAAATAGATAAAGGAGAATATGTTGAGGTAGTAGTTAAAATACCTAAGATTTAGAGGAAGTTGAAAAATTAAAGACTTCCTCTATTTATTTCCCGGGAAATATTAAGTAGTTCAGAAATTGTTACGAATTTATATCCCTTTTCCAGCAGTTTTGGTATTATTATTTTCAATGCTTCCACTGTATGGCTTTCTTCTTTATATACATAATCGTGAAAGAGTATAATGTCTCCATTTTGAATTTTTGATAATGTTGTATTTACAATGGTATCTACTCCTGGATTGCTCCAATCTTTTGAATCTTGATAAAAGGTCCATAAAACTACTTGAACATCATCGGAACTTATAATTTTAAGGACATCATTATTATAATTTCCATAGGGTGGTCTAAATAATTTAGGTTTTATATTGGCAATGGAATATATTATTTCTTGGGTTTTTTCAAATTCATCTCTTATCTGTTTTTTTGTAGCTTTTCTCATATCTATATGTGAATAGGAATGGTTTCCAATTTCATGCCCTTCTTCTACTTGTCTTTTTATTATTTCTGGATATTTTTCTGCATGGATTCCTAAAACAAAAAATGTAGCTTTAATGTTGTATTCTTTTAGTATATCCAATATTTCAACTGTATATTTTGGATGTGGTCCATCGTCAAAACTTAGGGCTATAATCTTTTGATTTATATTTCCTTTTGAAAATACTGCTTTATTTAAATCACTTGAAACATTAATTGCTTCAGGATACAAGTTATTTATGATAGCTATAGTTAATAATATAGTTATTATGGTTGCATTAAATAGTTTATGAATATCGTTTAAAAGTTTTTTCATATAATCGCTCCTTAGACGAGATAATATTTTTATTAGATTATATTCATTTAAAATTGTTTATTATTCCATGAAATAATTAAACTTTAAATACAGAAAAGCGTTATTTTTATTTTTTGCATTGTATATTTAATTATGTTTAAAAAGCATAATTAAAAAACGGAAGATTTATATATATTTACAAAACCTGTATTATTTATACTGAATATGGGTAAGAATTTAAATAATCCTGGAGGTGATAGTATGTTTGATGATAAAAATATAAATGAAAAAGATATCAAGTTAGTTGTTCTTAAAACAGTAGACAATAATTTTGACCTTGAATTAATTACTAATTTATTAAAGGAAAACAATATACCTTATATATTGAAGGATAATGGAACTGGCGGATATATGAGGATAATAGCAGGAAGTTCCATATTTGGCACTGATATTTTAGTAGAAGAATCTTTTTTTGAAAAAGCTTATGAAATACTGGAATCAATTTCTTCTCCTGAATAAAATATAAATGAAGAAATCATGTATGGATATAAGTTTATTGAAGCAAATCTGAGAGATTTTTCTCTGTAAGCAACCATCAGCAGATTATATAAGAATATGCAAAACATAGATAGTGATTGGTACTGGTTTTGGCTTATGATTATAATAGTTATGGGAGACCAGAAAGTTTTGAAATTATTATTGAAAGGGAAATTAAAAATAATGAAAAAATTTAAAAGGCCTTTATTACAAGGCCATTATTTTTTAAACAAAAAGATAAGTTTCACGTGAAACATTTTTTAGATTTTTATCATTTCAAATTTTACCTATATGTTTTATAGTTTTCATTAAGATATATAATATTTCAATCTTTTTATGATATGCAGTGTTTTAATTAACATGTGGTAGTTTGTGTGATATTATGTATATAAAATCCATTAAAACAGATAACTGCATTTATATGGAGGTATTGTTATAGCTGCTTTTACGATTTTCAATATTGTTTTAGGTGTAATAAAAGACATAATGGCAGTCTTGACATATATGGCTGTTATATTTGTAGCATTTAAGGCATTACATGCTCTAAATATTTATATTGATAAAAATTCAAAGGATTAATTAGATTGGATTACATATAAGAGCTAAAATCTTATTATGTATTGTTGTAATGTATTGGGAATAGGATAATTATTTTTGGAAAACCTTTTAAATTAATTTGTTATAATTAATATTGAAGATATAAATGCCATTATTGTAAGGATATAAGAAAGTCGGTAGAATTCTATAAAATTGATATGTTTTATTTTATATGAATAAAAGAAAAACTTTTAATAATTCAGTTAGAAGAAATAAATCTTAGTAGCAATTATTCTGATTTAGAATAGATTATCTATATAGATAAAAAGCTGAAATTATATTACTAAGGATTATTACTAAGGAGGAGATAAGGAGTGAAAATTATTGGGCAAAGAGTAATTTTAAGGGATCCAATAAAAAAGGATATAGAAGATAGAATTAGGTGGGAAACAGTAGAAACTGAATGGCTTGACTGGGATGCACCATGGGAGTTGGAGAATGGAGAACCTTTTGATCCAGAAGAATACCGTAATTTGATGAATAAAAAGTTATCTAAGCCCAAAAATCCTAATGAAATAAGGTATGGATTCCAGATTTGCATTAACAACAGAACTATGAAACATATTGGATGGGTTAATTCTTATTTTATAGATGATAATTACTGTTATACAGCCAATAACGGTAAGTTAGCCATTGGTATCGATATTCCTGACTTAAATGCCAGAAGGAAAGGATATGCAACTGAAGCATGGTGTTTATTTATTAGGTATCTTTTGGACAAGGGTTTCGAAGAAATTTATACGCAAACCTGGTCAGGAAATACAAGAGTAATTGGGCTGATGAACAAGGTAGGTTTTGTAGAATGTGACCGCAAAAAAAATTATCATATGGTTAAAGGGAAATTATATGATGCCCTTACATTTAAATTGGATATTGGAAAGTTTAATGAATTTTATAAGGATTATTTTTCTGGCAATAAATAGCTAATTTTTATTGCCTAATTTTTTGAAGGAGTGTTCCAGTTTGCCAATTCAGGGAATTAAACAGCCACAAATATAGTTTTATTTAAAATCTTTTATTTTCGAGAATAAAACTATCATGAATTTATTTTTTTATTTTTTGTTAACAGGATATAAAAGTTACTTTTGTTGTTTAATAAGAATATAGGAGTTATTAAAATATGGTTAAATATTTATTATTTATTGGCATATTGTCGATGGTATTATTGAGTATTTTACTTATAAGGAATAATAAAAACAAGAAAATTAAATATGCCATTTTAATTTTACCTTTTATATTAGCAGGATTGGTGTATATAGGAATTAGGTTAATGGCTAATGCTGTTTCCCCAGATGTTTGTGATGCCCTTTCTATTGTAGGAATGTTTATTGTATTTATTTCATTGGGGATAGGCATTACCCTTAATTTAATAAATATATTTCATTTAATATTTATAAAAGATAGACAAAAATTAATTGAGTAAAGTTTTTATTAATCTAACACTGAAGGTAATTATGATAACTGAGGATATAAAAATTCAGCCTTACGAAGATTTTGAATATAAGCAATTTGTAGATATGTTTTATTCATACTTTTTATATGATTTAGAGATGGAAATTGAATATTCACAAATCGAAGAAGTATGTTCAGATATAGTTGAAAGTGCAAAAAAACGAGTTATTTTCTTTGACTTACTTATAATAGATGGTAATCCAAAAGGATTTATTATATACCAAATAGATTCTCCTGAAAGCGACTGGTGTCAGAAAATAGGTTTTGGGTTTATTAGAGAAATATTTATTGAACATGATTGTAGGAAAAAAGGATTTGGGAAGTTGCTTGTATCACATGCTGAAGAAATTTTAAAAAGTATGAATGTTAAAGAAATATATTTGACTTCAGACAATGAAAAATTCTGGATTAAGTGCGGATATATGAAAACTGATGAAAAAGGATATAAAAATCAAGAGCCTATTTATATTAAGAGGCTATAAGATTGATTAGCTAATTAAAGATATAATGTCTCGAGTATTCAGGGGGTATTCAAATGAATAGGATAATTTTAAGTAAAAATATAAAAGGGACAATTCTTGATATAGGCGGTGGCGGAGAGGGAATAATTGGAAGAAGTTATAAGACACAAGTTACCGCCATAGATAATAGGCAGGAAGAATTAGATGAAGCTCCAGAGGGATTTACCAAGCTTTTAATGGATGCCTGTGACCTTAAATTCAGTGACTCAACCTTTGATAATGTCACTTTCTTTTATACACTGATGTATATTGAAAATGAAAAGCATAGAAAGGCTTTAGAGGAAGCCTATAGAGTATTGAAAGATGGTGGGTATTTGGGATGCAGATATAAATGAAGCAAACCCATTTATAGTTGAACTGAATATAAATGCAAATGGTGTAGATATAAATACTACTTATGGGATTTATAAACAAAATGGCTTTCAAAACAGCCAGTACTTTGAAGAAATGTGTGAAAGTATTGGATTTAATTTACTTGAAAAAGCTGAAGAAAATAGCCAATTTTATCTTCATTTTAATAAGTAACTGAGGATTATTGTAGGAATTACAGAAGAAATTATATTCTGCTTCTTTTTATTTGCAGTATGTGTATACTTTACAGATGATATGATTTTATCGAGTCTTCATAATTTTTTATGCTGTTTAATTATTATTGTTCCCAAATGCTATGCTTCATTTTACTTTAAAAAGATTTAACTTGTTTGGACTTTTTTGGAGTATAAATTTTTGGGATATGATATTCAATCAATAATAAAGCAATTGGTTTACCATGTAACATTTCATTTATGTTTATGTAAAGCATTTCTTAAGCCAGTTTCTAATAATTATATTGATATATTAAATATATTTCTTTTGATGAAGGCTTTGCACTTTTTTAGCTTTTAGGAACAATATAATTAATTTTGATTTTGCTTAAATTATAAATAAATATTATAATGCTATTAATAAATTAAAAAAGCATAGGCTGAAAAAGAGCTTAATTGGAATAAGTTTGCAGCTATAAGTGGTAAGTTTTTTATAACAAATTATTTAAAGAATACAAGAATTATATAATAATGGAATTAACAATTTTATTTTTTATCAAAGATTATAATTTTATATTGAATGGGGTTGTTAATATGTATAAATTTGCTTTGCTGGTTGTAGATGTTCAGACTGCATTAATTAGAAGGAATCCATATAATAAGCAAAACTTCATTGAAAATATTAAAAGGCTAATTGATACAGCAAGGAAAAACAATGTAGAAGTTATATATGTACGTCAAGATGTAGATGTTGCAGGTTTGGAATCTTATACAGATGACTGGGATATATATTATGAAATTGCTCCTGAAAATGGAGAGAAAGTTTTCAATAAAAAATATAACAGCTCATTTTATGAAACTGGCCTTAAAGAGTATTTAAAAACTAAAGGAATAAATACAGTTATTCTTATGGGTTTACAAACTGAATATTGCATAGATGCAACATGTAAAAGCGCCTTTGAACATGGATTCAATGTAATTATCCCAGAGGGTACAAATACAACTTTTGGCAATGATATATTATCAGCTGAAAAGATATACGAATTATTTAACCACAAAATTTGGAACAATCGATTTGCTACTGTTTTGCCTTTAGATAAAGTAGAAGAAATCATATCATGGTATGGAAAAAATAATTAAATCCTGAGGTGATATTTGATGGAGGATTATGATGTTGTAAGAAGAGATTTTAATGAGATAGCTGAGTTGGAAGAACCAAAGTGGAACCATAATAATTGTTATTATAAAGAGATAATAAAAATGATTCCTGATGATATAGATACTTGCCTTGATATTGGATGTGGAAAAGGTGAATTGTCTTTTTTGCTGTCAAAAAAGGCAAAAAAAGTCATAGCAGTTGACATTGCAGAAAAAATGATTGAAAAGGCAAAAACATTAAATCCAAGTAATAATATTGAATATATATGTGATAACATTCTTAATATGAGATTTGAAGATAATAGCCTTGATGCCATTGTAACTTCTGCTACTGCACATCATTTGCCCTATGATTGGCTTTTATGTTTTGCTAAGGATAAACTTAAAAATGGGGGAAAACTCATAATATTAGATTTAGTAAAAGCTAGTTCTATTTCCGATTATTTAATATGGGGGAGTGCATTTATTCCAAACATAATAATGAATTTGCTGAGAAATGGAAGGATTAACAAGGATGAACCTCAAGCCAAAGAAGTGTGGGAGAGGCATGGGAAAAATGATAAATACATGACTTTAGGTGAAATAAAGGCCTTAGCAAATAAATACTTGCCAAATGCTAAAATAAAAAGAAAGCTTTTCTGGAGGTATTTTTTAATTTGGCAGAAATAGATTTTAATGAAGTTTTATATGATAAAATTATTTTAGGAGGAAGTTATGAACAAGAAAAAAATAAAGCTGTTATTTTTTTCAATATCCCCACTTATTATATCAGTGTTTTTTAGTTTTATTATTAGATTAGGTTTTGTTGGCATGGAATTATCCATTTTAAGTTTTCTATTTTGTATTTATTGGTTTTTTGTAGGATACAAATCTTATTATTATACTGAATCTATAAAGGAATCAATATTAATAGGCAATAGCTTTGGAATCCTCAGTATTATTCTAATAGTAATACAAATAGGATTAGTAGGAAGGTATTTTATGAATTTCATTGGAATATTACCAACATATTATTATTTGCCTATTGGAAGGGTTAGTGATTGGATAGAAAATATTTTATATATTTTTATAAAATATACTTCTAATAGTATGATAAATAGCTTGATTTCTTTTTTTATAATGATGTTGCTATATTATTTTGGTTACAAGGTGTCTAAGGATTTAAATGAATTTTAAAAATTAGATTGATTTAAGCTGAAATTCTTTTGGAAGGTGAAAAAATGGAAAATTTGAAAAAACATAGGAATAACTGCATGGTATGTGGAAAGGAACTTATATATTATGATGATTATAAGGAAGTAGAATGTGTGTATTGCCATAATAAGTTTAAATCAAATGTAACTTGTTTAGATGGACACTTTGTCTGTGACGAATGCCATTCATTAGATGCAGTTTCATTAATTGAAAATTATTGCAGGTCAACGGATAAGACAAATCCACTAGAGATGGCTATAGAACTTATGAAAAGTCCTTCAATTAATATGCATGGGCCTGAGCATCATTTTCTTGTACCAGCGGTATTATTGACTTCGTATTATAACATATTAAACAAGAATGATGAAAAAATAAGGAAACTAGCTGTGGCTAAAATTAGAGCAAAAGATATAAAAGGCGGATTTTGTGGTTTTTATGGAAGCTGTGGGGCAGCAGTAGGTGCAGGAGTGTATGTAAGCATTATTTCAGGGTCAAGTCCATTAAGCAAAGAACCATGGAGACTTTCTAACCAAATGACAGGAACTGCTTTACTGGAAATTGCAAAATATGGCGGACCTAGATGCTGTAAAAGGGATTCATTTACTGCCATTATAGAAGCTGCAAAATTTACAGAGAAACATTTTAATGTAAAATTATTTGATTATGAAAATTATCATCCAATTTGCAATTTCAATAAAAGAAATAGTGAATGTTTAAAAACAGAATGTCCATACTTTAGATTTAACTATGAAATTTAGTGGTTTAATATAAACATAATAACAATTTTTATCTAGAAGTAATAGCTAAAAGCAGAAAAAATAAAAGTATAAAAATTATTTGTCGTCGATCTATAATAATGCAAAAACTACTGGAGATCGACGACAAATAAAAATTGTAAATTCTAAGATTTGATAAAAAATATTGAGAAATTTCTATATTATTGATAAAATTAAAAGTAAGTAATTATGTCATGTCTACGG
>DATCJO010000139.1:0-10366 GCA_036562765.1 Tissierellaceae bacterium | reverse complement strand
AAACCTAGTAAGAACAGGAGAGTTTGATAGAATTCTTCTTAGGCCTAGGACCACCGTATTACAGGTTTTAGGCCATGACATACATTTAATGAGGATAGGAAGGTTTAGCCAAGGATTAATTGTACTTGTATGGGCTGTGTGTAAATTAAATATTAAATGGTCTTTAGGAAAAGTTTTATTATTGATTGGTGCAATTATTGGAGGTAACTTTTTATTTTCTGGATTTATAGTTCTTCAGGCCACCTTATCATTTTGGTCAGTTCAAAGTCTGGAAATCATAAATTCCTTTACCCATGGAGGAGTGCAGGCAGCACAATATCCATTGTCCATATATAAGCAATGGTTTAGAAAAATCCTAATTTATATCATACCCTTGGCAACTATAAACTATTTCCCTGCCATAAACATACTAGAAAATAATGATTTATTAAATTATCCTAACTGGATAGGCTGGATATCTCCATTTGTTGGTTTATTATTTTTCATCCTATCATTATTTGCATGGAGGATAGGTGTTAAACATTATACTTCAACAGGAAGCTAAAATGATTGGCAAATATTGACATACCTAGAATATCTAGGTATAATTATACCTAGATATTCTAGGTATTTTTGTGGAGGGATATTATGAAAATCGATAAAGGGTTAATAGGAGGAAGTACAACTTTACTGATACTATCACTGTTAAAGGAAAGGGATATGTATGGATACGAGATAATAAGGGAGCTAGAAATTCGCTCAGACAATACTTTTAAATTTAAAGAAGGGACATTATATCCAGTACTCCATAGGCTTGAAAACGAAGGCTATATAAAATCCTATAGGGATAAGGGAGATACGGGTAAAGAAAGAAAATACTATCAAATAACATCTAAAGGGAAGAAGCAGCTAATAGAAGAAAGAAAGCAATGGAATATTTTTTCAACATCTGTAAACAAGGTCATTGGCGGTGAAAGTCATGGGTTTTCAACGCTCTAAGGAATTTTTAGATACTGTTTTATCTTATGTTAAATTTCCATTTGATAAAGAAGATATAAGGATGGAGTTGCAAGAGCATATTTGGGATAGGATAGATTATTATACACAGCAAGGATTAACTTATTATGAAGCAGAAGAGAAAGCCATTAAAGATATGGGTGATCCAAAGGAAATAGGAATTCAGTTAAATAAAGAGCATCATCCGCTAATTGGCTGGTTATATTTAGCTTCAAAAGTGCTGGTAATATTATTTGTAATAATAAATATCTTTATGGCAGTGCCAGTAATTATAGATTTGGGATACTCAATTTTTGATGATAAACTCATAAGAGAAATTCCAAAGGAAGATATAGTATATAAAATAGATGTTAATGAAAGAGTACAGGTAGATGACACAGTTATTAATTTTAAAAATGTAGTGTATGACAAAAACGGGACATTGCATATAAGTTATTACTACTATGACAAGAAGCTATGGGGAAGTGGTTGGAGTTTAGGTACTATTGGTATTATAACTGATGATAAAGGCAGTAAATATTATAGAGGTTCTAGTCATACAACCGGGGGCATTGTTTCTAAAGGAATGGTAAGTGTTGAAAATTTCCGTAAAGATGCTAAAACTTTGATTATTGAATATGATAGATATAATAGATATTACAAGTTAGAAATTCCCTTAAAGTCGGGTGAGAATATTGAATAGAAAGAAGAAGCTTATAAGAAATATAATTGCTTTGATAATATTATTAATCATTTTTGTTAAAGGTTCAGGTCTTTATTTTACTCCATTAGGAGCCCATAGGGATTCTGAAAGAACAGCCCATTATGGCCCATCTGAAATAATACATATAGAGGATTACGAAAAAGGCAAATATATCCTTTGTAAATATGATAAATGGTTTTCGTGCAATACTGTAAATAAGAAATTATTTTTCTTTTGGCATTTTGGAAATCAAGTTCATGGAATAGAAAATGACTTATCACAGCCTTTATCTTATTATTGGGTTGGAGAAGGGAATTTTTATAAGGTCTATGGAATAATAAATGATAAAAGAATTAAAAAGGTAGAGGTTGTGTTAAATAATGGAGATACATTAGTACAAGAGAATTTTTATGATGACATGTTTCTAATTCATTGGGTAGCCAATGATTCAAAGTATTATTCTAAAGTTAGAGCCTATGATGAAGATGGAAACATGGTATTTGAAGGAAAATATTAATTTGTTTCCCATATACAAAGATTTGAAGACTTTTGTTGGAAGTGTAAAATAATTTGTGTTTTTATGAAAAAAATAACTCCTTTCTGCAGGAATCATAAGATTCATGAAAAGAAAGGAGTTAATTTTATGTGCACAATACCATAAAAAATAATTAGAAACATGATTGCTGAAGGCAACTTAAAAATGGCTGAATATCTAAAAGATATATTCAATAATATCTTTAAATGTCAGAAGCAGATTTAGTAATGAAGTTCTGGTATACTGAAGGTGCAAAAAACAAACAGATAACAGAAGAATTTGACTTGTATTTTCTATTATAACGCTTTTAATATGTAGAATTAGGGTTAACCATTATTTTCTACAGGAAGTTAATTTATTAAAATGTAAATATGTTATTAAGATAAACAGTTTTTTAACGATATATATTATATAATGTTATTTTTAATAGGGGTAAATAAAAAAAATATAAAACTTCAGGGGGAATAAGCTACAGCACCAATAATTTGGAAATTGAAATTTCAGCAATAATCAATGAAAGGAGTGTGGTACTAAAGGTAATAAAGGTTTATTCCTCTTTTTATTTTCAAAGTTTGATGAGAGTATCTTTAACAAATTTTGTTTTGACTCTTACAAATTAGCTATAAAGAGGGGATAAGGATGAAGAGTTTAAAAACAAGGCTAATATTTTATTTTACAATAATGATTTTATTGTCTTCATTGGCAGTTGGATTGATAAGTATTTATTATTCCAGCACTAGTTTAACTAAAGAAGCAGAAAAGTCTCTTTTCGTAATGGCAAAGGAAGGAGCTGCGCTAGCAGAAAGCAGAATAGAGACTGAATTTAAGGTTTTAGAGACAATAGCAGGTTTAGAAGATGTTAAATCTATGGATTGGCTTGTTCAAAATGATGTTTTAAATAATCTGATAGATGAGACTAATTTCTTGGCTCTAGGAGTTGTAGGGCCTGATGGATTGGCTCGTTATACTGATGGTATAGTGGAAAACCTTGCTGACAGGGATCATATAAAAATAGCCTTTAATGGTGTAGAAAGCATTTCTGATATTATTCCTGATGTTGTAAATGGTGGGACTTTAATGAGGTATGCTGTTCCAATAGATATGGACGGTAAAATCGTTGGAGTCCTAGTAGGGCGTAGAGATGGAGGAAATTTAAGTTTAATTACAGAAGATATAGGATATGGGGAGCAAGGATATTCATACATAATTAACAGCAAAGGTACAGTAATGGCACATCCTAATAAAGAACTGGTACTAAATTTATTTAATCCTATTTATGAATCAGAAAATGATAAAAACCTTGAGTCACTGGCTAATGCGTTTAACAAAATTCTTGAAGAAAGAGAAGGACTAACAACTTACACTTATAATGGCAATGATTTATATGCAGCATATATGCCAATTAAAGGAACTGACTGGATATTAATAATCACTGCAAATGTAGATGAAGTTTTATCTTCAGTTCCCAAAATGCGTAATAATATGCTAATAGCTTCTGCTATTATAATATTAATAAACATTGTTATTGCATATTTTATAGGAAATTCAATAAGTAAACCAATTATTCAACTAAAAGGATATGCTGAAAAAGTTTCAAATTTGGATTTAACAGAGAATCTGCATGAAAATCTTCTTGCAAAAGAAGATGAAGTTGGCTTATTATCCCGAGTAGTACAGCACTTGGTTGATAATTTAAGGGAAATTATAAAAGAAATCGATTATTCTTCAAATGAAGTACTTTCTACTTCTGAAGAATTAACAGCTACCACTCAACAATCAGCTATAGCAGTTGAAGATGTAGCAAAGGCAGTCGAAGGAATAGCAAAAGGTGCGTCAGAACAGGCAGAAAGCACAGAAAAAGGTGCATTGAAAATTAATGAATTAGGAAATGCCATTGAAAATAATTTAGACCTTGCAAAGAATTTGACTTATACATCCAATAGAATATCAGAAGTGGTAGACAATGGCCTAGTTGAGATGGAAAACCTATTTAAAATTACAGAGGAAAGCAATAAGGCATCTGTTGAGATATATGATATTATACAAAAAACTAATGAAAGTGCATCTGCTATTGGAGAAGCAACCAATGTAATAGCATCAATAGCTGAGCAAACTAATTTGCTGGCATTAAATGCAAGTATAGAGGCAGCCAGAGCAGGAGAAGCTGGTAGAGGATTTGCTGTAGTAGCAGACTCCATTAGGAAGTTGGCAGAAGAATCTTCTAAATCAGCAAATTCTATAGATGAAATCGTTAAGAAGTTGCAGTTAAATGCAGAAAATGCGGTTGTTACAATAGAAAACCTTGCTTCAATATCTAAAGAACAGACAAAGGGCGTAATAAATAGTAGGGAAAAATATTTGGCAATTAGAGATGCAGTAAATGAGGCTATTAAAGCTGTAGATGAATTGAATGTATCAAGCAGCAGGATGGAAGAATTGAAAAATGAAATTCTAGATATGATACAAAGCTTATCTGCACTAGCAGAAGAAAACTCTGCGTCAACTGAAGAAGTTACAGCTTCAATGGAAGAACAAAATGCATCAATTCAAGAAATTGCCAGTGCCAGTGAAGGCCTTGCTAAGTTGGCAGAGAATTTGAAATCTGTAATAGATAGATTTAAGATATAATTATTGTGAGCCCTTATGAAATCTCATAAGGGCTTTTAAAGTATAATTACTTGAACTGACAATATGTTTCATTTAAAATATAAAAGTCAGCAAAAATATGGCTTAGGAGAGGTAACATGGACAAAAGGATAAACCTAATAGAAGGTAATATTTCGAAAGCACTAATTAAACTAGCACTTCCCATTATGGCCACATCTTTTATTCAAATGCTATACAACTTAACAGATACTATGTGGTTAGGAAGGCTTAGCACTGAAGCTGCAGCTGCAGCTGGTACAGCAGGCTTCTATATGTGGATTGGAGCATCATTGGTACTTATTTGCCAAATAGGAGTAAGTGTTGGAGTAGCACAAGGTTATGGTAGGAAGGATTTAGAAGATGTTAAATGTTATATTTCCAATGGATTAAAGCTTGATTTAATGATAGGAATCATATATTCGCTTTTCTTAATATTATTCAGAAATGAATTAATAGGCTATTTTAACCTAGATGACATGGTAACTATAGATTTGGCAATAAGATACTTGGTAATCATTGCCTATGGTTTAATATTCAGTTTTATAAGCCCAGTTTTTTCTGCTATTTATAATGCTGTAGGCAATAGCTTTCTGCCATTTGTTATCTCATCTCTAGGAGTAATAGCAAATATGGTTCTAGATCCATTACTAATATTTGGGATAGGGCCATTTCCTGCCTTGGGGATTGAAGGAGCAGCATTAGCCACTGTGTTGTCTCAAGTATTAGTTACAATAGTATATTTATTAGTATCAAGAAGAAATACGATGCTGTTTTCTCATTTGAATTTACTTAAGTTTCCCAATGTGGATTATATAATAAAGATATTTAAGCTTGGCTTCCCAGCTTGCTTGCAGTCTGGAATCCATGCCACTATATCCATGATTTTGACCAGAATATTAGCTAAATGGGGGTCAACTACTGTAGCTGTATCTTCAATTGGTTCTCAGATTGAATCTATTACATGGATGACTACAGAAGGATTTTCTTCAGCCATTACTGCATTTGTAGGTCAAAACTATGGGGCCAAAAATTATAAAAGGGTAAAAGAAGGCTATTATAAAGGATTAAAAATAGTAGGAGCTATTGGGATATTTGGAACTCTTCTATTAATGCTTGCAGGTGAGCCAATATTTAAGCTATTTACTCCAGAAGACCCCTTAGCAATATCTCAAGGGAAGACATATCTTTCGATATTAGGAATTTCTCAATTTTTCGTAGCAATTGAAATAGCATCTGCTGGAGGATTCAATGGCTTAGGAAAAACCAATATTCCTGCCATTATTGGGGGAGTATTAAATGCCCTAAGAGTCCCAGCATCGTATATACTTTCTAATACTGCATTAGGAATGACAGGAGTATGGTGGAGTATAAGCATTAGCTCAGTTTTTAAGGGTATTATTCTAACATGGCTATTTATATATGTTTTGAAAAAGGAATTAAAAGTATAATTTAGAGTTTGTTTACTTTTCTAGTTGCCACTACATCTACTCCAGTGCCTAATATATTCTTGATGATAACCTGCCCATTCTTAACTGGTGCTGAAACTTTTGTGGACCTTATTATTTCCATACATTCATCAACTAATTCTTTAGGTATAACTCCAGTAGTTTTTACTGGCAGCATACTCATTGGCCCGTTTTCCAGCATTACTCTGGAAGTTAGTATCCTCGATGGTTCTGTAACCTCTTTTATGCCAAATTCTTTCCCCCTATTGCATCTATTTCCTTCAACAATATAGTTGTTATCAGCTTTTTTTATGATTAAATTGCAGCCTATTGGGCATACCTTACATTTTCTTTCTATGACCATATAAGGACCTCCAATGTTTATTTAATAGAATAATTATAGCATATCAAAACTTTACAATGTAAATATTTTGGGTAATATATATTTAACATAGCACAAAAACTCTTATTTAGCATATAAATTAGTAATACTTTTCCGAAGGGAATGGTATCAATGATTTCAAATGTAGAAATTGTAGCTAGATTAATATTATCTGCCATAATTGGAGGGCTTATAGGTATTGAGAGGGAATTTAGAAATAGGCCTGCAGGTTTAAGGACACATGTATTGGTAACTACAGGTTCTGCGCTAATAATGCTCGTTTCCATAGATGGCTTTTTTATACTTGGCAAAGGGACATTAACAGGAGATCCAGCGAGACTAGCAGCACAGGTTGTGAGCGGTATAGGTTTTATAGGTGCTGGAACTATTTTGAGGACTGGGAATAATATAACAGGGCTGACTACTGCAGCAAGCCTTTGGGTAAGTGCAGGTATTGGATTGGCCATTGGAGCTGGTTATTACCTAGGGGCTATAGTTACGACTGCTATAGTTATGATTACATTAATGGGTTTAAGAGCCCTAGATAGGATAAAGCTGATGTCTAAGTATAAAAAAATAGAAGTTGTAGGTATAGATAAACCTGGGTTTATAGGAACCATAGGTACGTTGTTTGCAAAATATGATATTAATATAAAAGATGTAAAAATTTTAAGCAATGAATTTTATGGTTCTGATGAAGCAGGGACGGTTAAGGTCCTTTTTATTGTAAAAATGCCAAATAATTTTGATAGGGAAAGCTTTAACATGGAAATCAACAATTTGCCTGGTGTAATAAGCGTATATTTTGATAACAATTTAAATTTATAAATAATTAAGGAATAACTTGGATTCCCAAGTTATTCCTTTTTGTTACCATCTAGTAAACTTATTTTCAATTATAGCAACTATTCTGTACATCAGTACAGATATAATTGCCAATATAAATACACTCATCATTACTAAATCCAATTTGAACACTTGACCACCGTAGACTATTAGATAACCTATGCCTGCCTTAGATACTAGGAATTCACCTACAATAACCCCTACCCATGACAACCCAATATTTATTTTTAAGGTATTTATTAAGGTTGGAATAGATGATGGAAGTACCACTTTTCTTAAAACCTGAAACTTAGTAGCTCCAAAGGTATTTAAAAGCTTTATCAAATCCTCATCTACTGACATAAAGCTTTCGTACATGTTCATTATTGTTACGATTATGCTTACTGAAATGGCTGTTACAATAATTCCTGAATAGCCTGCTCCTACCCAGATGATAATTATTGGAGCCAAAGCTGTTTTTGGTAGGCTGTTTAACATAACTAAATATGGGTCAAACACTTTTGCCCAGAATTTTGACCACCAGAGTCCGATGGCTATTATGAACCCAAGCAATGTACCTCCAAGGAATCCAGCTACTGTTTCAAAAACAGATATGCCAATATGGTAAAATAGGTTGCCATTTTTTGTATAATTAACAAACAGCTTCCAGATTTGTGAAGGATATGAGGTTAAAAAGGTATCTATCCATTTAAAATGGGCTGCTACTTCCCACAATATAAGCCCAAGGATAAATACCGAAATCTGCGTGATTAAAATTGTTCGATTTCTTTTCTTAATACTAGCCAGATATTTTTCATGTCCCTTTGATATGTTGTTCTTAGACATGGATATCAAGCTCCTTCCATATTTTATTGAAATAATATCTAAATTCAGGAGCCTCTCTTCGGCCAAGAGGTGTATTTTTTTCTTCAGGTAAGGAAAGTTCAATATTAATTATCTCTTTTACAATAGCAGGCCTTTTTGAAAGAATTACAACCCTATCGCAGAGGCTAATTGCTTCTGCAATATCATGGGTAACAAGTATGGCTGTTTTTCCTTCCCTTTTAAGGATTATCCCTATTTCATCTGCAATTGCAAGCCTTGTCTGATAATCTAGTGCAGAAAAAGGCTCATCCAATAAAAGTAAATCTGGCTCCAAAATAAGGGTTCTGATTAATGCTACTCTCTGCCTCATGCCTCCAGATAGCTGACTTGGGTAGCTGTTGATGAAATCTCCCAAGCCATAGTTTATAAGAAGTTGTTTTGCTTTTTCATAGTATATGGAATTGAGTTTCCCTTGTATTTCTAAGCCTAGAACTACATTTTGCAATATGTTTCTCCATTCCAAAAGAAGGTCTTTTTGAAACATGTATCCTATATTTCTATTGGATTTAGAAACTTTTTTGCCTTTTATCAGTATTTTTCCGCTGGATGGTTCAATTAAGCCTGCGATAATAGATAATAGTGTGGATTTTCCGCAGCCACTGGGACCGACAATTCCTACAATTTCACCTTCATATATATCAAGATCTATTTTTTTTATGGCTTCAGTTTCGCCTTCTAAACTATGGAAGGTCATGGATACATTATCTATTTGAACTAGAATATTTTTCATATGCTCCCTCCTAAAACCTATAGTACTTTATTGTATTCTTGAAAAGGGAAATATGTGAAATCGCAAAAAAAATTTAATATAGTCCCCAAAAAAATAAAAAAGTGGTATAATGTTTTAGTAATAAAAAGGAGGGATTGATTTGCATCAATATAAGGGGAAATTAATTATTCATACTGGTTCAATGTTTTCTGGGAAGACTTCTAGCTTAGAAAAAGATGTAAAAAGGTTCATGATAGCAGGCTATAAGACAGTGGCATTTAAGCCAGCTATAGATACAAGGCATGTAAAACCAGAAATCATAACCCATGATAATACAACATTAAATGCTGTACTTGTGGACAACATTTGTGAAATAATGGAGTATTATAATACATATAAGCCAGATGTTATTGCCATAGATGAAGTTCAGTTTTTAGGTGGTACAATAGATGAAATAGTATCAAGTATCAATAAGCTTTTAGAGGACGACATTACCGTAATTGTGGCAGGTTTGGATATGGATTATACAGGTACTCCATTTGAAATAGTAAAAGAGCTTATGCCACTTGCAGATTACCTATACAAACATCATGCTGTTTGTGTGAAATGCGGTGCAGATGCATGGGTTAGCCACAGGAAAATTGAGGACAAAGAGAGGATAGTAATAGGAGCTGCTAGGGAATATGAGCCATTATGCAGGAAGTGTTTCCTAGAAGAGACCAAAAATACGAAGGAGATGAAAAATAACGAATAATAAAATGAAAGAATACATAAAATTTGAGCCCTCAAAAAAGCCCTTATATGAAAATTGCAACAATGATTACCATTATCTGTTTTATAAAGACAAGCTCCTTGTAAAAAAGGATGAGAAAGGCTATTCTATTCCAACTAGGAAGGATGTAGAAGAATTAAATCTAGAAATTAAACATTGTCAGTGCTTGGGAGCGTATAAGGGAGTAAACTGTTATTGTGGAGAGATTTTAGGGGATGAAAAATCAAATTATTCCTTTGTAGACTTAAAGACATATTCTAAAGATATATGTGAAGATGATTTTTTAGTGTCTGCTAAGGCATTACTGTTATTGGATTTTGTAAGGAATAATCAAAGATGTGGAATTTGTGGCTCGCCAATGAAGATGAAAAGTGAAGATAATGATAGGGCAATGGTATGTATTAACTGTGGAAACACTGTTTGGCCTAAAACATCCCCTGCCATAATAGTTGCAGTAACAAAAGGGGATAAATTGCTTCTAGCCCACAA
>DATCJO010000133.1:0-13283 GCA_036562765.1 Tissierellaceae bacterium | reverse complement strand
CCTTTTCCTTCCCCTTCATATGTACCAGGAGTAAATAGGCTGTTTTCTGAAACATTTGTAGTTTCTTTTCCCTTTGTTTGGCATCCAGCTACTATAGAGAGAACCATGCAAATTGTCAATAATAAAGCTAACAATTTGTGTTTTTTCAATGGATTTCCCCCCTTATTATTTTGTGTGAACAAATTCACTGAATTTGTTCACTGATTACGTTCATTATATAAAATAGTTAAGTATTTGTCAATAAAAAAATGACAAATTAACTATATAATGTTAATTTTTTTGCAATTTAAAAAATAAAATAATGAAATTTTTTTAATAGTGTTATATAATTAATTAAGAAACTTCATGTTGAGGAGTTGTAATATGAGTTATAATATGGCATTTTTTTAGTAGTGTTGTATATTAATTAAAAAACTTTATATTGAGGAGTTGTAATATGGCAAAACTCACGAAAAGAAAATTACAAGCACAAGTTACATATGAAAACATATATAATGCAGCAATGAGCTTAGTAGAAAAAAAGGGATTTAAAAACATCACAGTAAAGGAAATTTGTGAAATAGCTGGTGTATCAATAGGTTCCTTTTATAACTATTTCAGTTCTAAAGATGACATCTTACAAGAAGTATTTAAAAAAGCTGATAATTTTTTCTTAAATGTTGTTGCAAATAATTTAAAAGGAAAGAATGCAAAAGAAAAAATCGTCAACTTTTTTATCTATTATGCAGAATACTGCAAAAGGGATAAATTTGACCAGTTAAAGGAAATATACAACACCAGCAATACAATGTTTATTAAAAAAGGAAGGCCAATGCAGGAAGTGTTGAAAAAAGTTGTTGAGGAAGGAATTGAAAAAGGCGAGTTAACAACAGACATGACTCCAGATGAAGTAGTAAGGTTCTTTTTTATAGCGTTAAGGGGAGTAATATTTGACTGGTGCTTACATGACGGAAGCTATGATTTAATTCAGTTTACTAAAGAGTATACTGAAAGATTACTAAAATGTTTCTAAATTATCAGTAGATTAAATCTACTGGTATTTTTTTTATGTATGATAATTATATTAGGGTAAATATATTAAAAAAGTTTCTAAATAGAGGTGAACTATGAATAGGAACAAAATAATCGAAGATTTAAAGAATTATGTTGAAGGAGTCTTGAAAAAAGAAGATGGAAGAAATCTATATTTTGCCTATAAGGACAGTTTAGATAATGTAACTCCACAAGATGCATTTGAGGTCTTTTACTCTAAATTACAAGAAGGATATGAGCCAAAGGAGATTTTGGAAATTCTAGATAGGGTTATAAATGTATTTCATCACTCTTTAAAGGATTACAAATGGGAAAAACCAAAGGAAAACAGCTTCCTTGATATTTTGATGAAAGAAAACAAGGCTTTAGAGAAGAAATTAAATGAAATAAGGCCTATATTGTTTGATAAAAATATTAAAGAAAAAAAGAAGGAATTGTTATCTAAATTAAAGGAGCTTCAAAAATTCGATGCCCATTACTTAAAGAAGGAAAATATACTGTTTCCTTATTTGGAAAAGAAAAACAAGAATTTTGAAGGTTTGACACTGATGTGGACTTTACATGATGAAGCAAGAAAAAATATTGCAAAGATGATAGAGTATCTGGAAAAAGATGAATTTGATCGTGATGAATTTAATGTTCAAATAGGCAAGCTATTTTTCTCATTACTTGGACTTGTCCATAAGGAAGAATATATATTATTCCCTGCTGCTATGGAAGTAATATCTGATGACGAGTGGGAAGATATGAATATGCAGAGCTTAGAATATGGTTTTCCATTTATAGACCCTCCTAGAATTGAGAAGAAGGAACTAGACATAAGAGAATTTGACGGAATGAAATTTAAAACAGATACAGGGGAATTGAGCTTTGAACAAATATTGCTTATTTTCAATAATCTGCCAGTAGATTTGTCCTTTGTAGATGAAAATGATAAATTAAGGTTTTTCACAAAACCAAAGGATAGGATATTTCCACGTTCTCCAGCAGCTATTGGTAGGGATGTTAGAAACTGCCACCCTGCTAAAAGCATCCATGTAGTAGAAGAAATCATAGGAGAGTTCAAGGCGGGAAGAAGGGATAGCGCAACTTTTTGGATAAACTTTAAGGGCAGATTGGTATTAATACAGTATTTTGCTTTGAGAAACTCAAAGGGTGAGTATAAAGGCGTACTTGAAGTAAGTCAGGATGTAACTGAGATAAAGAAGCTGGAAGGAGAACGAAGGCTTTTGCAATGGGAATAAATTAAGCTACTGGATTACCCAGTAGCTTATTCTTTTAGCTTTTCCTTTATTATATTTTCAACTTCATTTTCTTCTGGGAAGCGGTCTAAGGCTTTTTTAGAGAAGATTAGTTCATCGCCAAATTTTACTTCAAATACGCCTCCAGATGAAGGTATAATCTTTACCATGTTTATAGCATTTTTGTGTTCATTTAATATGTTTTCTGTAAGAGCAACTGCTCTTTTTAAGTATCCTCAAGATGTACAGTACTCAATGCTAATTATTTTTTCCATAAAATGACCTCCCATAGATATTTATATTATTATTTTTATCTATAGATACCCAATTTATTATAAAAAATATCTATGGAAGAAAAAATTATAATACTTCCCTTCTCAAATCTTCCATTGGCTTTGGGGAAAGAAGGCCTAAGGGCACATCAAATACAGTGATGGCGCCTGTTTTTCCATGCTTTGCCATCCTATATACAGCTCTAGCAAAGGCTAATAAGACAGATGCTGCAAATTCTGGATTGCTTTCTAGGCTCAAGCTAAATTCCATTTTCTGTTTAGTTCCATTTCCTGTTATTCCTGTTCTTATGACAAAACCCCCATGTGGCATTTTAGAATGGTTATTTATAAATTCTTCTTCACTTATAAAGTAAACAGTGGTATCATAACCTTCAAAGTAATTAGGCATTGTTTTGATTTCATTTTCAATTCTTGATTTATCAGCGTCATCTTCACATACTACATAGCAAACCCTTTTATGCCTTTTATTTATAGGAATATCTATTTCTTCATGATTTCTTACCTTTTCCAAGGCTTCATTGCAGGGGACAGTATACTGTATTCCATTTTTTACACCTATAATCTTTCTAATGGCTTCTGAATGGCCTTGGCTTACTCCTTCACCCCAAAAGGTGTAGTCTTTTCCATTTGGCAAAACACACTGTCCAAGTAATCTATTTAGAGAAAAGAGTCCAGGGTCCCAACCTGTAGAGATAAGGCATAGTTTATTTGATTTTAATGCCACTTGATTCATCTTTTCAAAGTATTCTGGAATTCTGTTGTGATTGTCGAAGCTGTCGACAGTGTTAAAATGGGATGCCACCATTGGACCTTGTTCGTCTAAGTCCCGTAATGAACCGCCACAGAGAAGCATTACATCTATTTTATCCTTGTATTCTAGAATTTTTGAAAAATGTACTGCATTGTGTCTTGCATTGATTGTTTCTGGATTTCTTCTTGAAAATATGGCAACTAATTCCATATCTGGATTGTTTTCAATAGCAAGTTCTGCTCCTTTTCCTAAGTTCCCATATCCTACGATTCCTATTCTAATTTTCTCCACATTATTTACCCCCTGTTTTTTTATAATAAAATGGAATAATATATACTATTATACTATTTTGGTAAAATATATTGTGTAATAATATGTAGATAAGGTTATTGAAAATTATTTATGGGTATGAATATTTAAAAACACGAAACAATTATGGGGAGAGATATTATGGATTATAGGAAGCAAATAGAAGAAATAGTAAATTATATTAAAAAAGGTGAAAAGAAAAAAGATGACTTTAAAATAGGTATTGAATTTGAACATTTTGTTGTTGATAAGGACAGCTTAAAAACTGTTTCCTATTACGGAGAAAATGGAGTAGGGGAAACCCTAAAGGAATTAGAAAAGGCTGGATGGGAAGGTTCTTATGAAGGGCAGTATATTTTAAAACTCAGCAATGGAGATAAAAACATATCCTTAGAGCCTGGTGCACAGTTAGAATTAAGCATAAAGCCTAAAAAAAGAATTAAGGATATAGAAAAAATATACTTAGATTTTTTATGGGAAATTTTGCCAATTTTAAATAAGAAAAATCAAACCTTAATAACTGTGGCATACCATCCAGTTACAAAAATAGAAGAAATAAGGCTTTTACCTAAAAAGAGATATGACTTCATGTTCCATTATTTCAAATCTAAAGGGAAATACGCCCATAATATGATGAAGGGAACTGCAGCTTTGCAGGTTAGCATAGATTTCAATTCGGAAGAAGATTATCGAAGAAAGTTCAGAGTTGCCAATGCCCTATCACCAGTGCTTCAAGGGATATTTGACAGCGGGTTTTATTTTGAAGGAGAAAGATGGCCTAAATATAATGTGAGGGCTGAAATATGGAATAACTGTGATAATGACAGGTGTGGAATAGTAGATACTGCATTAGATGATGATTATTCTTATGAGAAATATGCTGAGTATATGCTGAACAGACCTCCAATATTTATATATAAGGACGATAATGAAGTATATACAAAAGACAAATTGATTAAAGAAGTCTTTGACCCAGATAACTTTAAAACAAATGAACTTCAACATCTATTTACCATGTTTTTCCCAGATGTACGAACTAAAAATTATATGGAAATAAGGATGATGGATTCTGTCCCATATCCTTTGAACTTCTCAGCAGTAGCATTGATTAAAGGAATTTTCTATAATGAAGAGAATTTGGATAGGGTATATAATTATATTGAAGATATAACTTTAGATGATATAAAGAAATCAAAAAAAAGCATCATTGAAAATGGATTAGAAGGTACTTTAAAAGATGAAAGAATACTTAATATTGGGAAGTGGCTATTAGAAATAAGCAAAAATGGCTTAGATGATGAGGAAAAAGACTATCTCCTTCCTTTAGAAAATATGATGAATAGCAGCAAAAATCCTTATGAAATTATAAGGGAAAAGGAGGCATTAGGCAAAATAGAAGCTCTAAAGTGGTGCTTATTAAATAATGTAATAGAGGTGAAATGATGGACGCTTTAAAAGTAAATCAAGAGTATATTGATTTAATAAAGTCCAATCCGCAAAAATATTTTGAGGATTATAAGATAACTTTAAATAAGGTTGCAAATTCAACTGCAATCTATAAAGGCAAACCTGTGCCATTCTTGTATCATCCCATGTTTTTTACTGAAGAAGATGTAAAAAAGTTTGAAGATATGGTAGATACTTTAATGTCCATAACAAATAAGGTGACAGAAAGGTACTTAAAGTCAAGTGAGTTTAGAAAAAAGTTTGAATATCCTCCTTTGTTGGAAGAACTGATACTTATTGATAATGGATATGACATAAATGTTCCCATAGCTAGGTATGATTTGTTTTATGGCGGTGACGATAATTATAAGTTCTGTGAATTCAATACAGATGGTTCCTCTGCCATGAATGAAGATAATACCATAGGGAATATATTGTTAGAAACAGAAGCATTAAAGGAGTTTGGCAAACACTATAAACTATCCTTATTTGAACTAATAGACAGCTGGGTTGATGATATTATTAGCATATATAATAAATGGTCAGGAAAAGATGACAAGCCCAATGTAGCCATAGTAGACTTTACTGAAAGTGCAACAACTGCAGAATTTGAAGTTTTCAAGAATGCCTTTATTAGGAAAGGATATAATGCAGTAATTGCAGATCCAAGGGACTTAAGATATAGGAATGGCAAGCTATATTTTGGAGATTACAAAATTGATTTAGTCTATAGAAGGATAGTAACTTTTGAATTAATTGAAAAGGCAGATGAAATACCAGATTTTATTGAAGCCTACAGGGATAGGGCCTTCTGCTGTGTAGGTTCTATAAGGTCCCAAATAATGCATAATAAAATCATATTCAAAATACTTCATGATGAAGACACATTGGAATTTTTGTCAGAAAAAGAAAGGGAGTTCGTAAAAAAACACATACCTGTTACAGGCTTATTTAAAGGAGACAGGGAAGTATTTGATAAAGTACTAAATAATAAGGATAAGTACATCATGAAGCCCTATGATTTAAATGCTTCAAGGGGCGTATATGCAGGAAAGGATTTAAGCTTTGAGGAATGGAAAAGCATGTTGGAAAAGTCATGGAATAATAATTACATCTATCAAGAGTATTTTGAGCCATATAAAAGGGACCATGTAGTATTTGAAAATGGCGAGTTAAAAGTTGAAAAGTTTAAGTCCATAATAGGATTATTCATTTACAAGGAAAAATTTGCTGGAATCTATACAAGGGTAGGCAAATTAAGCATAATATCAGGAATTAAAGATTATTTTACTTTACCTAATCTTTTAGTAAAATAACTGAAGATGAATTCTTCAGTTATTTTTTTATTTTCTGCTATGATTATTCATAATTTATGTTATATTAAGAATGTAATTAAAAAAGAAAGGAGGAGCTAATATACATAGTATATAAGGTAGATACATTTAAAATCATAAAGGCATCTACTACTAATATATGGAGTGTGATATTAGTGAACAATTTAGAAAATGGCACAATTCAAGAAAAAAAAGGAATTGTACTAAAAAAGGCTGTTAGTTTGGAAGGACTTATATGTTTAATTATATTTATAGGATTTTTTGCTATTTTAGGAGCTAAAATGGGATTTATTAACGCTGTAAGTACTCTGCTTAACACTGCTTATGACCTTTTAATAAATACTGTTTTTTATATAATGGCCATAGCAGTTGTAGCAGGTGCTATAGCTAATATCTTAACGGAATTTGGCGTTATTGCTTTAGCAAATAAACTCTTATCACCATTGATGGGACCTGTATATGGGCTTCCAGGAGCCAGCGTCATATCTATTTTTACTACATACTTGTCTGATAATCCAGCAGTACTTACACTGGCAGATGATAAGAGATTCCGAATGTATTTTAAGAAATATCAGCTTCCTGCCCTTACAAATTTGGGAACAGCTTTTGGTATGGGAATGATAGTTACTGTATATATGATGGGACTCCCGAATCCCAATAATGAAAACTTTATTCTTGCTGCAATTATAGGCAATCTTGGAGCAGTTATAGGAAGCGTTGTATCAGTTAGATTAATGTTAAGAAAGACTAAAAAAATATACGGAACTGAATTAGGTGCTGAAGAAGATAATAATGTTTCTTATGATATATTGGAATACAGGGAAGTAAGAGAAGGCTCCATTGGCTCAAGGCTTATTAATTCCATGCTTGAGGGTGGAGCATCAGGTGTAAAGGTAGGTTTTGATATAATTCCTGGTGTACTTGTAATCTGCAGTATTGTTATGATACTTACAAATACTGCTCCAGAATCAGGCATATATACTGGTGCAGCCTATGAAGGAATTGGGCTTTTACCTTGGATAGGTGAAAAAATAAGCTTTATTACAAAGCCCCTTTTTGGATTTACATCTCCGTCAGCCATTTCAGTACCTATTACTGCCCTTGGTGCTGCAGGTGCAGCTATTGGCCTAGTGCCCAGTATGATTACCCAAGGCTTAATTCATGCCCATGATATTGCGGTATTTACTGCAATGTGTATGTGTTGGAGCGGGTATTTAAGTACCCATGTTGCAATGATGGATGGGCTGAAGTTTAGGGAACTTACTGGGCATGCTATACTTTGCCATACTATAGGAGGGATTTGTGCAGGTATAGCAGCAAACTGGATTTTCAAATTGATTTACATAATTTTATAATGTTCAATATGGTGAAAAATAGATAATACCCCCATCTTGACAGTTGGGGGTATTAGTGTAATAATGATATTTGCTTCTAAAAAGGCTTTCACATAGAATTCAACTATATAGATTTTATTTTCATCAAAGGGTAAAATATGGGAGGAAAACAAACTTCGCAAAATTATTTTATGCAGCATGAATAAAACATTGTGAAAATATATGATTCCTATATAATTTGCAATATTTATTATATAATATATAATATTATATAACTTTTTTTGTTTTATGAGGTGATATTCATGAAGGTAATGGTAATAGGGGCTGGAAAATTAGGATATAAATTGGCGGAATCTATGGTTTTGGAAGATATAGATGTTACCGTTATAGATATCAATCAAAAGAAACTTGATTATGTAAATGAGCATCTTGATGTTTTAACAGTAATGGCCAATGGCCTAGATATAGGTATCCTTAAGGAATTGGGAATAAGCAGCTATGATATGTTAGTTGCAACGACTGATAGTGATGAAACTAATACATTGATTTGCTCGTTGACAAAAAAACTTGGCTGCAAAACTACCATAGCAAGAATTCGCAACCCAGAATACATGCAACAACTAGATTTTATAAAACATGAAATGGGCATAGATTATATAATTAACCCAGATTTGGCAACTGCTCAAGCTATAGAAAGATATTTATTGAAAAATTACAATTTCTATTCTGGTGAATTTGCCAGTGGAAAAGTGGAAATGATAGATTTCAACATTGAAGATATGAAAGAATTTGTTGGGAAGAAGCTAATGGATTTAGATTATTTTAAGGGAATGCTGGTTACAGCCATATCAAGAAATGGAGAAATAATAATTCCTAATGGTTCTACGGAACTCCTACCTAATGATACAATCTTTGTCATAGGGAAAACTACAGATATTAATAGGTTAAATGACAGAATAACTGAAAAGGATATTATAAAAAAAGATATAGAAAGGGTTATGATTTTAGGTGGAAGCAATATTGGATATTATTTGGCACAAAAATTAGTCAAGGCAAACATTTCTGTCACATTAGTTGAAAAGGATAAGGAAAGATGCCAAGAACTTACTCAAACCCTTAATGATGTATTGATAATCCATGGAGATGGTACAGATGTTCATCTATTAGATGAAGAAGGTATTTCTTCAATGGATGCTTTTGTAGGTGTAACTGGATTTGATGAGGAAAACTTGCTTATGGCATTAGTGGCTAAACAGTCTGGAGTACCTAGGGCTGTGGCAAAGATAAGTAGGCAGAATTATTCAAGAATAATAGATAGGTTAGGTATAGATGCTGCATTAAATCCAATTTATATTACAGCAAGTGAAATATTAAAGGTCATTAGAGGAGGGAAAATAGTATCAGTATCTTTATTACTTGGTGGAGATGCAGAAGTAACTGAAATAATTGTAGGCAAGGATTCACCTATAGTTGGAAAATCATTGGAAGAATTAAACTTGCCCAATGGCATTATAGTAGGTGTAGTAGTACATGATGAGGAAGTTATAATCCCTAATGGCAAGACTAGAATTTATGCAGACGATAGGGTAATAGTATTCTGCTTATCTGAAAACTTGCCTACTTTAAAAATGTTTTTTGGTTCCCAAAAGGGAGGTTTTTTAAATGAACTATGGAATCGTACTAAGGGTATTAGGTAGTATTCTTAAACTAGAGGCAGTCCTTATGATGCCTTCTTTATGCATTGCTTCATATACAGATCAAGCAGATAAATTTCCATTTTTGATAACCATAATATTAACTGCTGCTTTAGGCTTTTTTTTAAGTTTTATTAATAGAAAATGTGATAGGCATATTGGCATTAAAGAAGGGCTGGTTATAGTATCGCTATGTTGGGTGTTGGCATCGATATTTGGTGCATTGCCCCTTTATTTATCTAAGAGTACTCCAACTTATATAGATGCTTTTTTTGAAATAGTATCTGGATTTACAACTACAGGTGCTACTATTATCCCTAATGTGGAGGTCCTACCTATGGGGATTTTATTTTGGCGTTCTTTTACCCACTGGATAGGTGGTATGGGGATTTTAGTTTTCACTTTGATACTTTTGCCAGCATTAGGCATAGGCGGTTATCAAATTTATAAGTTTGAAACTACAGGGCCTGTTGCAGGCAAAATAGCACCTAAAATGAAGGATACAGCAAAGATTTTGTATGGACTATATTTGGGAATCACAATTTTACAAGTAATACTATTAAGAGTAGGTGGCATGACCTTATTTGAATCCCTCGTATATACTTTTGGTACTGTGGGTACAGGCGGATTTGCAACTAAAAATGCCTCTGTAGGGGCATATAATAGTACTTATATCCATTTGGTTATAGCAACATTTATGATGCTATCAGGAGTGAGCTTTTCACTATATTATTCTCTAGTTAGAAGGAAGTTTAAAGAATTCTTTGGAGATGAAGAATTAAAGTTATACTTTTTTATTTTAGCAGGAGCTGTAGTGGCAATTGGAATTAACTTGTTTTTTACATCTTATAATAGCTTAGGGCTAGCCTTTAGGGATTCTTACTTCCAAGTCAGCTCAATCATGACAACTACAGGATATACCACTGCTGATTTCGATAAATGGCCAACATTTAGCAAAGCCATTTTATTGCTTTTAATGGTCATAGGTGGCTGTGCAGGCTCTACTGCTGGAGGCATGAAGGTTATTAGAATACTAGTCACTTTAAAGATGATAAAAAGGGAAGTATTAAAGATATTCCATCCAAGGGCAATGAGCCCTGTTAGGGTAAATACTAAACCACTTCAAAATGAAACTGTAGCTGGAATTTTCAGTTTTACATCGTTGTATCTTATGATATTTGCATTATCAACAATCATAGTTTCTTTACAGGGCATAGATTTTGAAAGTGCAATAAGTTCTGTAGCTGCAACACTAAGCAATATTGGGCCAGGCTTTGGGTTTATTGGGCCAACAACTACATTTTCCAGCTTTAGCCCAGTACTAAAGCTATATTTGTCATTCCTTATGCTAATAGGAAGGCTAGAGCTATTTACAGTATTTGCATTACTTGCACCAAAGAATTGGAGAAAAGAAGTATAATGTTAAAAATGCTTCCAAATAGACAAACTACTTGGAAGCATTTTTAATTAAAAAGTTTATTGTCGATTGTTTTGACTTACTTTAACATAGAATCTAGGAACCAAATATATTTACTAAAATCTGCAACATAGTCTTCAAACTTTGCTACTGTTTCAAAATCCCCTTCTTCATCTGCTAGGTTTCTTATTTCAGTAGCAAGGGATTTCATTGATTCTAAGTCTTTCTTAATAATTTCAAGGCTTTCTTTAATTGAAAAGTCCTTTGCTTTTATTTCTTCAATGTCTGATTTTTCTAAATATTCAGCCAATGTAGATAGTGGGTATACATTTTTCATCTTTAATAATTCTGCTACTTCATCAAAGGCTTCGAATAATTTGTCATATATTTCTTCTGTAAATTCGTGTACTTGTTTGAATTGGCTTCCTACAACATTCCAATGTATGTTGTGAATCTTAATATTTAAAACTGCTAAATTAGATAGGTATTTTTGTAATAAATCAATGTGTTTCATAATCATCCTCCTTAAGTTTATTAATTTATTATAACCCGTTTTCTTTAACTAAATTATATGATAAAATGAAAGAAACAAAAAGGCACAAATTTGTTTGTTAAGGTGATAAGATGAAAAATAAGGTTTATAGTGGATTTGAAATAGTCCATGACTTAATAAAGTTGAGGTGGGTACCAGAAATTTTAAAGTCCATAAGCCAGGGAAATAGTAGATATAGCGAGATATTAAACAGTATACCCTATATGAGCCATACAGAGTTAAACAGGAAACTTGCTATACTAATAGAAAAAAATGTAGTTGAAAAAAATAAAGATGGTTCCTATTCATTGCTTGAATTTGGGAAGGATTTAGTTCATATTTTTTATCATTTAGAGGAATTAGAGGAGAAGTATTTTCAAATGGGAGATATTTTGTAAAAAATAATTGTCAAGGGAATACTTGATAATTATTTTTTCTCTAAAATCCAATTGGCCAACATCAATTCCATATCTGCTTCTCCCTTTATGGGGTACTTGTTAGCTAACTGTTTTAATTCTTCATAGTATTTTTTTGCATTTTCTTTGTTATTGTTGTAAAATACTTCATACGCCATGAGCAGCCTTTTTTTATTAGGCATGAATTTTGATTTTTTAATATATCTTTTTAGATTTTTGTCAAATAAGGCGTCAATCAAGGTTTTATCACAATTTCCTATGAGTTCTAGGAATATCCTTTCGCATTTGATTTCATATTTAAATATAGTGGCAATTTTATTAAAGTATGATTTAAAAGATTCAATTGTCTTTTCTGCCATTTCAAAATTTAAATTATCTAAATACCAGTTATATTCAATTAATTTTTGGGCAGTATTTAGCGGATTAGAGAGGTCTGCATTTTCATCTACCATTAATGTCTCGAAAGGTATATCTTTAATTCTAATACCATTAGTTTGCAGTGCATTTAATCTAAGCTGTAAATAAAAGTTTTTCTTTGCTTCCTTATCTTTAATTATTGACAAGACATTGTAGGCATCATTTGGGATAAATGGAATTCCATTTGTTAATGCCATTAAAAAGCCAACTACTATAAATACAATAACTACAGCATCAAGGGGATAAGATAGGTAGTTTATAGCTAAAAGGCCTAATGCTGACGTTATTAAATTTAATATAACACCTCCAAAATTATATAAGATAAAGGGAAATTTTCCATTTTTCATCTCAGGCGGAGCCATTAGGCATTGGCCCAAGGTTCCAAGCAAATTGTATTTTTTTAATTTGATTTTTCCTTCATCCTTTACTATAATATATGAGCCAATTCTAAAGGATACGAAGGAATAGCCTGTTAATAATCCAAAGATAAGATGGCCTGCTTCATGGATTACTACATGTATAAGAAAACAAACAAAGAAAATCAAAATGACACATGATAGTTTAAATAAAAATGAAAATGTACTATCATCTTTGCCAATGAAAGATGAAGAAAAATGGCCTAAAATAAAGCCTATTAATCCACAAATTAAAATATAAATTATGCTGAAAATTATATTCCTTATTATAATTTTTTCCTTTTTTGATTCTGTCCAAGTGTCTTTATACAATGGGCTTCACTTCTTTCAAAAGATATTTAATAAAATTATATATAAACAAAAATAATAATGCAATAGGGACTAAAGGGACAAATGTTTTTTGTAGTTAAAATTTTCTCAAAATAGTGTAAGATAGATATGGGAGGTAAATTTAGGGGGTAATAATATGAAAAAAATATTTAATAATGACTGGCAGGAGCTTTTAGAAGAAGAAATGGAAAAGGAGTATTACCAAAAAATGAGGCAGTTTTTAATTCAAGAATACAAAACAAGGACAATATATCCAGATATGCATGATATATTCAATGCCCTTCATTTGACTAGCTATAAAGATGTAAAGGTAGTAATCCT
>DATCJO010000209.1:0-4702 GCA_036562765.1 Tissierellaceae bacterium | reverse complement strand
ATAATAAGATGTTTCTTCGTGCCACTTTACAATATTTTTAAGATAATCCCCTTCAAACAACTCCTGGTAAAAAGTCAATCCCATTCGACCCGTAGTGGCTACGTCAAAAATAGCTATGCAAATTTTGCGTTCTTGTTGTCTAATTTTTTCAACCTTACCATATCCTAAAAGAACTTTTTTAATTTCTTTGGAATAATTTGCATAAATATCTGCTTCTACTCTTTCGATCAAATCGACTTCTGTTTCTTGCGATGGAAGATTATTAAAAATAGTCATTGAATCATATAAAGGTATGGCCAAGGGTTGAGGATTATTATCAATTGCCCAAATGATTAAAGATTGCGTATCAAGATTGAATCCATAATTATTAATAAGCCATATTAACGCTTGGTGAATTTTTTGAGATTGCTCATAATCAATAATCACGGCTTCATCTTGATTTTCAAAACGCCCCCTAAAAGTAAAACCGCTATAATCATTACAAGATATTAATTTTGCATTGGCGGCAGATGTAATAATTTTTTTGGGATGCTTAGAAGTAATCTTATATACTTTTTTGCCGTTAATATAATCAAAAATTTGTCCCTTAACTGATGACTTATTTGAATCAAATTTATCATAATGTAAATTATAGCAATCAATCCAAGATTGCCTTAAATTCTTATCTTCCCAAACATTCATGCACATATCGCCGGGAATTTGAACTTGAAAACGAACGCCAATATCCTTAATCTTTTTAAAATCAATTATTTTTTTTGATTTATCCTTATATTCAGTATCTTTAAAAAGGTCTCGTGATATTATATCTTCTAATATGGTTTTGTTTTTAATATAATTATAAACTGCTTCTAATTTTCTCTTTGAGGCGTCCGAAGCTAACTCTTTCCAATTGCCAAGCGTAAATAAATAATTATCAAATTTTTTTTGATCTTCGCCGCTAACATAATCTAGTTTATCGCAAAGAGGATGAGCGGCAATATTGTTTGCCCTTGAAGCGGAATCTTCCGTGCTAGGTATGATTATGGTTTGTCCTTTATCTCGCGTTATATCTAATAGTTCGCCATTTTCATTTAATATTACGCAAAACTCAGATTTAAAAGTAATATGATATATAGGCAAAAAAGTTTTTTTCTCATTTGCTTCGCCGTTATCATCATACCTTACAACCCCAACGATATCTTCGCATTTTGAATATGTATCCAAAAGATTATGAAACAATCCCATATCAAACCTCCTCGTCATCGACGGATATCATATTTTTACCGATGACATATTCTTTAATTTTAGGAATGTCTTTTATCTCCCTGCGTTTTATTTGTTCATCGTTTAGGGGCGGAAAAACTATAAAACCGTTATTCATTTTATATTCCCAAAACCTTACGCCTAATTTTGAATTTCCGATTTCATCCGGATAATCAAAACCATGGAACATATAGCCAAAGCTTAACTCTCCGTAATCGTCATAATAGCCTTCTCCTTCTCCAAATTGACAAGGAACAACATATCCTTGACATTCGCGCGTGCCCAAAAAGATATCTCGACGTCCGCCTTTTTCCACCATTCGTTTGGCTATGTTATGATGCTTGTTTTCGTTTCTGTCTTGTTCTAAATTAGGGCGATTTAAATTCCATTCAAAATGCGCCAAAACTTGATACCTAACATCTTTTAGATAGGTATAATATGCCAAATCGTTTCCGCCGCTTAATTTTATTGGCTTTATGCCTTTGCCTTCAGTCTGTATCTTGTTAATAATTCTAACGGCGTCAATTACCCAAATTATTGTCGGTTTCCAATATATAGATTCAACAATGCCTTTTAATGCTTGATATGTGGGCACTTGATAAGAAAACTTTTCGCCCCCTACTCTAGTAATCGGATCGGAAAATAACGCGTATTCTCCATAAACCTCAAACTCGATAGAATTGCGCTTTTTTTCAATGCCTTTTAAAATATCATCTTTCATTGTCCCCTCCTGTTTTTTTAAAGAATTATAGGATGTAGTTTTTCATTTGATTATTAATGACTACTCCTGTTTCTTGCGAATAGAAATTTACAGCTAATACTTTGATTCCTAATTCTTCGTCAATTAAATAAATTGAGCCTTGGTCTGTTAACGCTTTTATTTCATGCGGAAATAACGAAACGCTGTATTTGCTTAGTTCCCTTAAGGTCAAAAGAATCTCTTTATTTATTAAGCCTTTGGGGCGGTTTATTAATTTATTAATTAATGACGATGAATCTTTATAATAAACGACAACGCTTTCTGTTTTATTATCTATTACAGAAAATAATGTATCTGCCGTATAAAACGCTTGAGAAAGCATAAAAGGATAATCTTTTCCGCGCGCGTTAGCATAATTTCCTCTTCCTGTTATGTTTAAGGACGCCATGTTGTAAATATAACCGTCTTTAGTTACATAATCCATTTCGCCTTTACGATTAAAGAAGTAATACTGATAATATTTATCAATAGTATCTTGACTTAATAAATTGGCGTCAGGATTTTCGCGAATCACGCGCGCTGAAACTTCTTTACCGATTTCAATATCTTTTAAATTTTGTAGATTTTCGTTTTTTAAAGGAACAACATATACATCTTGAGGATTAGGGCTTTCGCCATGTCTATTACATCTGCCTGCCGCTTGCGCAATTGAGTCCAAACCTGCTAAAGACCTAATTACGCAATTAAATGAAATATCAACTCCCGCCTCAATTAGCTGTGTCGTTATGCAAATAATTTTTTCTTTATTATTTAGACTATTAATTATATCGTTTAAAACCTCAAATCTATGAACAGAGCACATCGCTGTGCTTAAATGAAAAACTTTAAATTCATTATTAAATTCTTTTATTTTATTATATAAGTCCCTTGCGTATTTTTTTGTGTTCATAATAACCAAACAATTGCCTTTTTGTTTGGCCTGTTCTAACGCAAAATTTGATAATTCATCAATATCCTTTTCATTACAAATTTTTAATTGAGTTCGATTTAATTTTTTAAAAGCTTCTTCGGTATTACCTATTAAATTGCAATCCTCTTGCAATAAAAGATTATTTCTGGGAGCGCCGCTCAGCAGAGGTTGAGTGGCTGTGCAAAGCAAAATAGTAGAATTACAGATATTAGAAAGAAAAGAAATAATTTCATTAAAAATATGTATGGTCTTGATTGGCAACGATTGAATTTCGTCAAAAATTATTACCGTGTTTGCCATATTATGAAGTTTTCGCAGTTTACCAGCTCTAGACGACATTACACTCTCAAGAAATTGCACCATTGTAGTAATAATAATGGGCTTGTCCCAACGCGAAGCAGAGAGTTTTTTTAACTCACTTTTTTCGTCGTCATCGTATAAAACAATATTGGAATGATGTTCTAAAATAATATCGTTTTGTTCTTTTAGATCTAATATAGAGCGTATATTCTTAGATGTTTGCTCAATTATGGATAAATAAGGAATAACATATATAATTCGTTTCTTATTATATTTTTTGCAATGGTGTAGCGCGAATCTTAATGATGAATAAGTCTTGCCTCCTCCTGTAGGAACGCTAAGTTGATATATACCTGTCGCTTTATTGGCCGCTTGTAAGCATTTTTGAGAAATTTCTTGACGAATTCTTGAAATTGGACTATTGCTTTGGAGTTTGGCAAGATTAGTTTCAAATATATCTATTAATTTTGACCAATCAACATCATCTTCCTTATATTCTTCGCCAATCTCAAAAAGATAAGCGTCTAGTCTATCGGCGTCAATTAAGCAAGAATAAAAATATTTTACTAATAATCCCAAAGCAAAAAATGCCGATTCTTTTGATTTATATATTTGAGAAATACTATTTATTATATTTAATAAATCATCGTTGGCTTGAGATAGTAAATTTTGAATTTGATCAATATCTAGATTATTTATAACTTCTTCATATGATAAGTCTTCAAGAGTTCTATTTGCAACTCTTTCAAAAAACACTTCTCTGCCGTCTAAGGAACAGCAGTCGAAAAGATTATTATGATGCCCGTAAATTATTATAGATAAAATTTCTTTTAGAAGCCCATATTTTTTATCTTGAAAAAAACTAAAAATTGCGCCTTGAAGCGCGTGAATTACATCGCCGCGTTTGCCAACATCTTGAATTAAATAATTTTGAAAATTTAGAGACGCTTTTCCGATATCGTGCAAAATAGCTATTAATTTAGACAAATTTTGAGCATTTATATCTTTTGCAAATAAGCTCGCAAAATAAGAAACATTATTTAAATGCTGATTTAGCGTTTGAAATTCATAAAAACCTTTTTCATTATGCCTTTTGCGGGCATAAATATGAGTATTTTTTATTATATTTTCGGACAAAATTGCCCCCTAACATAAAAAAATCAAAAAACTAATTACAAAATTCTACAAATTTTTCATATAAACAATTTTATCACATGAAACAATTTATTTCAATATCCTACAATTTTAACTATAACAAAAAAGGCGCCTAAATTAGGCGCCTTTTTATTTTATATTGGTTTTAATTATTCAGCATCAACCTTTGCGGCATGAACGATGAGATCAACTACCTTGCAGGAATAACCCCATTCGTTGTCATACCAAGCTACAAGCTTAACAAACTTTTCGTTGAGCATAATGCCGGCTTTCGCGTCGAAGATAGAGGTATGAGAATCGCCGATAAAGTCGGAAGATACTACATCGTCTTCGGT
>DATCJO010000126.1:0-16550 GCA_036562765.1 Tissierellaceae bacterium | reverse complement strand
AAAGCTCACTGGATGGCAAGCATTCCTGCAACATTCATGACTGCAGTTTCTGCAACATATATTCTTCAAGCACCAGAAGGATTTAAGCTATCAACTTCTATAGCTTACCCAGTAGGTGCTGTTGTAGCAATAGGTGCTATAGCATTCTTCCTAGTAAAAGCAAATGCTATGAAAAAGGCAGTAAAAGCATAAATTAATAATTAATAAAGTAAAGCAAAAAATAAATTCTTGCTTGTTTCTGACAAACAAATGAAGACATTATAAAAAACTAAAGATAAATGTCCTTATAAAGACTTAATAGATGATAAAAAGGCTTCCTTATATAATTTAAATAAGGAAGCCTTTTAATTTAATAGTTAATATAAATACATGGGATATTTATAATGGGGATAGTAAGATTGAAATTTATAGTTGATTTAAATTTGAACCATTTTAATGGATACTAATAAATTAGGAGATGCCTATTGGACATCTCCTAAATATTCTTCCAATGTGATATCTCTTTCATATATTTCCTTAGCAGCTTCTTTACCTACATACCTTATATGCCATGGTTCATAGCTGTATCCTGTAATATCTGTTGTATCTTGGTCATAACGTATAATAAAACCAAATTTATAGGAGTTTTCTCTCAACCATTTTCCTTCAATAGTTTGTCCAAAATTTTCTTCTAAAGTAAATCCAACGCTTTCGCATGAAACATCCATTGCAAGGCCAGTTTGGTGTTCACTTTGCCCTGGATATGCTACAAGGAGGTTAGCTTGTTCAAATCCAACTTTTTTTACTTTATTTTCAAATAGAATTTTTTGAGTATTATATGACCTATATCCAGAAACAGCATATAGGATTATGCCATCTTTTTCAGCTTCAGCAAATAATTCTTCTAGGGCTTCAGCAGCCTCTTTTCTTAGATATTTTTTTTCTAGGTTTTCTTTGAAAGGAAACCTTACATTAGGAATTACTAAATCATCTGGCTTGTAATCTGGAGGAAGGTTTCTTCTCTTGTTAACGAGTACTAAAATATCGTCTGTATTTGTAACAATAAGCTTGCCTTCTTTGTCTTCATAAGCTGTATTTTCTAAGTAATTTGATTTTTTTTCTCTAGGTTGATTTTCTTTTTCATCTTCTACTTCTTCAGTTGCTGAATCATTTTCGCTTGATTGTATTTCTTCTATTAAGTTGTTTTCAGTATCTCCTAAGCTATCATCAGTATCGTCTTCAAAAAAAGATGTTTCTGCCTTTTCTGCAAAGAAGCTCATATTTTCAAATCCGATAAAAATTGCCATAGCTATTACAGCTAATAAAATGATAAATCTTTTTTTCATATTCTCCCTCCAAGCAATAAAAACCTTCTTGTCCATTATACTATATTTTGACAAGAAAGTACATAAAAGTCAGCACTAAATTATATATTAAAACAAAATTCAACACAAAAGATTAGCAACTTGTATTTCGAGAGTCTAAATAATATAATAAAAATATATAAATAAACTATAAAAAGGAGCATGCTATGGAATTCAGCTATTTAAGAAAATACATATATAAATATAGAAAACAGTTTTTTACAGCCATAATGTTTATATCCTTAGAAACCTTTGGGGATTTAATCCAGCCAACGATTATGTCTAGAATAATCGACAATGGCGTAAAAAGAGGGGATATGCCTTATGTTCTAAAACTAGGCGGATTGATGTTTTTAATAACTGCCTTAGGTGCTGTCTGTGCCATAATTAGAAACATAATATCTTCTACAGTAAGCCAAAGATTTGCAGCTGACTTGAGGGAAGATTTATACATGAAAATCCAGAGCTTATCCCTTGAGAATATAGATGAGTTTCAAGATGCTTCTTTAATTACTAGGCTAACTAATGATGTCAATCAGGTACAAAATTTTGCCCATGGCAGCATGAGGATATTTGTTAAGGCACCTGTTTTAGGCATAGGTGCAATAATTATGTCTTTTGTTCTAGATCCCAAGATGGCATTGATACCACTTGGAATTTTACCTGTTGTTGCTTTTATAATATCCATGAACTTGAAGACATCGTATCCCATATTTGTTAGGATTCAAAAGGCATTGGATAAGGTCAACGGAGTTATGAGGGAATATTTGGCAGGTATTAGGGTAGTTAAGGCTTTCAACAGGTTTGAGTATGAAAAAGAGAGGTTTAAAAAGGTCAATGAGGGATTGAAAAATATAACCTTAAAGGGAATGCGGATAATAGCAGTTTTTAATCCAGCAGTGTCATTGGCAGTAAGCATTGGAATAGTATTAGTATTGTGGTTTGGCGGTGTCAGAGTAAATACAGGGGATTTGGAAGTAGGTAAAATAATGGCCTTTGTAAACTACATGACTCAGGTTTTACATTCCTTAGTTTTGATGACTAGAATTTTAAATATGTTTATCAGGGCAAAAGCATCTGCGGAAAGAATAGGTGAAGTTTTTAATGCAGAGAATTCAATGAAAATTAAGGAATCCTCTAAAAGATTGGATAATATTAAAGGCAAGCTTGAATTTGAAAATGTTTACTTTAGATACCATGAAAATACAAGATGGGTACTAGAAGATATAAGCTTTATTGTTAATCCTGGTGAAACCTTAGCCATCATAGGGTCTACTGGTTCTGGAAAATCGTCATTGGCGAATCTCATACCTAGGTTTTATGATGTTGATAAGGGAAGCATAAAAATTGATGGCATTGATATTAGGGATATGGATTTAAAAGAACTGAGGGAAAACATTTCAGTTGTACCACAAAAAGTTTTGCTATTTACTGGTACTATAAAGGACAATATAAAATGGGGAAATAAAAATGCAACTGATGAAGAAGTGGAAGAAGTTGCCAAAATAGCAGAAGCCCATGATTTCATAATGTCTTTTAATGAAGGATATAATGCGTATCTTGGCCAAGCAGGAGTAAACCTATCAGGAGGACAAAAGCAGAGGATTTCAATAGCAAGGGCTCTAATTAAGAAGCCTAAAATATTGATATTAGATGACTGTACTTCAGCTGTAGATTTGATAACAGAAAGGAAGATAAGGGAAAGGTTGAAGGATTATTTAAAGGGCACAACTACAATTCTCATAGCTCAAAGAATTACTTCTGTAATGAATGCAGATAAAATCCTTGTTTTAGATAGAGGTAAAATCGTCGGATATGGTAAACATGAAGACCTCATTAAAAATTCACAGGTATACAGGGACATATATGTTTCCCAATTAGGGAAGGAAGGTGTTAGCCTTGGATCCTAGTAGGAGAAAAAATCCAGCAGGAATTTCAACAGGTGGAATCCATGCAAGGTTTACTGTAGAAAAGCCAAAAGATTTAAAGCATACTTTAAAGAGACTGTGGAGCTTTTTTAGAGAAGAAAGATTAAAGCTATTGGTAACTTTTTTATTAATTATAATTTCAGGGCTTCTTGGTGTATTTGTTCCCTTTCTAATTGGAAAGGCTGTTGATGCTATTTTCCCAGGGACAGGGAATGTTCAGTTTGATAGGTTGAAAATAATTGTATTGCTGCTTTTATCTGCATATATTTTAGATAATTTATTAATTCTGTTGCAGGAATATATAATCGCAGGAGTAGCACAAAGGGTAGTTTATAGCATAAGGGAAGAACTGTTTAGAAAGCTTCAGTCTCTGCCTATTATATTCTTTGATATGCATACCCACGGGGAAATTATGAGCCGTGCAACCAATGATATAGATAATGTAAGCAATACTATATCCCAGACTACTGTTCAACTTATGTCATCTATTGTTAACATAGCAGGTTCATTGGTTATGATGATTTATTTAAGTTCTATAATGACTGCTGCCAGTTTAATTACAGTACCTTTAGTATATTTCCTAACAAAATTTATAGCAAACAAGACACGAATATATTTCAGCCAGCAACAAAGGACCTTAGGAAGACTAAATGGCCACATAGAGGAAACCATATCGGGTATATTTGTAGTTAAGGCTTTCAATAATGAGGAAATGGTAATTAATGAGTTTAAAGAACAAAATGATATCTTAAGGGATGTAGGTGTAAAAGCCCAAATATGGTCAGGATATGTTATGCCACTGATGAATGTAATAAACAACTTTGGCTTTGGAGTAATAGCCATAATAGGCGGGATTTTAGCTGTAAGGGGGATAATTTCCATAGGGATAATAGCTAGTTTTATATCATATTCAAAGCAGTTTACAAGACCATTAAATGAACTTGCCAATACATTGAGCACCTTGCAGTCTGGTATTGCAGGTGCAGAAAGGGTATTTGAAATCCTAGATGAAAAAGAGGAAAGAAAGGATAGCCCTGATGCAGTAGAAGCTGGGAATATAAACGGAGAAGTTGAATTTAGGAATGTATGCTTTGAATATGAAGAAAATGAACCAGTATTGAAAAATGTATCATTTAAAGTAAAGCCAGGTACCAATGTTGCTTTAGTTGGGCCCACTGGTGCAGGAAAGACTACAATTGTAAACTTGTTAACAGGATTTTATGATATAGAAAACGGTGAAATTTTAATCGATGGAATTAATATAAAGAATTACAAAAAAGACAGTTTGAGAAAGATTTTTGGCATGGTACTGCAGGACACCTACTTATTTTCTGGAACCATTAGAGAAAACATAAGATATGGAAGGCTTGATGCAACAGATGAGGAAATAGAAGAAGCAGCAAGGCTTGCAAGGGCAGACGACTTCATAAGTAAGCTTCCAATGGGTTATGATACTTATTTGAATGAAGGTGGGACCAATATAAGCCAGGGGCAAAGGCAGCTTTTAGCCATTGCTAGGGCTATACTTGCAAATCCATCTATTCTTATACTAGATGAGGCAACATCATCAGTTGATACTAGAACAGAGTTGAAGATACAAGAAGCCATGGTAAAATTAATGGAAAACAGGACGACCTTTATCATAGCTCACAGATTGTCTACTATTAAGGATGTAAATATAATAATGGTTGTATATGATGGCCAAATAGTAGAAGCTGGAAGCCATGAGGAACTGCTTGAAAAGAAAGGATATTATTACAGGTTATACCAAAGTCAGTTTGCAGTTTAAAATTTAGATAAAAATCACTCTATATGGATATAAATATAATATCCATATAGAGTGATTTTTATAGGAGGATGCATGATGAAAATAATAGTCCATTTAATATTTATTATCCTATTTATACTGATAACATTCTTTGGCATGGGTCCAGTTCTTATGGCAGATGGAACAGACAGAGAGAGGATAATAACATTAGTAGTTGTTTTATTTATATATGCAGTATGGTTTCTAGTATATAGATATTTTATTAAAAGAATAAAAAAATATTAATATTTCATAAATGAGAAAACTTATATTAAATGTGCATTCTTTTATCAAGTTCATCTTTAATATCCTTACTGTGGAATATAAATAGTGCAGACAGGAAAATTATGCTTAATGCTACGCATATTACAGTAGGGTAGATGAAATTTACCCATCCGAAGAGTAGAAATAGTGCAGGTACAATGCCAAATATCCCATCTAATAGTGCATAGGTAATGTAGTCCCTTAAACTTAATTTCATAATTTTTGCTATGACATAAATAAGTATCATGGCACCAATACATGCTATTGGGATTACAAAGCTTAAGGACCATCCCTTCCATCCAATTTTCCAGTCCCAGAATACTGCTAAAAGGGATATGATTGCTACCTGCTGAATTATTTTTTTGGGGATATGATACCTTCTTTGAATTAGAAAATATAGGCTAAACCACATGCTTATTATTCCTAAAAGAACTAAAATTGGCCAGTTGATTTCAGAGGGGAAAATTATATCTATGGCAAAACTTGATACAACAATGATAACTGAAATTAAAGCCATTATTTTAATAGCCAAATGATTTTCAAAGTAGGGGGGTATATTGGGGAAAATTTCCTCTCCATCATCTTTTGCATTAGGAAGGGTATTCCCACATAATATGCATTTTTCCCTTTTATCCCTGATATAGACTTTACAGTGATTGCAGTATTTCATATCTATCCCGCTTTCTAAAGATTTGAAGCAATTTCAATATCAATTCCTCTTTCTGCAAGGAAGTGAAAGAAATTTTTTTGTATATCTGCTTCTTCAAAGGGAGAAGTGAAGCTTATTACCAATTTATCATCATAGGAACATAATGTTACTGAGAGCCTTCTAGCACTGACGCAGACGCTGAACTGCTTAATGAAGTCTTTGAATTCTTCAAAAAGGACTATTTTTCCTACATTTGATATAGATGAAGTTATCCTATTGCTCCCCAATTTATCAACTATTCGGATTACTATGTCTTTTATGCTTAAAGGCACAATCCTTGCAAAGGGGTTTTGTTCTAAGGACATAAAGTGTTTTAGTTTTTTATCAAGCATTTCCTTAGTCAAGTTTCTTCTAAACTGTTCCTGTACATTTTTAATTATCTCGTTGAAATCTGGATGGCTGTTTTTAAAATCATATATTATGTCCATTGTGCTAAAGAAGTTCCTTGCTGTTTTAGATTCGTAAAACTGCCTTAAATTTATGGGGACAGACAGTACAATTGGCTTATTCCTTTTATTTACAGGCATTTCCTTATAAATAGAGTAAATCAGCAATGAAGTCAAAAATACTGTCAAAGTAGTATTATATTCATGGGCGAGATTGAGTACCTTTTTTGCAGACATTGAGCCTTCAATGAGTTTTGTCCTGTTTTCCTCATTTCTAGTACCTTTAATTTGATAGGCTTTAGGATTTTTCCTCTTGTCATTAAAATATTTAATATCTTCGCTGTAGTTTTTCTTGAAGCTATCATCCATCTTTTGACTAATAGATGCCTTTGGATTTAAAGGCGGGATATCTTTAAACCTATCCTTATATTTTATCGTTAAATAATGATAGATGAGGTTTTCCAAAAACCAGAATGCACCTGTGCCATCTGTAAGTGCGTGGAATACCTCTAAGTTAATCCTTCTATTGTAATAGGATACTCGGAAAAGGAGGTTTCTTCTATCCTTAAAGTATAAAGGGGCGCAAATAGGCTTAGATTCCAATTCAACTTTGGGATAAATATTGCTTAATTCAAAATAGTACCAGAAAAGCCCCCGCCTTAAAACTGACCTAAATAGAGGGAAGCTTTCCAATGTTAAATCTAAGGCTTCTTGAAGAACTTGAGGATCTACTTGTTCATAAAGTTCACATATAATTCTAAATACTTTGGTATCCTTATTGTTAGCAACTGCTGGAAAGTATTTAGAAGCATTATCCAGTTTTATCCAGTTTGTTCTAGTTTGTTTCATATATTTCACACCTAATTGCCTATTCTTTTAAAAATAAATTAATAATCTCATATAATTCATCTACGTGGTTAGTATCCAAGTGATTAGAAAGAAAGCCATGAAGGGCATTTTTAATTCTATATACTTTTACATCGTTGCCAAACTTCATTAATTTAAATCCATAGGCTTCTCCTTCATCCCTAAGGGGGTCAAACTCAGCAGTGATGATTAGTGTTTTAGGTTGATTTGACAAATCTTCTGCTAAAAGTGGCGCCACATAGGGATTTAATCTATCTTTTTCATCTTTTACATACAAATCCATATAATCCTGTATCTGCTTAGAGGTTAAAATATAATCCTTCCCGTTTTCTATAATTGAAGGGAATGGAGAATTATCACTGTGGTCGTGATATGTTGAAGGATATATCAGAATCTGCCTTTTAGGAAGAAATTCTCCTCTGTCTCTTGCCATAAGGCTTACTGCAGCAGCAAGATTCCCACCTGCGCTATCTCCAATTAAAGTGATGTCATCCTGCTTAAAATTGAGCTTCTCACTATTTAGGAATATTTCCCTTGTAGCCCAGTAGCAGTCTTCTAACCCAATTGGAAATGGATATTCCGGTGCCAAGCGGTAGTCTATTGAAATAACAGTGTGGTTTGTTCTATTTGCCATTTCAGCACAAACATTGGTATATGAATCTATGTTGCCTGTAACCCAACCTCCTCCGTGGAAGAAAATTAAAAGCTTTGGAAGAGGATTTTCTTTTGGTATGAAGACTCTAACAGGTATTTCCCTATTATCTTTTATGATTTTTTGGTCAAGTATTTTGTAAATAGGTTTAAAAGGGGGATTTATTATGTTTTGAATTTTTCTATAGACCTTATAATATTTTTTTAAGCTAATGCGGTTGCGTTGGCTTGATATGATTTTTAATGCCAGCTTTTTTATTTTTTTCATAATTTACTCCTAAAGATAATGTGTTGTTATTATAATACCCAAATATGCTAATATATCTTTATTAAGTAGAATATTAGTAGATGAAGTGGATATGCGATATAAAATAAAAGCTGCAATGCCTTATTTTTAATGCCAAGTTCGCCATTGTAGAAATACAAGATTGGAAGTGCCAATAGTGAAAACTGCTGAATTAAAGAAGTAGATACTAAATTTATTATGAGCATTATAAGGCCAATTCTTAAGAATTTTTGCTTTTTAGGATAATCCCTGAAAAAGTAAAATGCCAGTATATATATTATGCCTATATAAGTGTAGTCCACAAAAGTTAAGGTAGCAATTAATATAGATATGGCCATTACTAAATTTTTCTTGATATTATATTTTCCATCCTTATTTTCAATAAAATACATTGCCATTAGCCCAATAAAAAGCGTAAAGAATATATTTTGATGCCAGAGGTATATCTTTCCGTAGAAGGCATAATCAAAAAATAGTTCAGATATAAATCCAAAGATTAGTAATCTTATGGCATATCTTTTTACATTGCTGGTGTGATAGAAGCCTTCTACCAATAAGAAGCAATAAATTGGAAATGCTAATCTTCCTATCATCCTGTAAATCATAACATCTTCATGGAATATGGCACCAAAATGGTCTATAATCATAGTTGATAGGGCTATAAGTTTAAGTAAAAAAGTACTCATATTATACCTTCTTTCCTTTTCTAAGATAAAACCATTATATATTAAAGTGTATTATAGGTAAATAACTTGATAATGAATAACAAGACTAAATTTTAATATAATTGGGTATTAATTAAAATATGAATTATAAAGGGAGGTATTTCTATGAAGGTAATTGTATTTTTAGCCAATGGTTTTGAAGAAGTAGAAGCCTTAACTGTTGTGGACTATCTTAGAAGAAAAGGCATAAAAGTAGATACCGTATCCATAACTGATGACAAGAAGGTAGTTGGAGCCCATGAAGTACCAGTTTTAGCAGACAAGTTAATTGATGAAATAAATGATTTAGATTCCTATGACGGAGTAGTAATACCTGGAGGAATACCTGGTGCAACAAATCTAAGGGATAATCAAAGGGTAATAGAAATAGTTAAAACCCTTCATGAAAAGGGTAAACTCACCGCTGCAATATGTGCAGGACCAATAGTCCTCGAAAGGGCGGGAATCATAAAAGGAAAGAGGGTTACTTCCTATCCAGGCTTTGAAGATGAATTGAAAGGCGGAATATATGAGGAAAAAAGCGTTGTAGTAGATGGAAATATAATAACTTCGAGAGGTCCAGCCCTAGCAGTAGATTTTGCCATAGAAATTGTCAAGTACTTATTAGGTGAAGATAAAGCTGAGGAATTAAAAAAAGGAATATTATACAAAAATTAAGTTGGTAACTTCGGTTACCGACTTTTTTTTATTAGATGGTATAATAAAAGCAATAATATAAAAGGAATTCCTATTTGAGGTGAGAAGATGAATAGATATTTTGATATTAAAGACAAGGTCTATGATATTACTGAAAGATATCCAGAAACACTGCCAGTATTCATAGCCCATGGTTTTGAACAGCTTGCCAATGAAAAAATGAGAAAATTAATGGGGAAAACCATTTCATTGGAAATGGCATGTAAAACAAAAAAGGTTAATTTAGAACTTTTTACGGAAAAGCTTATAGAAGCAATAGAGCAAAACAGAAAATCTGTGGATTCTACCTTAATTGAAAAGAATGAAAGTATAAAGGCAGATATAAGGATAGAAGGGGTACTGCCTTGCCCTGTAAGAATACCACTTTTAGAGGGATTTAATGCTTGGATAGAGGAAAATAAGGAGAAACTTAACTTAAACATAAAGCACGACTTAAAATCTGCCCACATGGGAGTAAACTGGCTGAAAGAAAACATAGAACCTGATAATGATGATTCACTGGCAGATATTTATTTATCTGCTGGATTTGAGCTGTTCTTTGACAGGAATTTAATGTGGAAGTTTAAAGAAGCAGGGGTATTTGAAGACATTACTGGACTTGAAAAACTAAATGACGACTTTGATAACGAGGAAATAGATTTAAAGGACCCAGATAGGCATTATTCTATCTTAGGAGTTGTACCTGCTGTATTTATGGTAAATACAGAGGAATTAAATGGGAGAAAGTTTCCAAGAAGCTGGGAAGATTTATTAAAGCCTGAATTTGAAAATTCAGTGTCCATACCTACTATGGACAACGATTTATTCAATGCTATACTTTTAAATATCCATAAGAAATTTGGAGAAGAAGGCATAAAAATCCTTGCCAAGGCTCAGTTTAGAAGCATGCACCCAGCAGAAATGGTAAAATCCCATATTAGAAGAAACAACTCCCATGTACCAACAGTAACAGTAATGCCTTATTTCTTTACCAATATGGTAAGACCCAACAGCCCTTTAGTTCCCCAATGGCCAGAAGATGGGGCTATAATAAGCCCAATATTTTTGATAGCTAAGAAGAAGAGTAAAGAAAAGACTAAGCCAATTGTAGATTTCATTTTTTCAAAAGAAATTGGGGAACTGCTTTCAAATAATGGGAAATTTCCAACAACGATACCCGGAATAGATAATAAGCTATCTCCAGATATGAAATTTATGTGGCTTGGATGGGACTATATTATATCCAATAATATAGGAGAACTAATAGAAAAGTCCATGAATATATTTCATGGAGTAAAACAGGAGGATTAACATGAACTTAGTTGTATTTTCAGGACCACCTTCATCAGGAAAGACATCTGTAATTTTGAAGACCATAGAAGCGCTGAAAAAGAGGGATATTTCTGTAGGGGTAGTTAAATTTGACTGTCTCTATACTGATGATGATATTTTATATAAAAAGGCAGGCATTCCTGTAAAGAAGGGCCTTTCAGGGGCTTTGTGCCCTGATCATTTCTTCGCTTCTAATATAGAGGAAGTTGTAGAGTGGGGAAGGAATTTAAAACTAGATATGCTTATTACTGAATCTGCTGGACTCTGCAATAGATGTTCCCCATATATAAAAAATATTAAAGGTGTATGCGTCATCGACAACCTTTCAGGAATAAACACTCCAAAGAAAATAGGGCCAATGCTGAAATCAGCAGACATAGTAGTCATCACAAAAGGGGACATAGTTTCCCAAGCTGAAAGGGAGGTCTTTGCATCAAGGGTAAGTTCAGTAAATCCGAAGGCAGTTATCATGCACATTAATGGATTAACAGGTCAAGGAGCCTATGAATTAAGCACCTTGCTTTATGATGATGAAAAGGGCATAGATACTGTAGAAGGGATGGAACTGAGATTTCCAATGCCTTCAGCTTTATGCTCCTACTGCCTAGGAGAAACCAGAATAGGTAAGAAGTATCAAATGGGAAATGTAAGAAAGATAGATATGGGTGATTAAGATGATGGACTTAACTATTAGGGAACTTGAAGATAAATATCCTTTTGTGGTTGAATATTTTGAAGAAAATAAGCTTGATGTCAAAAATCACAAGGATAAGACATTCAAGGAGTTTTTAGATACATTGAGTGAAGATTATATTGAACAATTTGCCATAGATAAGGAAAAGCTAATTCAAGATTTGGAAATATACATTGAACAGATGAAGGAGTTTCTAGGCATTAAGGATGACATGGGAGTATACTCCTTAACAATACTGCCTGGGCATGACAAATCAGGAAACAAGGAAAAATTCGAAGAGCTTACCATAAACAAATCAGAAATAGTTTCCATTGTTGGGCCAACAGGTTCAGGCAAATCAAGGCTATTGGCAGATATAGAATGGACTGCAATAAATGATACTCCTACAGGGAGGACAATTCTAATAAATGGGAAACTGCCAGATAAAAAGTGGAGGTTTTCATCGAATAACAAACTTGTTGCACAGCTTTCACAAAACATGAACTTCGTTATGGACCTTACTGTGAGGGAGTTTTTAGAGCTCCATGCAGAAAGCAGACTCGTAGAAGATGTAGAAGGAACTATAGACAGGATAATATATGAAGCAAACAATCTTGCAGGTGAGAAGTTCGACTTAAATACTCCTATAACCTCCCTAAGCGGAGGTCAATCAAGGGCATTGATGATTGCTGATACTGCAATTTTGAGCTCTTCTCCAATTGTACTAATAGATGAAATAGAAAATGCAGGCATAGACAGAAAAAAGGCTCTGGAACTATTGGTATCGAGGGATAAAATAGTCCTTATGGCAACCCACGACCCAATTTTAGCTCTAATGGCCCATAAGAGAATTATCATCAAAAATGGCGGTATAGATAAAATAATTGAAACAAGCGAAGAAGAAAAGAAGCTTCTTCTTGAGCTTGAAAGGATGGACAACATACTTCAAAGTATGAGGAATAGTTTAAGAAATGGAGAAACACTTAAAATAATTCACAATTATCAATGCACAATTTACAATTATTAATAATGAATAATATATGTAAATTTACAGTTTGCTTATTAAATTTAATTGTGAATTGTGAACTGTGAATTGTGCATTGAATAAAGGAGGGAGTTATAAATGCATGATGGATGTACAGGTTCATTTGATAATGGTAAACTAGTAGTTGATAAAATCAGGATGATGGGCTTCAATACATTGCCTATGCCAATAAAGGTAACTATAAAATGTGTAGAATGCGGAAATGAATTTGAAATGATTCATCTGGAAACAAAATGTCCACACTGCCATATGGTCTATGGAGTAACCCCATGTTCTGCAAGTGACCCAAGTAAGATTATGGCTGCGGGTATAGATTATTAAGTTTAATAAATATAGGGCAATTATCAGTGCTTAGAAAAATAAAGGGACATATTATTGAATATGTCCCTTCATTTATATCTTATCTTTTTAATTTCTTTATTAATAGTTAGTGTACAGTAAATTATTGTGGATTTTCAGCCTTTGCTTTTTCTTTGTGAGTATCATTCCTTGATTTATTTGGCATCTTGCAGTTTCCTTCAAATCTTGCATTCTCGTGTATTACAAGCACTGGAGCTTCTAAATCCCCAATTAGAGTGCCATTTTCAAAAATTTCTATCCTAGATGAGGAAGCAACATTTCCATTTACGGTTCCACTTAATGATACTGCACTGGCTTTAATATTTCCAATTACTTTTCCATCTTCACCTATTACTACATTGCCTTCATAGATAATGTCCCCTTCTACAGTGCCATCAATTCTCAAGTTTCCTTTTCCCTCTATATTACCAGTGATTTTAAGGTTTTCTCCTATTAAAGAATCTATGCTTTCCATAGTAAACTCTTCCTTTTTTTTAAACACCTTTACCCCTCCAAAGCTTAGTTGTTTATGACAGTAAGTGGGTCTATAGCCTTGTTGTTATGGTGGATTTCAAAATGGAGATGAACTCCAGTAGATCTTCCTGAACTTCCCATCTTAGCTATGACTTGTCCTTTTTCAACTTTATCCCCTTTTTTAACTAGGAGTTCCTTATTATGACCATATAGTGTTTTGTAGCCATTTCCGTGGTCGATTATAATTGTTCTTCCATATCCGTTGTAATATCCTGCAAATATTACAGTTCCTTTTGCAGCAGCCTTTATGCTGGTCCCATAGGAGTTGGCAATGTCAATACCTTCATGGAGTTTTATTTTTCGCGTAAAGGGATCTCTACGATATCCAAATCCTGAAGTTATCCTTCCAGACGCAGGCATAATGTTTGGAACGGTTTCCAAGTATTCAAATTGGGCTTCTATATCTTCTATAAATACTTCCAACTCTACTTTTTTGTTAGTTAGGACTTGTGATATCATTTCCATCTCTTCAGTAGAAGATAATTCATCAAATTCTACATTTCTGTCTACGCCACCTCTTGAGGGGCTATTTATTCCTGCCAATTTTTCAAGCCTTCTCTGTAATATATCGATTTCATTAAGCTTGTCCTCTACTTCCTTAGCCTTTTCCAAGAGTTGCTTGTTTTCAGTTTCAAGGTCAATTAATTTCTGTTCTTTGTTTCGGTTTTCTTCTTCTAATTCGTTGATATAGGCTAGCTTTTCATTTGCTTCTTTTATTAAATGGGCTTGCTTATTTAAGATTATCTTTATGTACAGAATTAAAGAAATCATTATGAATGAAAAAGTTAACAAGGCTGCTTTAGGAAACCAGTTTGGGATAGAAATGCGCTTCACTTTCTGCGTGTGGGGAACTATTAGAATGGAGATTTTTGATTTATTTCTGTCCATAACTAATCTCCTTTTCTACTAGGTATTTTATATGATACTTGAATCTCATTTTAGAATTATATCATAAAAAAATAAATAATGGAATAAAATGGGAAATTTAAAAAATAAAATTTTACTTCGTAACATAGGTTACAGATTTAATATGAAAAGGGCGCTATACTTGAAATATAAGTCAAGGGGATAAGGCTTGATGCCACTCAGATAAATATGAATTAATAATAGTAAAATAGGAGGAGTAATAATGACAATGTTTTGTTATCAATGCCAAGAAACAGCACAAGGAAAGGGCTGCACAAAGGTGGGAGTATGCGGTAAAACCGCTGATGTAGCAGCTTTACAGGATTTAATGATTTATTCATTAAAAGGGCTATCAGCTGTAGGTGTAAAAGCTGATGAAAATGAAATAACATTGCCTGGGCTTGATAGGTTGTTAGTGGATGGATTGTTTATGACAATTACAAATGTAAATTTTGATAAGGAAAAGTTTATTGAAAAGATTAAGGAAGTTCTTAAGGCAAGAGATGAGCTTAAATCAATTTTAATTGAGAAAGGCATAGAGCTAGGAGAATTAGCAGATGCTTCAAGCTTTACAGTAAACTCAAGGGAAGAAATAGAATATAAATCAACCAGTGAAAAGGTTGGAGTACTTGCAACTAAAGATGAAGACATTAGGTCCTTAAGGGAATTAATCACCTATGGATTAAAAGGTATGGCAGCTTATGCTGAACATGCGATGAATCTAGGTTATGAAGATAAAGAAATATACAAATTCATGAGAAAAGCCTTAACTGCCACATTAGATGACAGCTTAACAGTAAATGACTTATTATCTTTAACTATGGAAACAGGAAAATACGGTGTACAAGTCATGGCCCTATTAGACAAGGCAAATACTTCAACTTATGGAAATCCAGAGATTACAGAAGTGAATATAGGAGTTAGAAACAATCCTGCTATTTTAGTTTCCGGACATGACTTGAAGGACCTTGAAGACTTGCTTGAACAAACTAAAGGTACAGGAGTAGATGTATATACCCATGGTGAAATGCTGCCAGCACATTACTATCCAGCATTTAAGAAATATGAGCATTTCGTAGGAAATTATGGAAATGCTTGGTGGAAGCAAAGAGAAGAATTTGAGAAGTTTAACGGAGTAATATTGTTTACTACAAACTGTTTAGTACCACCATTGCCATCTTATGCAGATAGGGTATATACTACAGGTGCAGTTGGATATCCAGGATTGAAGCATATTCCAGATAGGGAAGATGGAAAGCCAAAGGACTTCTCAGAATTAATTGAACATGCTAAGAGGCTTCCAGCACCTGCTCCTATTGAATCAGGAAAGATAATTGGTGGATTTGCTCATGCGCAAGTATTTGCTTTGGCAGATAAGATTGTAGAAGCAGTAAAATCAGGAGCTATCAGAAAATTCGTAGTAATGGCAGGCTGCGATGGTAGGCATTCAAAGAGAAATTACTATACAGAATTTGCTAAAGCTTTACCAAAGGATACAGTAATATTAACTGCAGGCTGCGCAAAATACAAGTATAATAAACTAAACCTAGGAGATATTAATGGTATTCCAAGGGTATTAGATGCAGGTCAATGCAACGATTCATATTCTTTGGCGCTTATAGCATTGAAATTAAAGGAAGTATTTGAACTAAATGATATAAACGACTTGCCAATAGTATACAACATAGCTTGGTACGAACAAAAGGCAGTAATAGTACTACTTGCACTTCTATATCTAGGAGTTAAGAATATTCATCTTGGTCCAACACTACCTGCATTCCTATCACCAAATGTAGCTAAGGTATTGGTAGAAAACTTTGGAATAGGCACAATATCAAATGTAGAAGATGATATAAAGATGTTAATAGGATAAATAAACTTACACCCCTTAATCTAAAAAGATTAAGGGGTGTTTTAATATAAAGGGGGATTTAGTTTATTTATTCTTAGCTGCGTTGGCACCTGCAATTCTACCGAATACTGTTATATCAGCTAGTGCGTTTCCTCCTAGTCTGTTAGAGCCGTGGATTCCACCAGTTACTTCGCCAGCTGCATATAATCCTGGAATTACATTGCCATT
>DATCJO010000114.1:0-45788 GCA_036562765.1 Tissierellaceae bacterium | reverse complement strand
ATCGCCATATGCTAATATCGTAGTTGTAAGAAAAGGTGAAGAAAACCAAGAGAAATTCCAAAAATTGTTAAATGTATTACAATCAGAAAAAGTTAAAAAATATATAGAAGAGACTTATGATGGAGCTGTAATACCAGCATTTTAAAAAACTCCTATGGACAAGCCCATAGGAGTTTTACATTTACATATGCTTTTTAGTCAATTTGCTCAAAAGTTTTCCCATCTTAATTGGAAAAAGGTAACAGCCCATAACCTGTACCTTTTGCCAGAAGCTATGGCAAATAATGAAGCTATTTTTGTTAATGTTCTTTGCAAATCCTACCCCCACCTTTTCAGGTGACATCATGACTTCTTTAGGAACAGGAAGTGGTTCCGACGATTTAGTCCTTGTTAGTGGAGGATGAAAGATGTGGAAGCTAATTCCCTTATCTTCATATTCAATATTTAAACATTTTGCAAGAGATTCAATGGCACCTTTACTAGATGCATAGGGGATTATGTTCATGAATCCAGTTACGCCAACTATGGAACTTGCAAAGATGACTTTGCCTTCTTTTTGTTCCAACATAAATGGAATTACTGCCTTTGTCAAATTTAATGCTCCGAAATAGTTTACATCAAATACATCTTTAAATGTTTTTTCATCTGTATTATCCATGGAATCAAAAGTACATAGGCAAGCATTGTGAATGGCACAATCAACACTTCCAAACCTTAACACACTTTCCCTTACACATTCATTTAATCTAACAAAATCTCTAACATCACATACTAAAGGAAGAAGAGATGGCCATTCATCTTTTAAATCCAATAGATTATCAATATTTAAGTCCAAAACTGTAACATTATATTTATCTTCTAATAACTGCCTTACAGCATAATATCCAATTCCTTGATTGGCTCCTGTAATAATTATATTTTTCATCCCAATACCCCTTTTAGTTTTTTGTAATAATTACCCAATATATTTAGCTAATAATAAACATGGATTATCTTCATTCCAATACAAAGGAAAAACTTCTATAGGATAAAAACCATTTTTATAGTAAAATGCCCTTGTTCTTTCATATGGCTCATATTCAACTGATTCATCAAGGGTTTTTACAGTCAAAAATTTATATCCATTTTCTTTTAAGTAATTTTCTGTTTCTAATAACAATTTACTGCCTATGCCATTCCTATGGTATTCCTCTAACACACCAACATTATATATTTCAGCTGTATACTTGTTGTGAATTTTTATTGCTATAAATCCAATAACATCATCATCTTTATAAGCTGCAAAAAATGGCATATCCCTATGTTCAATGGATTTCCTTTGAATATCCTCAATAGGATTAAACCATTTGCGCAAAGAAGTCATGACCTTTAGGGTAATATCTGTCTTTAAATCCTAATCAAATATTTTTTCAACTGTAAACATAAGAACCCCCTTTAAATATTTATATAATTGATTTTATTATATTTATAAGAAAACTATTTTCAATAATATAATTTACCTAATTAACCTTAGGAAATCTCTATGTTAAAATGTTAATGAAAATAATATTCTAAGGAGGATAATATGGACAGCTTTGAAAAAAATTTAGAAAAATACGCTGAACTTGCAGTTAAAGTTGGAATCAACTTAAAAGAAAAAGAAGGGCTCATAATTACAGGCAATGTTGATTCCATTCCACTAGCTAGGCTTATTACTAAAAAAGCCTATGAATTAGGAGCAAAGGATGTGGAATTTCAGCTCCGAGATGATGAAATGAGCCTTATAAGATTTAAATATGGAAAAGACTTTGTCTTTGAAGAATATCCAAAGTGGAGAGTTGATGCCCTAGAAGCCATGTATAAAGATAATTACCATCATCTATTCATCATATCGTCGGACCCAGAGCTATTAAAGGACATTGACGAAGAACTAGTTGCTAAAAACCAAAAGACAGTTTCCCAAGCCATGGCCAATGTTTTGAAATATAGAATGACTGGATTTACTAAATGGACAATAATAGCTATGCCATGTGTTCCATGGGCAAAATCTGTATTTCCTGAGTTAGATGATAATGAAGCTGTAGAAAAACTATGGGAAATGATATTCAAAGCCACAAGAGTTGACCAAGAGGACCCAGTTAAAGCTTGGGAAATTCATGATAAGAATTTAAAGAAGTATAGAAACTATTTAAACGAAAAGCAATTTGAAAAACTTGTATTTAAAGGCCCTGGCACAGACTTAGAAGTATACTTAGCTGAAGACCACTTCTGGATGGGCGGTTCCAAAGAAAGCCAAAAAGGAGACCCTTATGTAGCTAATATACCTACAGAAGAAGTCTTTACTACACCTCACCGCTTAAAGGTAAATGGCACTGTTAGGGCAACTAAGCCATTAAGCGTAAATGGGAAAATAGTAGATGGCTTTGGCTTTACTTTCAAGGATGGAAAAGTAGTAGATTTCTATGCTGAAAAAGGATATGAAGTATTAGAAAAATTGTTGGATAACGACAAAGGCGCAAGATATCTAGGAGAAGTTGCCCTAGTTCCAGACGATTCCCCAATATCCAATACAGGAATATTATTTAACGAAACCCTATTTGACGAAAATGCCTCTGTCCACTTTGCCTTAGGCCGTGCCTATGCCTACGCCATGAGAAATGGCTCAAGTATGACTCAAGAAGAACTTGAAAAGAAAGGTGCCAACTTCAGCCTAATCCATGTAGATTTCATGGCAGGTGGACCAGAACTTGATATAGTTGCATACGAAAAAAACGGAAATAAAGTTCAGCTATTCAAAAACGGAAACTGGGCAATTTAGTTAAAAAAATAATCTATAGAAAAAGGGCTGCTTCAATTTGAGAAGCAGCCCTTTAATAGATTTTTTTATGGTGAGTTCACTCAATAACTAAAATCTAATTTACTATCTTGTAATATGCCTTAGCTGTCCATTTATATACTATGCCATAGCCAATGGCAAATACTAGAATAACTATGGCTGTTGTACTTAAGAAAAGCTTAGTATTAGTTAAACTCATTAAAGCAAGGATTTTTCTTACCAATGGAAAGGCAAACATTATATGAATAATAGCTGTTATTAAAGGTAAGAAGAATACCAATAATATTTGGCTCTTTATTGCCTTTTTGACTTCCATTTTACTCATGCCTACCTTTTGAAGTATGACAAATCTTTCCCTATCATCATAGCCTTCAGTAATTTGCTTGTAATATATTATTAATACTGTAACTATTACAAATAGAGTGCCTAAGAATATCCCTATGAAGAACAAGCTTCCGTAAATCGATATGAAATCCTGCCTTGTAGTATATCTGTCTTCAAGTAGCTCAAAGCCTTCTATAGATGTTTTAAATTGGCTTTTTAAATCCTTTACGAAATTGACCTTATCTTCATAATCTCCCTTTATATCAAATCCATAATCATAGTTGATATTATACATATAATTCATTTTCTTTAATTCATTGGCTTTAGTCATAATCTTTTCTACTTCAACCATATCAGGTACAATTAGAACTATTTGATTAAATACAGACCTAGGTAAAAAATTAATGCTTTCTAATTTTCCTTTTATATCATACTTTTCACCTAAAACCACTATATCATTATAATTATAATTCTTATTGCTATATAAAAGCACTTGGCCCTTATTTAATTTAAAACTAGTATCCTGATTTCTGTTAAAATCCTCCAATGGAATTAGTTTTAAATAGTAGATATTGTCATCAGATACATTTCCAGTATAATCCATCATTATTTCATGGCCAACTAGAATTCCATGGATATTTAAATTATAATAGCTTACTATGTTTTCTATTTTAATATTATTGTCCATTTTCTTTTCAAAGACTATTTCTTCAATTTCATATTCTTTTTCATCATCTACATTAAAAGAAAAAGTTGCATTTACATCCCTAAAATATCTTGTGGCCAAAATATCTTCCAATCCTACATATAATGAAACTGTTGTTGAAAGGATTAAAAGCACTGCAGTGCTTAAAATGGCAATATTGGCTAAACCTACTGCGTTTTGCTTCATTCTGTAAATCATATTAGACACAGAGATAAAGTGATTTTTTTGATAATAGAATCTTTTGTTTCTCCTAAGGATTTTTAAGAATATTATGCTTCCAGATGTAAAAAGGAAGTACGTTCCAATAGCAACTAGTATAACAGCTATAAAGAACATCAACATAGCCTTTACTGGATTTTCTATGGTAAGGGCCAAATAATATCCTGAACCAAGGGAGATTATACCCAATATGCCAATTAACCACTTTGATTTAGGCTCCCTCTCGCCTTTTTTAGCTCCTGTAATTAAGTCAATAGGATTTAACTTGTGAATTCTTATTGCATTGAAAAAAATTACTGTAAAGAAAATCAATATAAAAAGCATTATAGTAGCAATGATTGAATGCAAAGATATATTCAGGGAAATAGATGTATCTAATTTTAGTAAATTTAAAAGGACTGCGAACATCAGCTTGCTAAATATAATCCCAACAACTATCCCAATGGCTATAGAAAATAAGCTTGAATATAGAATTTCATAGGCAGTAACCCTTGATATATGTCTTTTTTCCATACCCAAGACGCTGTACAATCCCAATTCCTTCGTCCTTCTTTTTAAAAGGAAACTGTTGGTATAAAAAATAAATAAGAAGGAAAACAATCCTATAACAATTACGCCAAAGGTAAGCACATCTGTCATGACCTTGTCTCCAAGAAAGTCTGCTTCCTTAGTCCTATTGGCAATAGTTAATAACATATAAAACATGGAGACCGTTACTACTGAAGAAAATATATAGGGAAAATAAGTATCCCTGTTTCTAATGATATTGCTTCTTGCTAACTTAGAATATAGATTCCTATTCATAACTCTTCCCTCCTGATGCTAGGAGAGTTAAGGTATTGGAAATCTTCTCAAACAAAGCCCTGTTTGATAAGTTTCCTCTATAGATTTGATGGAATATTTCTCCGTCCTTTATAAACAACACCCTAGTAGCGTGGCTGGCAGCAATGACGCTGTGGGTTACCATTAAAATTGTCTGCCCGCTGTCATTTAACTTAGAAAAAATATCTAATAATTCATTTGATGATTTTGAATCTAATGCCCCTGTTGGCTCATCAGCTAATAGCAGCTCAGGATTAGTTATAATAGCCCTTGCAACTGCTGCCCTTTGCTTTTCCCCACCAGAAACTTCATAGGGGAACTTATTCAATAACTTGCTTATGCCAAGCCTTTCAGCAATGGGCATTAACCTTTTTTCCATCTCCTTATATTTCACATCTGATAAAACTAAAGGAAGCAATATGTTATCCTTTAAAGAAAATGTATCCAATAAATTGAAGTCTTGAAAGACAAATCCTAGGTGCTCCCTTCGAAAAGATGCCAGTTGGCTCTCATCCATAGAAAGTAAGCTTTTTCCTCTTAAAAGTATTTCGCCACTGGTAGGCTTATCTAAAGTTGCTATTAGATTTAATAGAGTCGTCTTTCCCGCTCCTGATTCACCCATTATTGCCACAAATTCCCCTTCTTCAATTGAAAAATTAACATTTGACAATGCTAAAACCTGACTTCCCCCAAATCTAGTCGTATATATCTTTTTTAAGTTTTTTACAGTCAAAAGCTCCATTCCTATTCCTCCATTCATATCATCTATTTTACTTTAAATATAATAAAAAAGGAAATGCTTTGCCTTAAGATTGGCTTACATTTCCTTTCTTAACCTTACTATTTTGTAAGATTATTCTATTTCTAATTTGGTGGAAGATAGGTCTATTTTTACCGCTGTTCCTTTCCCAACTTCAGAAGTTATATATATCTTATGGGACAGCTTATCTAATACCTTTTTGCATAGATATAAACCAATACCTGTAGACTTTTTATTCATCCTTCCATTATAGCCAGTAAATCCCCTTTCAAATACCCTTGGCAAATCTTCTTCACTGATTCCTATTCCAGTATCCTTTATGACAAGGGTCCTTTCCCCTTCTAAAAATATGGAGATTTCTCCTCCGCTATTGGTATATTTCAAGGCGTTTGATAGAATTTGCTTTATTACAAACAGTAGCCACTTTTCATCGGTCAACACCTTAACATCTATTTCCTTTAAATTTAGTTTTATGTTCTTATAAATAAAAATAGTAGCATAGGACTTAACAGCCTTTTTGACTATATCAATAAGTGGATATTCTTCTATTTTCAAATCTGAATTCATGCTGTCAATCCTTAAAAATTGCAGTGCCATATCAACATATTCTTCTATTTCAAAAAATATTTTTTTGAATTCTTCCTTAGATTCCATATCTGTTGATTGCAGTAGCAAATCTGCAGCAGCAAGAGGGCTCTTAATCTGATGGGTCCAGAGCGTAAAATACTCAATTAATTCCGTATTTTTCTTATCTAACTGAGATGTTAAATTTACCTTATCTTCATATAAAGTAGTTATTAAATCCTGATATGACTTTTCCTTCAAAGCCTTTGGCTCCGGAAGATTGGAAAGGGTAGCAGTTATATTGTGCTTAACATTTAATAAGGTTTTATAGTTCACATAGTATTTATAGAAATCATAAATGCTTAGGATAATTGATACAAATAGGCACAATAAACCTCCATATAGTATAGTTTCTAAGGGTAGAGAATATAGTGCAAAAACTATGATAAATATAATCATAAAAATTATCTGTACCCCTAGAAATCCTATTCTTTCTTTTAAATATGAAGAAAAAACCATTTTTATTTCTTTCATCTACTTCACCATATATCCTAAACCTTTTTTAGTTATTATAAAATCATAGATGCCTATTTCTTCCAGCTTCTTTCTAAGCCTATTTACATTAACCGTCAAGGTATTGTCATCAATAAAGCTGTCGCTGTCCCACAACCTCATCATTATCTCATTTCTAGATACGACTTTTCCGGGGTTTTCCATTAAAATTTGAAGTATCTTAAAGTCGTTTTTAGTAAGTTCCAATTTCTTATCCTTGTAGATAACACATACGTCATTTAAATTCAGTATGACCCCATTTCTTTCTAATACATTTACCTGCCCTTGAAATGAATAAGTTCTCCTTATTAAGGCATTTACTTTGGCTATTAACACGCTTAAATCAAAGGGCTTTACTATATAATCATCACCGCCAATATCCATAGCCATGATTATATTCATGTTGTCACTGGCAGATGAAATGAATATTATGGGCACCTTTGAAATCTTCCTTATTTCATTACACCAGTGATATCCGTTATAAAATGGCAAAGAGATATCTAAAAGGACTAACTGTGGGTTAAATTCGATAAATTCGTCAATTACTTTCCTAAAATCAAAAACACATTTAACTTCATAATCCCAATTATTTAGGTAATTTGCTATGGACTTGGCGATTATTTCATCATCTTCAACAATTAAAACCTTATACAAATTTCCCCACCAGCCTATTATTAAATCACATTATCCATGGACATTTGCTGCAAATCAGCTATAACTGAAGTTATTGGTGGTACCACCTGCTTCTTTCTAGACAACACTCCTGGTGCATAGAATGAGTTGTTTACAAGCTTCTTGCCAAAGGCATTTGCAATTAATTCCTTATTTTCCCCTACTACTACCATTTCTGAACCTTCATTGAATATGTCTGTTAACATCAATATAAAGGTTGAATATCCCCCAATGCTTCTTTTCTCTTCCATAGCAGAAATTAAAGATTCCTTTAAATCCTTTATACTGTCTAAATCCATGGTGTAAACTTGGGAAATTCCTACTTTATTGTCATTAATGGTAAATACCTTAAAATCTTGATTTAGTATTTCTTCAGGAGTCCTGTCCACTAGTGAAGTCCCTGCTTTAAACATTTCCATTGCAAATTTTTCTACATCTAAATCAGCAATTTTTGCCAATCTTTCTAGCATCATTTTATCAGCATAGGTAGATGTAGGCGATTTAAATAGCAAAGTATCGGATATTATGGCAGCAGCAAGGATTCCTGCAATCTTCTTAGAAGGCCTTCTTCCATTTTCAAACATGATGGAAGCTATTATTGTAGAAGTACTGCCAACTGGCTCGTTTCTAAAGTAAATTGGGTTGCTTGTAAATACATCTGCTACCCTGTGGTGGTCGATGATTTCGAGAATTTCACATTCTTCAAGCCCATCAACAGATTGGCTTCGTTCATTGTGGTCAACTAAAATTACTTTTTTCTTTGTGCTGGATATTAAATGGTATCGTGAAATTAATCCAACAACTTTATCGCTATTATCATCGTCTATTACTGGATAAGACCTGTACCTTGTCTGGGACATCTTTTCCCTTACATTATCAACTAAATCGTCAAGGGTAAAGCTTACTATATTTTCCTTAGTCATTACATGGCTGATAGGTATAGACTGAGTTATTAACCTTGACGCAGTGAATGTATCATGGGGTGTAGATATTAGAGTCACCCCTTTTTCTTCAGCTAGTTTGATGATTTTTTCATCTACCTCTTCATTTCCAGTTACAATCATTAGTGAAATATTGCTGTTAATTGCAATTTCTTGAACATCTCTCCTGTTTCCGCATATAATAATGTCATTATCATCTATATATTTGACTACAGTTTTTGGATCCATGGCTAAAACTAAAACCTTGCCATTTAAGGGCTTCATCTTGTCTGGCTTTACCACAGCTTTTGCTGAAAGGGTATCAATTATATTGTCAATAGTAGCACCGGATTTCCCTAAAAATCCATTATCCCAGACATCAATATATGATGATACAATATCTGAAATAGTTACTATGCCACATAGCTTATCATTTTCATCTACAACTGGAAGGCTGTTTAATTTGTTTTTCTTCATCAGCTCCAGTGCCATCATTATAGATATGTCAGGGCTTACTGGTGCAATCTTGTCAAAATTTAAATCCCTAACACTAAGCCTTACAGTTTCCAAAAGCATTGGAGGTTCAACTCCAAAATAATCCAATATGAATTTTGTCTCTCTATTTATTGGCCCTAACCTTACTGGAATAGCATTTACATCTTCGTTGGCATTTTTAAATTCAGCATAGGCTATAGCAGCACATATAGAATCTGAATCAGGATTTTTGTGCCCTGTTATATAAATTGTCTCCTTCATATGCTACCTCCATTAAATTTCTTCTTTTGTTTTTGAATATAAAAACTAACAATTACTCATTATAATTAACTATTTCTTTGTAGTCAAAAAGGATTTTTTCTCCATCGTTAATTACGATACATGGTATTCCAACTTTGCCCATTTCCTTTATCTTTTCAAATTCCTTATAGTTATCCCTGTATTTTAAAAACATCTTTAAATTAAGCATGCTTTCTGTAATATCTAAGTATATATATTGGATATTGTGTTCAGAAAGAAACTCTTTCGCTGGGCCACAATCTGGTCAAAGCTTACTTCCAAACATTATAATCTTCTTCATGCTATCTCTCCTCACATACAAATTATTCTTCATATAATTATACTTCATTTTTCTAATTGATAAAATAAATTATTATCATCCATTTGGGTATATCTGTTATATAATAAATAATCATATAAGTAAATAGGAGGTTCCATGTTGGAAGATTATGTAGTTGTTATTGGTGGTGCAAACATAGATATTATAGGTACTCCATATTCAAAACTTATATATAAAAGCTCTAATCCAGGCAAAACAAATTTATCCTTAGGCGGTGTTGCTAGAAATATTGCTGAAAATTTAAGTAGACTTGGGGTAAAAGTCGAATTCATTACAGTTCTAGGAAGCGACTCATACGCAGAAGAAATAAAGAGAAACTGCAATGAGCTCAATATCAGCCTTAAACATTCCCTAATAATAGAAAACGAAAGGACATCTACATACATCTGCATAAATGATGAGACTGGAGAAATGCAGTTAGCCCTCTCAGATATGGAAATATATAAATACATAACTCCTGAATTTTTAAAGGAAAAATTAGAAATCATTAATAACAGCAGAGTTTGTGTCGTAGATACAAATATTCCAACTGAATCTTTAATCTATATAATGGATAACTGCAAAGCCCCTATTTTTCTAGATACTGTCTCAAACAGCAAAACCCAAAAAATAAAGGACTTCATTCACAATATACACACCTTAAAGCCCAATATTATGGAAGCAGAAATCCTTTCTAATATGAGTATTTCAAACCAAGAGGATTTAGATAAGGCAACAGATGTAATAATAAGAAAAGGAGTTAAAAATATATTTGTCTCTTTAGGCTCAAAAGGTGTATATTATACTAATGGAAAAGAAAAAGGATATGTTCCTGTAATGGATAACAACATCGTAAGCACTACAGGTGCGGGGGATAGTTTTTTAGCTGCAGTTGTTTGGTCATATTTAAATGATTACAGCATAGAGAAAGCTGCTAAAGTTGGCATTGCAGCTTCATCCATAACAGTGAAATCTAAACTTACAGTAAGTAAAGACATGTCAGTTGAAAATATAAAAAAATACTTGAAAGAAACTGGAGGTAGAAAATGAATTATTTAGTCATATCACCTGAAATAAAAAAAGCATTGAAAGAAAATAGACCAGTAGTAGCTTTGGAATCAACTATAATATCCCATGGCATGCCTTATCCTCAAAATGTAGAAACTGCCCTTAATGTAGAAAAGATAATCAGGGATAATGGTGCTGTTCCAGCAACAATAGCAATCATAAAGGGGAAATTAACCGTAGGCATTTCGCCAGATGAAATTGAATACTTAGGAAAAAAAGGATTAGCTGTAATAAAAACAAGTAGAAGAGATATACCAATAATAGTTACTAGAGGAGAAGATGGTGCTACTACTGTTGCTGCTACAATGATTATTGCCTCAATGGCTGGGATTAAAATATTTGCCACAGGTGGCATTGGTGGAGTTCACAGAGGTGCAGAAACCACTATGGATATTTCTGCAGACCTTGAAGAATTAGCTAATACAAATGTAGCAGTTGTATGTGCAGGAGCTAAGTCAATCCTAGACCTTGGATTGACCTTAGAATACTTAGAAACTAAAGGAGTACCTGTAATTGGATATCAAACAGATGAACTACCTGCATTCTATACTAGGGAAAGCGGTTTTAAAGTAAACTATAGACTAGATACTCCACTTGAAATTGCAAGGGCAATTAAAATAAAAGAAGAATTAAACCTTAAAGGCAGCATGGTAATTGCAAATCCAATACCTGATGAATATTCAATGGACCACAACTTGATTTCTAAGGCAATTGACGATGCAATCCTTGAAGCCAATAGGTTAGGCATCAAGGGTAAAGATACTACTCCTTTCCTTTTAGACAAAGTAAAGAAGATTACTGGAGGAAAGAGCCTAGAAGCAAATATCCAACTTGTATACAATAATGCAAAATTGGCAGCACAAATTGCATGTGAATATTGTAAATTATAACTTAAAAAGGCTGTTTCATAATTCCCTCATAAGGTTATGAAGCAGCCTTTTTTATATCTTTTATAGTTGAAACCATTTAACTTCTCAATGAACTTTTTTCGTTTCTATTTTAGAAATTCCCTAAATGTACTTACTTCCTTCTCTTACGCTTAATTTGGATAATTTATTGTTTTCTATAAAACTTCTTACCCATTCCTTATTAGTCTTTGAATATTCCCTTAAAGCCCATCCTATGGCTTTATTTATAAAAAATTCATTTGTATTTGCATTTTTAAGTATAGCCTTTTTTAAAAATTCTGTATCCGTCTTATCTTTGTATTTTAACTGGAATAATATGGATACTCTCTTTAACCAAATATTATCCGATTCCATCCATTTTGTTAAAATGGTTTCTTTAATTTCTGGATATTTCATAGCAATATGCCCTACAATTGGACTTATGGCATCAACTGTATCCCACCAAGATTTTTTGGTTATTAGCTTTTCTATTTTCTTCATATCATCCGGTTGAAAAAGATTAGCTACCTTACTCATATAATCTATGGCCAAATACTGAAATTCCCTTTCTGGAAGTTCATAGCATCTGAATATAAAATCCCAGTCGATTTCTTTATCCTTTTTCTTTTCATTGAGAAATCCCTTTGATAATGCAGTTCTATCAGGTTTCTTTAATCCCAAAAATGGAAATTGATTTTTCATATATTTAGCCATTGGGACTGCATTTTCTTCATTTCTGTTATTATAAAAGATTTGAATAATATCCAAATTATATCTTCCTTTCATCTATTAATTATATTCATCATTAAGTGGTTCTGTAGCTTTAGAACCTTTTATGCATACAACATATTGAAAGAAATCAGTAATTTTTGCTTCTAATTCTTTACCTGATAAAGTGCTATTCATATTGAGCTCATAAAAAGGAGAATCTTTACTATTTAGTTTATAAATATTTATATTGCTTCCCGTTAAATCATTAACCTTCTTAAAGATTTCTGGAATAAAATTTAACTTAATGGAAATATATGCTCTAGTATTGGTTCTGTTCATTTGCATGCAGTTATCATAGAAGTATGCAATGGTTAAAATTTTATCCTTAAAAGCTGAACCTTCCCTGTTCAAATAAGCGCCAAACCACATTACACCATCTTCTTCACTTTGAAAGGCATGATTAAGGCCCCATTGGCCGTAATACTTACCCTTAGGTAGTTCTTCTTGTATTGCTAGGAAATTTTCATATATAAATTTATCCCTTGTATTATTCCAATCATAGTCATTATTATTTTTTTCATAAGCTGCAACAGTATTAAGTATATTTTGATTTACGAACTTAAAACCCTTGAAATTATCACCAAGGTATTCCTTATAGATACTTTCCTTATCAGCTATATCTTTTAACAATTCTCTTGAAAATTCCACTGCTACACCATCATTAAATCTATTATCGATATCTAAAATAGCCTTAATTCCATCTATCTTATCTTTAATTTCAATAGGTGCTTCCACTTCTGGAAGTACATCTGCTAAATACTTATATGCAACATCTATTTGATGTTCAATGTCAACGCCCACAACTTGAATCCTCTTGTCTTCTGGCAAAGTTTTATTGTATTCATATAACATCTTCCAATGACTGTAGTTGCTTTTATTCCATTCAAATGTTCCTTTTAACGGTTTATATAGTTCTTCCAAAATCTTTGTATCTCCAGTATCCAAGTACTTATTTAAAAAATAAGCATGACTATAGCCTAACTCACATAGGTAATATTTAAAATCCGTCTTTTCCTTAAAATATTTTAAAAACTTCATCCTTAAACCTGCATTTGCTTCAACTCCATGTAATTCTCCTGTAAAGAATATCTCTTTACCTTCAAGGTCAGAATCTAAAATTGATAAATCTTCAAAATCTTCATCATTTTTAGGATTTATGGTGCTGTAGTTGTTTAACAAATATTCCTCAATTATTTCTTCATAATCTTCTGAAACTTCTAAATCCAATTTAGAAGTTTGCAATAAACTAACTATTTTATTACCAGCAACATATAGTACTAATAACATTAGTACAATTAATATCCAGAATTTTTTCTTTCCCAATGTCCTCGACTCCTTATTAAAATTTTTATAAAGACTTATTCTATTCAAACCAATCATTAATTATTGGAACAATATTATACACTGGTTCTTCATAGGGGTGGACTTTTCTTATGGCTTTAATTGCATCTTTGACATATTCAATTTTACATCTTGCTTCAACTTTACACTCTTCGCCTTCAAAAACTTCTCCTACTTTCCCCAAATATGGATCAGCACCTTCAAGGGGCCTCCAGTATCCCTTAACTTCCCATACAGATATGCAGTTATCATAGTTTCCTACTCTACAAGCATTGGCCTTATTCAACTCTTCCCTTAATGCTTCAACATATTCCTTAGGAATAAATACTTCAATTTTTACTTCTTTAACATCCATAGCAACTCCTCCCTCATAAGATTTTCTAATTGTTTTATCATAAATTTCCCAAGTTGTTTATATCCTGTTATCCCTAATCGTTTTTAAAGAAAACATCATCGCACTTGAAATGCTGCCATTCCTTAATTTCTCTAAAGACTCCTCAGCCCAATCTGGAAATGAATCCCGTTGTGATGCATAGATAAGGTCAATCAATGGAGACATCCATTCATCTGTTACCTTTTCCTTTACATCAAATCCACCATATTCCCTTAAAAAAACTTCTTTCATTTCATCACTTAATGCACTGCATACATTTCGTATATCGCTATATCTATATCCTATGCCTAGCAAGTTATAATCAAACATAAAGGCACTTGTTTTATCTTTAGCTACAATAAAATTAGTATAATAAAAATCATTGTAGTTAAGGCAAATTTGATAGTTCTTATACTGATTGAATAGCTTGTCCCCATATATTTCAAGAAGTTTAAAGCATTCATTATCTGGATTAAATTGCTTTATTTTTTCAATATTTTCCATTGTTATTAACTTGGCCTCACAATAGAAATTTTCCTTTTCCCAATCAGTTAATTTAACTGAATGAAAATCCTTATACCATTTTGCTAAAGACTTTATAACTTCTTCATCATGTAAATCATCTTTGATACCCAATCTATATTTCTCACTTGAATCCATATCTTCCATGACAATACATCTGTCTGTTTGATTTAATATTGGAATAGTATCAATATTTGAATTTCTTAACTTATCATAGCATAAAATTTCTCTTTTATATTCATCCTTTTCAAAATATTTTATTACAGCTGTTTTACCACCTAAACAAATTCTATAGACATAAATTCCATCTTTACTCTGCAAGTTTTCAAAATCCTCTGCTTCAATACCCATCTTTTTTAATTCACTTTTTAATGTTTCTATTATCAAATTAGCCCTCCTAAAGAATAATTTTAATGCTTTTTATATTACTTTTTTATTTATTCTCTATAATGTTTTTCTTTTGTTATTCCTTTTTTAAGCAATAGCCTACATTATGCTTGAATATATGTTCGCAGCGATGTATAATGTAAAGGAACTTAGACAACTTTAGTCTTTATTCACCTAGGAGGAAATCATGACAGGAAAAACACACATGGCTATAGGAGTTGCAGCGGGATTAACAGTATCTATCCAGCAGCCTTTGCAAAATCAAATTATGATTGTACTAGCTTCTGTTCTTGGCTCTTTAATACCAGATTTAGACCATCCTAAGTCCAAGCTAAATCAAAAATTATTATTTTTTAAAAATAAGTTTTATAGAGTATTATTTTATTTAGCTTTGGCAGGCGGGCTTATGTATCTATATTTTTTAACTAAATATAATGTATTTGGACTGTTAGGCATAACAAGTTTTCTCATAGGAATATCTAGCCACAGAAGTTTTACCCATAGCATAATAGGATTCCTCGTTATTTCATATATTATAAAATTAATCACTACAAAATATAACCTACCATATGCATATTTAGGATTTATTATTGGCTATGTACTACACTTAGCTGCTGACTTTTTTACAATTAAAGGGATACAACTATTTTATCCTCTAAAATTAAATGTTGCATCTCCAATTATAATCAATACAAAAAGTAGATTTGAAGATGTAATATTTACTCTATTAAGCGTATATATTATGTTTTTGATATTTAATGAATATATTAAGTAATATGTTCCTTATTTCGTATTTTTATCAATATAATCATATATTCGATTTAATTCAGCTTCTACATTTTCTTCTTTTATAAACTTATATTTTGGCATCCAGAAATCTAAAATTTTATCTAACTCATCCTTCCACTCAGGAACTAAATTTAGCAAATATTCATAAGCAAATTTATTGGCATCAACTTCATTGGGGCTCATAAAGTATAATTCTGTACAGTACTCTTCGCTTTCTGGTAATTTGCATTCAATCCAATTACCATCAACTAATTTATACGCATGTCCATCATACATAATGGCATACTGCATACTCCTTACTAATAATGGAGGGAACTTTTCCTTGTATCGATACTGCATAACATGTCGCATCTCATGGACTAATGCAAAAAGTGGCATGATAGTATTGTCTCTTTTAGCTTCTGATAAATTTATATAAACCTTATTTTTAGAAACATCAGTCATGCCATTGGCTGTTTCATAGCCTTCTGGCATAACTGTTTCAAGTTTAACATTTAAATCGTATTCCTGATTGATATTATTAAAAATAGCGTAGATAATTTTTTCTTTTTCATTTTCATTAGCATTATGCCATTTAAGAATTATCTCTCTCACTGCATCACCTCCAATATTAAAGAGAACTGCTCATTAATAATTTGAATTAAAAAAATCAAAGTATCCAGCCATATTGTTCCTTTATAAATTTGAAATTAATTCCTTTATTATCCCTTCCACCTTTAGTGTTGTAGTATTTTACAATAATCAGTTTTTTATTGCCATATCCACTTTGAAAAATACATATTAGTAGAATACATTACATACTGTACACTATCATCATTATAAAACCTATGGAGGGACCCCATCCGATTTTCTTCATCCTCAACAAATCCTAGAGATTTCATGTATTCTTGTAATGAAGTATTTGGTTTAGCAACAATAACCTTTGGACTCCTTTGTACCACCACATAATCCTTTTCCATAAAAATAACTCGAATTAAGCCATAGGCTGTAGAAAATGGATTAATTACATTAAATATTCTATAAGAGATAAAAGAAGATGTAACCAATACAATAAGCAAAGCTATACTTATGCTTACTATTTTTTTCTTTTTACTAGCCATAACATTAATCTCCTTTAAAACTATTAAATAATTCTTCCCTTGTAATCTCATATTCAACAAAACTTCTTAAATTCCCTAATTGGTCCTTCCAAGCATTTTCTCTTATTCCAAGCCTTCTGGCTCCAATTTTATTTTCATAAACATGCTGTGCTCTTTTGTTGTCAAGCATAGTATCCCAAAATATCTTCTCTACTGAAACTAATGAATTTATCTCTTCATCTGTAAAAAGAAACTCAAACAGCATCTTAATAATCTTAGTTCCATAGCCCTTGTTTTCATAGTCAAAATCGCATATCTTCCATCCTGGATATGCTGTATTGTCCTTTATACTAAAGCTTAATTCCCCAACAGCCTTTCCATCGATTTCTATTATGCAAAGTTCTCTAAATCTGTCCCTATTTTTTATATTTTCTATAGTATCTTCTAAGGATTCTCCAATCCCATTGGGGAATCCAGCATGTTCCATTACCTTTCCGTCGTTCCACCACTTATTTAACTGTACAGCATCATCAACCGTTGCACTTCTAATTACAATGTTATCTTTTTCTATTCTCAAATTAATCCTCCTCATTGAAAATAATATAAATTTATAAAGGTTTTAAACGACATTGCCCTCGCAACATACTATCTACACTGACATAAACTTAGATAGCCTCTGTCCTACTTAGTTATGTATTTGCCACTTACTTATGGATGAAGCAGCTAGTGTCCGTATCATTAGCAATCAATTAAAGATAGGAACTGTGAATATAAGATTCTGCTCTCAATATTTAGACTTGTTTTCTTCCAATGTATAAATAATGCTCACTTGTTCCCATAAGATTTTCATCTTTACCTAATTGATAACATATCTCCAGCCATTTTTGGTATTGGCTTTCATCTAATTTATAAATATCACTTTCCTTGGAAGCTAAAATATTTTCAATTCCAACAAACGCTAACTCTTGTAAACCAAAACTGTTCATTAGATTTCGAGCTTCTTTGTAGTCAAAGAAATAAGCAGTAGTAAATCCACTGTTTTCAGTATTTACGCCATTTTTTAAATATCTCAACAATTTGTCTATTGAGTCTAACTCGTATGGGCCTTTAAGATAATCTATAATAGGAGCATAATTAGATATAAAAGATGCAAAGATTATTCCTCCTGGTTTTAGGAGGTTTAATGCAAATCCTACTGCTTTTTTCCTATCAGATTCATTAATCAAGTGATATAATGGCCCCATAAGTAAAACAACATCGTATTTCTTATCATGTTTGTCCAATTCCAAAACATTTCCATGGATATAGCTTTCTAAAGTAATGCCTCTTTCAGCAGATTTTTCCTTAGCCACTTCTACATTTTTCTTTGACAAATCAAGCAAAGTTACTTTATGGCCTTTTTCCGCTAAATATATGGAGTATCTGCCTGGTCCGCCACCAATATCGAATATCTCCAAATTTTCTCCAACGATATATTCATCTAAATATCTTTTGGTTATATCGAATTCTATCCTATGTCTTTCAAGCCTTTCCCACTCATCATATCTTTCATCATAAAACTTTTCTACACTAATTATGCTTTCATCAATGCTCACCATTATCCCTCCAATGATTTCTGTTTAATTATCACACAATATATTTTTCCAAAGCTTCAAATACAATCTCTTCAAAGCTTTCTGCTGCTCCCCAGTCAAATCTAAAAAGGCCTTCTCCTCCACCACCTGCAACACAATGTACTCTAGTAACACCTGTGAAATCATCAATTAATACTGTAAGAGTTAATCTGTTACCTGCCCTATAATAATGCTTATCAAAGACAAGCATTACGCATTTTTTCTTATCTGAGCTTTCGATTTCATACCTATCAATTAGAGTACCTGTAATACTTCCTTCAACAACCTCTTGTTCAATTATATGAGCAGCAGTGTTGACAGAAACTGAAACATTCATTGTATTTGGCATAGATATTACCTCCTTATTCCCTCTATATCAATAACTACTATCTCTGGTGGATTAAATATCCTTGGCAGAAATAAGCTGTTATATACTCCCCTGCTCACTACAAGGGTGAAATCATCAAACGCATACATTCCTCCAGCATATTTTGGAAATAATCCCTGCTGTGGTGCATACAGCCCATTTAATAAAAATGGAATCCTTATTTGTCCTCCATGGGAATGGCCTGAAAGCACCAAATCAAATGGAAGATTCTTATATAAATCAACCTTTTCAGGTCTATGGGATACTAAGATTTTGTACCCTTCGATTTCCTGAAGATTAGAAAATGAATTATATGCTTCCTTATGCCAATTAGCTCCATGGCCTTCATAGTAAGCAATATTTGGATCATCAACTCCTGAAATAATTAAATTAACCCCTTTTATATTTACCTTCTGTGAAGTTTTTTCTAATACATTTATGCCATAAAGCCTTAATAAATCCTTTATCTTATTTACTTCCCCTCTTCTTATTTCATGGTTGCCTGTTACATAATATATCGGAGCTATATCCTTTATAGCTTTAATAAATAGTTCAGCTCCTTCAATTGGAGCATTATCATCTACAATATCTCCTGCTAGCACAATTATATCTGGATTTTGGGCCTCTATCTTTTTCTTTATGTAGTTTTGATTTTTACCATATATTTTACAATGCAAGTCCGAAACAAGGACAATTCTTATTAAGCTGCCACTTAAAATTTTTTTAGTTTTAATAGTATAGTGCCTAACAACAATTCCATTATAAAAGGCCACAAAAAATAAAACTATTATGAAAATTATTGCAACAAGTTTGTGTAGATTATATGCAAAATGTATCTTAATCATAGGTCCTCCAGTTTATAGTATTATATTATTTATATTCTATCTTTATTAACAAAATCCTTCTTTTATAAGCAATTAACCATATTAATTATATCAAACTAATATGGCTAATTTCTTTATTTTGCCCTTGCCATTATAAAACTGTCTATTATTACATTTCCATATTTTTTCCCATTTTTATCTTTTATATTAAAGTACTCTTCTTTATATGATATGCCTTTTGTTGATTCTTGGCTTGACCAATATTTAAATCCAATAATCTTATTCCCTTCCCTTATCCAATTTATAAATACAGCACTATGCCCTGTATTATTTTCCCTGCTGAAGTCAATAAAATCCCCTAGTCTAAGGTCTTCCATATCATATATTCTTTCTCCCAATCCATATCTTTCTAGTGCTATAGCAAGATTGCTTTGGGATTTTTCTTCGCTTGCAGCATACCAAGTTAATATAAAATCATATAATTGTTCTGCATTCATGCCATTGATATCATCTATATTTCTTCCAAGTTCTTCATTTCTTAACCTAAAAGCCTTATAAAAGACTTCAAAAGTGATACCTGAACAGTGGCTGTATTTTACGCCACTTGGATGAGCCTTAAGCAATAGCTGACCTTTATAATATATGTTTTCTGTCACTCCATTATAATTTTCATAATCATTATTTAGCAGATAAGGATATTTACTGCCTCCAGAAGAATAAGATTGTATTACTCTTAAAACATATTCATTTAAATATCCTTTAGGCAATTCATTATTTTCTCTTCTAGTAGATTCAGTATTCCCTCTGCTGGGAGCAGAACTTATTTTTTTCTCCTGAACAGAAGTATTTGGGGTTGAATTATCTTTTATTTCATTATTTGTACTGTTGGTTTTCACTTCTTCTGCCACAGAATTTTCCGCAACTAACATATTATTTTCTTCTTTTTCGTCTACCTTTTCTACATCTTTATTCTTATCATCTATAAATTCATTTACTTCATTATGTAAATCATTCTCATAATCCTTTATAGGATTTTTATCAACATAACCTGTCACACTGGTTATATCCCTAAGTGATAATATCTTTTTAACATCCTTTTTATCTTGTTCATCATAGGTTTTTATATGTATCCATGAAATTGCCAAGAAAGCTCCTATGATTAGTGCTAAAATAACCTTTCTCCTACTCATATGCCTTCCCCCTTATGCAAAAACATTTATGTTAATTATACTAGATAAAGTATCAAGTCTTCACTGGTAATATATGTTTTTACATTCTCTAGAAATTCAACTGCACATTACCAATTCTTAATTATCTTATTATCTCCCAGAACCTAAATCCCCCTTGCTTATAAACCTCTTTTCGTACTTATAAAGCACATTTTTTAGGGAATCCTCTAAGTTGGTTTCAGTTTTATTTGCTATGCAAATTAAAGAAAACAGCACATCTCCAATTTCACAATCCCATTCCTCAGTTTTTTCAAATTCTTTACTGCCATATTTAGTACCCTTTAGAAATTCCTTTGATAATTCCCCTACCTCTGAAGTTAAATCAATAATCCTAGCTCCTAAAGGTGAATCTATGTTTTTATCTTCAGTAAATTTTTTTACTAAACATTGAAGCTCATGTAAGTTCAACTTTCATCCTCCTAATTTAGTATTATGTTTGTTGCATATGTATATTAAATAAATAACATGAATTGGTCATAAACTTATTTTTATTGAATTAATGGTATTTGATTGCTAAATATATGATTGTAAGTATAAAAGCGATAATTACTATCACCAAATCCTTTTTAGTTGATTTAATCCCGCTTTTATAACCAATATAAGCTCTAATTAGACCTGAAACAATTGTTGTAACCAGTGAGGCTGTTGCAATAACAGCCATAGTAATAATCAATGTATTTGACGAATTAAAATAAATAGCCAACCACAATAAAGCCATAAATATAGCATAAAAGATACTGCTTACTATTTGTATCTTATGCCATTTTCTATATCTCCCTTCCATATCTAATTAACCCACCCAAAAACAAAAAATACTCTATTTCACATTAATTTACTGATACCAAGTATATAAAAATGTTGATTAATGAATATCAAGGCTTATCTTTTTCCTTTATCTATAAATAGTCCTACTATAATTGACAGGATAAATATACATCCCTAAATAATCCAAGCATTATCAGTTGTGCCACCACCTTGGTCTACACCATGAGTATGAAATATCATAGCCAAAACAAAACCACCTATATACCCTAAAACAGTCGCTAATGAAAGTATTCGCCTTCCAATTATAGATGCAATAACAATTATAGTTAAACCAACAACAGCCAATATATTAGGCCAATCTTTCATACCATGCATTTTAAAGAATACAAATCTGCACAACAAATATGATAAGGCCAGTAGTCCAGTCATACAAATTCCCCATTGAGCTTTGCTTTTAATATCAGTAGATTTCAACTATATTTTCACTCCCATTTTAAATAATCTCTGACTCATATTTATCTAATGAAACTCAGTATATAAATTATAATACTGCTAAAATCCCAAATAAAGATACAAGTTTTGAAATTAGTTTCTCATAGCATTTGTCTATACTTATTAAAGGATATCCTCATAAAATCACCAATAGAATATTCGCTTTTTATAATACTACCCCTAACTTCCTAACTCATATTGCCTAACAATATGAATCTTTCCATTATTGTCCTGGTATAAAAGAGCAAATCTTCGCAAAGATATAATCTTAGGTAGATTTATCTTATTTAAATATTTGAGAAAATCATTTTCAAAAATACTATTTATCATGCTATGAAAGGTCATTATTGGTTTATTCTTTTTTATCTTTATGAAAACAACATTTTTTGGAGCCTTAAAACAGTCAAATCCATCTATTTCAATATAAAATGGTTTTATATTTGTAAATGCTGTTTGTAACTTATTATTCAATTCCATATAATCATCACAAATTCAGCCTTGAAATGTCAACGATGGTTCAAAAAAGTCTGCACACCTTTAGAGTTATAATTTATCTCAGCAATTTTCATAATTCTAATATTTGAGACCTAAAAGGCTCTTCAAATAATCCATAAAAGGCAATTATTTCCACCTTAATCTCCTCCAAAAAATACAAACAAATCAAATCTATTCCATCAGTAAAATCTCAAAAAATCCCATCATCTCAAACTTATCCATTTGATAACTTGAAAAATTTAAATAAATTTATAATTGTGGCTGAATCATCATTTTAAACACATGATCCAAGATATAATTCACCAGAAAAAATGAATAACATCTCTTTCCCTCCATAAGACTTTCCAAATACTCTTTTGTTGTTGAAATAGCTGGTGATAAATAGCTTATTTCCTTAAATTCATATACACCATAAATATTCTCTTCATTTTTCCAACTGCAAGCTGATAAAAATAGTAAAATTTGTTGGATTAATAATTGCCATCATTGGAGAAATGGCCTCATTAGGAGTATAATGTAAATAATATACATAAAGATTCCAATTCTTTCTCCCATTAAAAGTCAAAAGATAAAAAATAGTTTCTAAAACTTCATAAGCATTAACTACAACTTCTTCATGAATCCAAGGTGCATATAATAATCCTGCATATCTTTTATCGCCCCATTCTAAAGCCAAATTGGCCCAGTATTCTTCTTCCCCCTTAAATTTTTTCTCAAATTCATGAGGATCACACTCCTCATATTCTAAATGGGGAGTATTATATCCTGCTCATTTTCTATAAGGCAAAGTTGCATCAATAAGGACCCAATTATTATCAGCCTTAGCCATTGCACATATATGGTCTTGACTTTGACCATAGCAATCTTTCTTCACCAAAGCATATTTGGCAGGGATTCCTAAATTTAATTAAGGTTGATACTATTAAGTTAGAATAATCTCCACAAGTACCACTTTTCATTCTAAGAGTATCAACATCACTTCTTTGAAGGGGATAGTAAGGTGAATTTAACCTTGAGTATTCTACATTTTCATCAAATCAATTAATAATATTCTTTATTATTTGTTTATCATCTACTGCATTTCTGCTCATTTCTTTTGCAAATTTAGATATTTCCTCCGATTCACTGTGTATGCATCTACATTTGTCCAAGTCTTCTAACACAATATTTTCTCCTTTTAAAAAGCATTAGTTTAAGATGAATTTGATTAGGTACACCATTTTATAAGGAATAAATCTCAATGCTGATTAATCAATAAGATTTTCTTCTTTCATCCTTTTCAAAGAATCATCAATTGACTTTTCAAGTTCTTCTTGTACAGAATAATACACTGCTATTTGCATTAATGCTATAATGGCTTGTCTATATGATGTTAGTGATTACGACCAAATACGCTTTACATCTACCAATACTTCATCTTCAAAACTTAATTCATATATATCTGGCATACTTAAACTTTTCCAAAAATCATAATTATATTTTCTATCATAATAATTCATAATCAAAACCATAATATTTCCATGAGTACCAATAACGATGTTTTCTCCATGACAACTACTTAAAATTCTTTTAATAGCTCGCACACCTCTATTTTGAGCAACATAGCCCGATTCCCCATTAGGAAGTGAAAAATTAAAATCATTCCAGTATCTCAACATTATTTCATTAAAATACAGTTCTGTTACTCTCTTTGCATCTTTGAATCCTTTTTCAGACAGTGGCCTATTCATTTCATCTGGATAATATATTGAACTAGCATGCCTTACAAAATATATGTTAGTAATCATACAATATCCTTCCTTATTCTATTAAACCATTAATACAAATATCATACTCCTTGTTTTTCCACATAATCAATTATTTCCTTTAAAGACTTAATAACCCAAATACCCTTCTTTTTGCTATTTCTATCTAAATGAAATGATGTAAATCCTAAATTTCTCGCTCCATCAGCTTCTATATCATAATCATCAACATAAATGCTTTCTTCTGCTGTTACATTTAAAGACTTTAAAGCTGTGATATATATTAATGGATTGGGTTTCATTACACCTACTAAATCACTGCATGTATAGCTATCTATGTACTTTCCTAGCCCCAAATTTTCTAATGATAGCTGTAAAGATGGGGAGGTATCGCTAATTACTCCTATTTTAAAACCCTTGCTTTTAAAATATTCCATTGTCTCAATTACATCATCATAAAGTTTCTTGTCATTATTACACCATAATTCTGAAAATAACAGCTCCACTTTTTCTTCTATTCCATCATTTATTCCTTCAGCTTTTAATAATTCCCTATAATACCTCTCCCAAAAATCTTTTTCTTCTTCGATGTTCTTTAAGCCATTCTTTGGATAACCTGCCATATCAAACAATCTCATCATCTTATCATAATCCATTTCAAATTTCTTATCAGACCACTCTTCTATGGTTTTTACAAGCCATTTTCTCTTTTCCTCATTGGAATAGGTTAAAGTCCCATCTCTATCGAAAAAAATAGCCTTATATTTCATCAAGTCACCCCCAACAAGATTATATTCTAGTATATATATCCCTTACCTTTAATCCATTTTCTTTAATATTTCTCCTAAAGGACATCTCTGCTGTAATTCTATATAAAAACCCTGGAAAATTTGGTGATATAAAGATATTTTCAGATGAAGATGACTTTAAAATATTACATGCAAGCTGATTTACTGCATAATCTATGTTTTTCTTAGGACCAGAGCCTGCTGGGATATTTCTTAAAAAAGGCATCATGGCACCTGCACCAATTCCAAGTCCTTGACCCCATTTAAGACCTGATTTTTTGCACCAATTTTCCATCATTTCTATGGCTATTTTTGCTTGATGACCTTCATAAAAGCCACAGTTTACTATGGAATATACCATGATGTCTTTTTCTTTATTTAGACTAAAAAACATCTCTAACTTAATTAGATTATTTAATAAATGGGAAGGAATTCCATCGACATAAAGGGGGAAAGCAAATACTATTGCATCACATTGTATCAGCTCATTCATATATTTTTCTCCTACTTGAGGATTGCTGAAGTGATATTCAGATATTATATTCTGTCCATCATCTATAAGGGATTTTAAATCTTTTAATATATAACTTGATGCGCTTTCTTTTATTCTGGGACTCCCATTAATTAAAGCTATTTTCATATTAATTTCTCCTTTATTTCCATAATATTGTCAGCAAAAGAAACACTATAAGCTTCACAATGAAAATTAAATGAATTTGCCTTTACTAATTTTTCAGCAGTCTGTTTTTCTCTATCAGTTATGTTTTCACCATAGAAAAAAACTCTTAAATTTATTTTATTTTTATATCTCCTCTTATGATGCATTTCTCCGTTTTTTATGACAAAATAAGGAAGAATATAGGAAATGCTTCTATCTAAGACATTTTTCACAAATGGGCTAAACCCTCCGTAACAACATTTACTTATTATAATAAGTTCATTACATTTCGATAAATATTCTCCCATATCCCCATATTTATCTCGTATTACGCAAGCCCCTGGAGTCTTAACCCAGCATCCAAAACATCCTATACAGTGATGAATACTGCCATCATCTGATATAACCATAGTGTCTTCCAATAAGTTAGCTTTCGATAGAAAACAATCATTTTCTAAATCATGGATTATTAATTTCATATTTCCATTCTCCATTCATTTCAAATATTATAAAATTATCCCTAAAATCTTGATATCAAACTTGTTTAAAAAAATATTATCATAGTCATTCATTTCTATAAATACGCTTTTTAAATTAATTCTTTAATGTCGGTTTTCTTAATTGTACATTCACTATTTTCGTAATATTTATAAAAACCTTAATTAGGGACAATAAGTCCCTAATTAAGGTTAAATATAATTATGACACTATTACTACCTCTTCCAAAATTTCTTGGTATCTTGAAAACAGTTCTATTTCCAATTCACCAGAAAAATCCTTATCAACAGGCTGCATTATGCATACTCTTAGCTTATGTCCATTAATTCCCTTTTCTCTATCAGGCTTTGCAATAAATCCAAATCCAACGGACCTACCAATTACTGTTTCATCATATACCTGTACTGCAGGTCTTGAGTCCAAATAATCTTTTAAGTAAAATTCCAACTGAGTACCATCTTCTGTTTCATACTCTATAAAAGCTAAATTTTTATCCCTTGGGCAATAGTTTTCTAATCCTTTTATTAAATCATTAAGTATTCTCTCTCTTTCCTTTACATCTTCAATTATTTTGACTTTATCTTCAATGTCTTTATATATGTCATAATAGCCTACTTTATTAATATAAAAGAATGCTTCCTTCCCTAACTCCTTATCATAATATGCAATCTTTTCTCCAGGACCAAATTCCCCGATTTTAGTTTTAAAAGAATGGAGTATTGGCACTTGCTTAACATCTCTTCCAATATGCAGAGTAATAGATGGATTCTTTGCTTCATCTATATTAGGCGCAGTGTCTCCTTCTTTCTCTTTATATTCAACTATAACTAGATTTTCTAATTCCAAATCATCCCATTCATCTGGAATCAATCCTAATTCTACAAAATGAAGCAATTTTATTATGCTATGAATGTTGTAATCATCAAAATAATAATATGAACAGGAATCAAACTCAATAATCATGCCTTGCATCTCCATCTTATTTATGAAAAATAGAGAATTTCTATTCTTAGATTCAATATGATACAGCATATCATCTCGTCTTGAATTAAACTCTAATTCATATAATGCTTTTTCAGGTAAATCCCTCTTATTTATAACCCATAATGAACCCCTGTTATTTTCCTTAGTGAAACTTAACAGTAAAACTTCATGACCTCGTATATTTACACTTTTGTTTATTATATGCTCTTCATCTGGATGAAAGAGAAATTCTTTCAAAAAACCCAAATACATCTATATCACTCTCCTATTAATTCAACTGATAGTTAACTGCTTGAGAATTAAACAACTTATAATATAAGCTATCTTTCTTTTCCATTAAATTTTTGTGAGTATCAAAATCAGCTACAGTTCCGCTCTCTATGACTAAAATCCTATCGCAGAATACGCTGCTGGACATACGGTGAGAGATGTAAATTGCAGTTTTTCCACCTACTAATGTATTGAAATGTTCATATATTTCAGCTTCAGCCAATGGATCCAATGCAGCAGTTGGCTCATCTAGAATGACCAATGCAGCATCCTTGTATAAGGCCCTTGCAATAGCAAGTTTTTGATTTTCTCCGCCTGACAATTCTACTCCATTTTCATCTATTATTTTTAACAAAATTTGACACAAGCCTTTTTTAAAACCCCTTATTTTATCTCCAAGCCCTACTTTATCTAGTACACTCCATACTTTTTCCCTATCTATGTCAGATGATTTACAAGCAACATTTTCCTCAACGGTATATGCTAAGATATTTACATCTTGGAACACTACAGAAAACATGGAATATAATTCTCTCTTATCAAATCTGTCTATTGGGATGCCATTTATCAAAATCTGCCCTTCATCCACCTTATAAAGCCCTGTCATTAGTTTTACTAAAGTAGATTTTCCTGCGCCATTAACGCCTACAATAGCCAGCTTTTGACCTTTAGGAATTTTTAGATTTAAATTTTTGAATATATATTTATCAGTTCTTGGATACTTGAAGCTTACATTTCTGAATTCAATTTCCAATGTATCGTCTTTTATGGCTTTTTCACTTCCGCCCTTGTCCCCTAAATCCTTGTCTAAAAATACAAACAAGTCGTAAACATAAGCAGCTTCCCTATAGATAAAGGATAAATCTTCCCCTAACATGTTTAAAGAAAAAGCTAGCTGTTGAATTAAAGCCAAATACATGGAAAAATCAGCTATGCTCATTCCATTAACAACTTTCAATGCTAAGATTCCATATAATAAGCAGTCACTAACTAATATTGATAAAAGCCCAAAAAAGCCTAATACAAATTCTTTATTAGCAATAAGCTTTTTCAAATAAATGAATTTATTAATCTCTTCCTTATAATTTGCTAAAACCCTGTCTTTTAAATTGTAAATTCTAATATCCTTTCCATAACCAAAATCATAGCTTGTTTCATAATAGTATCTTTTCTTTCTCTCTTGTTTTTGAATATCCCCCTTCATATTGTATTCGTAGAAATTAACCTTTCTTTTTAGCCACATAGAAGTTGCAAGCTTAATTAAAAGTCCTAATAATATCAAAATGCTGACTGAACCAATCCAAATTGACAGTATTAAAACTGTTAATATTACTGCAGGTACGGAAAATAGCTTATGATAAACACCTTCTACACCATTATTATTGCTTTCACAGGACTCTAGAGCTTTACCATTTTCATCTAAAAATTTAGGGTCTTCTACATATTTATAATCCATATTGGCCAATTTAGAAAAAATATCCCTTAAAAAACTCATCCTAAGATAGCATTTTTTCATATAAGTTGTCTGAATTATATATGACTTTATAAATCCCGTTATAGAAGAACCAATAAAATATCCTAGAACTATAAAAAAAATCGATTCAAGCCTTGCTTTTTCTCCTAAAGTCATCTCCATAATCAACAGCTTAGGCAACAGTATGGAAAAGAAAGGGTATACTGTTTCTGCTAATGTATATGTTATAAAATATAAATACAGCTTAGGATTTTGTTCCGTAACGTTATCCAACATCCTCTTAATAGTCTTAAGAAATGGATATGCTTGCTGTCTTTCCATTGAAATCAAACCCCCTTGTCCTTTCATCCCCCAAGTGTTCAATAGTCCTTGCTATTTCTATCAATTTATCTCTGTTTATCTCATAATATATTTTTTTAGCAGAATCCGATTCAACGATGATATTCACTAGCTGTGCCCGAAGAAGGATATTGATATGATGAGAGATAGTAGCAGAAGTCAAATTCAATTCTTCTGCCAACTCCTGTATATACATAGGCCTAATGCTAATTTTATTTAATATGCTAAGCCTTGTTGGATCTGCCAGTGCCTTAAGGCTTGATACAAGCTCTGCTCCTTGAAAACCCTTTTCATCCATCCATTTTTTGAAATAGTGCATGTAGATTCCAATTGTAATAAACATCTCTCCATTATGATGTCTTATGTTTATGGAACTAAAGGGGAAAATGGTATATACTACTTTTCTTTCAGCTTCAATATTTAATCTCAAGGTTATCATTTTTTCTATTAGGGATTCTATACTTTCATACTTGTTAAATTCCGTAACGGATTTATTATATTCATCTTGTATTAAATAAAAATTTTCCTTTAAAATTGGTTCAGCTTCTTTTGAAAATTCAAGCATTTCCCTAATAAATTCATATCTGTTTAGATATAGGGAAATGTAAAACATCTTTTCCTTATCAGGCATATCTATTGGTTCTAATAATGATACTAAATTGGATAATGAATTAATTTCAATTTTCTTGTCTGCTGCTTCAATACTGTTGATTTTTTCTTGTATATAATTTTCTATTAACCTGTCTACATTTTCATCTGTAAGTTGCCCCTTATATCTCTGTTCAATATCAATTATTAGAATTATGCCTAAATCAAGTTCTTCTTTCTCAAGTTTACTTTCCATTTGAAATATTTTATTTAATATTGGATATTTTTCATAAATAGGCATTATTTCAGTTTTTAACTTCTCCTTTAGGACAGTATATGGTTTAAAAAAACTTTCAAGCTCTTCTCTTTTCTTCCCAAAGGCCTCAGCATTTGTGATTACCATTTCTAATCTGTTTTTCATAGCTTCCAAAACAAATCCAATTGCTTCTATACGCCAGTTAGGGTTTTGGGCTACTTTATATTTCCTTCCCATGTTAACTCCTCCTTTAAGGATATTATATGATTATATTAGATGTATGTCAATTATATTTAATATATATCTAATATTTTAAATAGACATTTTTGTTTATTGACAATTACTGCTTAAAAAATCAAAAAAATACCTATTGACATTATCAGTTTAAAGTGTTAATATAACGAATAAATTAAAAAGCGTTGAAGGAGAGAAAGATATCCAACCTTAATCACAGAGAGTTGGGTTTGGTGAGAGCCAACATTAGGGGGATATGTAATATACACTCCTGAGCTGATTTGCTGAACGATTTTTGTCCAGTAGGCAAATCCGAAAGCCCATCGTTACAGGGGATAGGACTGTTAGGTCCGAAAATGAGTGATGACGGTTTCGTCATAATTAGGGTGGTACCGCGGAATAATCTTTCGTCCCTACAATTGCAGCCATTGGCAGATTGTAGGTTCGAAAGATTTTTTTATTACCTTTTTTCTACAATCAATATTAATCATTATGATTTGGAGGGGGATTGAAAATGAAAAGGAATATCATAAAAATCTTATCTGTATTCTTACTGAGCATTATTATTCTTGCTGGGTGTAGTAAAGAAGGCAACATCTCTACATCATCCAATTCAAAGGAAAAAGTATTTAAGATAGGAATACTTCAATATGCAGAACACCCTGCACTAGATGATGCCCGCAGGGGTTTTGAGGATGGATTAAAGGAACTTGGAGTTAATGCAGAAATAGAATATCAAAATGCCCAAGGAGATATTCCGACATCAATAAGCATTGCACAGAAATTTACAAAGGATGGAGTAAATCTAATATATGCCATAGCTACATCTGCTGCCCAATCAGCTAAACAAGTAACTTCCGATATTCCAATTGTATTCAGTGCTGTTACTGATCCTGTTGAGTCAAATTTGGTATTGTCCATGGAAATGCCTAATGGAAATATAACTGGAACCTCAGATATGAGCCCCATGGATAAGCAGCTTAAGCTTTTTAAAGATATTGATGAAAATATCAAAAAGATAGGAATTGTATTCAGCATAAATGAATCCAACTCACAAATACAGGTCGAAAAGGCAAAGGAAATTGGTAAAGATTTGGGATTGGAAATTGTTGCTGTTGGAATATCAAGCATAAATGACATTCCACAGGCTTTAGACTCATTAGTAAATAAAGTAGATGGAATATACACAATTACAGATAACATGGTTGCATCAGCTATATACTTAGTAGCTGAAAAAGCGTTAGAAAACAAAATGATTACAGTGGCAGCAGAGGATTCCCATGTAAAAGCTGGAATCTTAATTACAGATGGAATTAGCTATTATGAATTAGGAAAGCAATCAGCTGAAATGGCTAAGAAAATTTTAGTAGATGGTAAATCTGCTGGTGAAATTCCTTCTGAAACTGCTAAAAATACAAAAAAAGTATTCAACGAAGATACTTTAAATGCTTTGGGATTAGATATAAGCCATCCTGTATTTAAAGATGCTGAAAAAATAGATGCTGAAAATTAACGTTAAACAGATGGGTGGGATAAAATGACATTATTAATAACTTCTCTTGAACAAGGTTTAATCTTTGCAATATTGGCTATGGGAGTGTATATAACATATAAACTGCTAAATATTTCAGATTTGTCCGTAGAAGGTACCTTCCCCTTTGGTGCTTTCGTATTTGCCAAATTTATTTCTTTGGGAATAAACCCTATATTAAGCACTTTAATAGCTTTTTTACTAGGAACTTTGGCAGGGCTATTAACTTCAACACTGTTCACAAAATTAAAGATTAAGCCTCTATTGTCAGGAATATTAACCATGACCATATTATACTCTGTAAACTTGAAGATAAATGGTAAATCCAATATTCCTTTGTTTAGCTACAATTCAATTTTTGACTTTGGATTTACCATATTGATACTTGCCATTATCGTATTTGTTATAAAAATTCTTATGGACTTATTTTTAAAAACAGAAATAGGATACCTCCTAATTGCCACTGGAGACAATGAAACCTTAGTAAAATCCTTAGGAGAAAACAGCAACAAATACAAAGTAATAGGCTTAATGATATCCAACGGATTAGTGGCATTGAGTGGGGCTTTAATGGCTCAGTATCAAGGTTTCGCAGATATTACAATGGGTAGCTCCATCATAGTAGTTGCCTTAGCATCCATAATAATAGGCGACACCATAAAAAAGAACTCAAACGTATTAAAGGGTACAACAAGAGCAATTCTTGGAGCAATCATCTATAAAATAATTGGGGGAATTGCAATAGACCTAGGGCTTAACCCCAATGACCTAAAAGCAGTTAATGCAATTATAGTCATAGCATTTATTTCTTACAACAATTTCGCCATGGATATTTTCAATCTATTTAGGAATAAGGGGGAAAAAGAAAATGTTAAAAATAGCAAACCTGTCAAAGGTTTTCAATAAAAACACTGATAACGAAATAGAAATATTTAATAATTTCAATTTGTCCATAGAAAAAAATAAATGTACTGCCATTATCGGGCCTAATGGATGTGGCAAGTCTACCCTTCTCAATATAATTGCAGGAAGTATCCCAACAGACAGTGGAGAAATAATCTTAAACAACAGAGACATTACACATTTAAAAGAAGAAGAAAGGGCAATGTTCATTGGTAGGGTATATCAGGACCCATCCATGGGAGTTTCCCCTTCCCTTACTATTTTAGAAAACATGGCCTTAGCAGATAAAAAGGGAGAGAAATTTTCTCTGAAAAAACTAATTAAGAAAAGTAATATGGATAAGTATATAACGCTTTTAAAAGATTTAGATTTAGGCCTTGAAAACAAATTAAACACACAAGTAAAATTTTTATCTGGCGGCCAAAGGCAATCATTATCATTAATAATGGCTGCCATGAAGCATCCTGATTTAATGCTTCTTGATGAACATACTGCTGCATTGGACCCAAAGACATCTAACTTAATAATGAAAAAAACTAAGGAACTAATTGAAAAGTACTCCATAACTACCATTATGATTTCACACAACATGAAAGATGCAATAGAATACTCAGACAGGATAATAATGCTAAATAATGGAAAAATAGTATTTGATAAGCCAAGCAGCAGTGTAACAGAGGAAGAACTGATTAACATATATAAAGAAAATCTTGCTCAAGATGTTGCATAAAAACAGCTATTCCATGAGTTTACAATATGCAAATAAAATAGGCAGATAATTTTATCTGCCATATTCCTACTTTATTAAATTTACTCATGGATTTTTGATTCCCTTTTAAGCTCGTTTATAGCTAAGGTAAATCTAATAAAATTGATAAGTAATAATGTCTCTATAATTCCTAGTACCAACAACAAGGCTGTGCTGTTATTGGACAATAAATTAATTTCATACAGTGTCCATTTATATGTTGGGATAAAATCAAACATATTCATTAAGAATAAAAAGCCTATTAAAAACATTAGTACTACTGTTGGTTTTCTCATGTTCTTTAAAGCATAGATTTTATCTCCAATAGTTGTATAAATATCAAATGGTTTCCCATCATTTTCTTTTTCTAAAATTAGAAACTCCCTGTTTATCATGCCATTTGAAGTAGCAATTTTAGCACCTTTGTCTGCGTAAGGCCTCCACCTTATATTCCATAATGAAAATTTTCCTACATTACCGGATTTCTATATATATTTTATCTTTGATTGCTCCAAAAAATTTTCATACTCCATTAGGTCATCATAAGACTTATTGGCTACATAATCTACTGCATAAACATATTTATTCCTTTCACATCTCTCAAAATAAAAAAATATCTTTCCTGCTTTAACTAATCTGTAGCCTTCACTCGACATTTTATTCAACCATTTTTCTAATGCTGGTATAGGGCTTATAAACAGCTTAAATTTCTTTATCATAGTTATCAGACCTTTCTCTCAAAATCTCTAGACCTATCTCATAGACTTCATTTAGCCTTTTTAGTTCCTCATTAACCCTTCTTAGTCCCTCATCGGTAATTACATATTCTTTTTTTCTCTCATCAGAATCAACTGAATATAACCTTATCCACCCCTTTTTTTGCAAGTTATTTATTGCCCCATATAAAGTCCCTGGTCCAAATATGACCCTGCCTTTGGTTTTCTCCTCCACAAACTTCATAACTCCATACCCATGGTTGGGCTTTAATAAAGCTAAAAGTATTAAATATGCAGTTTCTGTCAATGGCTCCTGTTTATTTTCTTGTTTTCCAAACATATTATTTCCCCTTCTATTTCATTTGCATCTTTATTATATCGCCTTGCGTAATACGTGTCAAGTAGTATATAGATATGTTATGCTTTAACAATAAAATTTTCAGCATATTTCATTGCTTTATCGTAAATCTCTTGTGGATACCCTAGGTATTTAATTAGTCAATTCCAAATCGTAGGTCGCTGTATATATAGAAAAGGGCAGGGTCAAAATTGATCCCGCCCCAACAATTGACAAATCACCTTATTTTCTTTTTTATTATTTCCAGCAAAGCCATTTCCTTTTCATCATCAAAAACTTTCTAAATAACTTCAATACTTTACCATCGCCTTCCTCTTTTAAACCCATGCCTAGCACTCATGTATACCATAAATAACATAGCAGTTGGCACATTATAAACAAAAAATGTAGATACTCCCAGTGCAATAGTTTGTTTAACAGTCTCCATAGGTTCAACTGTAAAAGCAGCAATTATTGAATAAATAAAAAATAAACCAGGTAAAATAAGTCCATATATTTTCCTCTTCCTCTTTGAAAGGTATGCTTGTAAGAACAAAGCGCTAAATATACCCAAGACAGTAATACCAATTGTAAGCCACTCACCTAACATCCATCTTCTCCTTCCACTTTAATTTATATTCGTATGTTTATATTATCACAGCATAATTCTCTTTACAAATAAAAATGGTTTAAAGGCATAAAAAGAGGCAGATATAATATCTGCCTTAGATAGTCCACTGACCATGTACTATGGCAACCAAATACCATGTATCATTTTCCCTCTCAAATACAAGCTTCAAGCTTCTCCAATCCATTCCCTCATATTTTGGGTCAAGTCCTTTAAAATGCAATTCAATAAAGTAGCTTTCAGGGTATATTTCTTTGATGTTGTCTATAGCGTTTCCATAACTAACTACAACATTGTTTCCTATAATCTGAGGATTAGCAAAATCTGCATCATAGATAAACTTCTCATAATAATCGCTGAAGTTTAATTCAATCGGTTCCCCAGAACCGTCATAATGCCCCCACATGTACACTTTATCATCTTTTAACAAGTTCTTTACTTCATCAGCAGTAAATACATTGCTGGTTTCAATATCTATATTATCATAGGGGCTAAATCTTAGACCTTTTGTTGGATGGACAAAACCAGCTAACTTATTGAAATCCTTAGTTTTAATCGCATTTATGACCTCTACAGTTATATATAATAGGCTTTCTTTTGTTTCATTTGAAACATCAAGCTGGGATTCAAGTTCTTCTATCCTTTTTTCTAATTCTGCAATCCTTTTGTTTTTTTCTTCTAATTCCTTTTGGAGGTTGTCTGATGTATTATTGGTTTGGCAGCCAACCAACAAAATTATAAAAACCAACATTAAAGAAATTACACAAATCCATTTTCTGTTCATATTTACCTAACCTTTCATTCATTTTTTAATAGTATATCCAAAATAAGATTTTATATCCTTTACCTTTAATGATTAATTAATCCCCTATTATATGCATCTTCAATTAGATTGGTTACAAAATTCCATAATTCATCAGATATTTCCTTTACAGGGGCAACTCTTTTATATATTTCTTCTTTAGCTATATTATATTTTTGCCATGTTCCACCGTTGTTATAATAGTTATTTAATATGGGCTGAAGCCTATCCATAGATGCTGCAAACAATGCTTCGGGAGTTCTTTGTTCTTCAAATTCTTCCCATAATGCCCTTAACTCTTTCCCTTTATCTTCATCAAGAATGCTGTAAAGCTTATCTGCTGCCATAATCTCCCTTTCTTTCTTGCTTTCATTGCCTTTTTTATCGTAACAAAAGGTATCTCCTGCATAAATCTCAACTAAATCATGGACTAAAAGCATCTTTATTACCTTGCAGATGTCTAATTTTACATTGGAATACTCTCCTAATACCATTGCCATAACTGCTATATGCCATGAATGTTGTGCATCATCTTCACGCTGGTCTTTCCCTATTAAACTTGTCTGCCTTAGTATTGATTTCATCTTGTCTAATTCTACAATAAACTTTATATCTTTCATAAGCCTTTCATCAGTCAAACATACCATCTCCTATCAAATTGTTGCTATATTTTTACCCTTTTATCTAACTTTTATTATTGTATCATTTAGCATTATTTTATTGCAAACTGATTTGAAGATATGGAACCACATATTCATATAAATCAAATAAAAGCTCTAATTAAGTTAGAGCTTTTATTATACAGATTCCAATAATTCTTTTACATAGGTAGGCAGCATAAAAGCTCCTTTGTGAATTTCCGAATTATAGTATCTTGTGTATATGCCAAGCTTTTCCCATTCCTCCTTTTTATGGTCCTTAATGGGATCAAATTTTTTTGACGCAAACCCAAATAGCCAGTGTCCTGAAGAATATGTTGGCATGTGGAACTGATAAACTTTACAGATTTCAAATATTCTTTTTAACTTGGAATGGGCCTTTAGCATTTCCTTCCTATATTCTTCAAAATAAGGGCTTTCATGTTGATTAATTAAAATTCCATTTTCATTTAAGGCTTCATAACAGTTTTTATAGAATTCAGTAGTAAATAAACCTTCCCCAGGCCCTACTGGATCAGTGGAATCAACTATAATCAAGTCATAAAAGTCCTTCTTATCTTTCACAAAATTTACCCCATCTTCAAAGAATAAAGCCACTCTTTCATCATTTAATTTTGAAGCAGTGGAAGGCAAGTATTTTTGACATAACCTTACTACCCTTTCATCTATTTCTACCATGTGGATTAATTCTATGCTATTATATCTTGTCAATTCCCTTACAGTTCCTCCATCTCCTCCACCAATTACAAGGACCTTTTTGATTTGAGGATTAACAGCCATAGGTACATGGACTATCATTTCATGATAAATAAATTCGTCTTTTTCAGTTACCATTATGGCTCCATCTAATGTAAAAAATACTCCAAAGTCATAGGAATCAAAAAAATCAATTTGCTGATATGGAGTTTTTTCTGAATACAGGTGCTTTTTTACCTTAATAGAAAGATTGCAAGTATCAGTGTTTCTTTCATTAAACCACAATTCCATCTATCCGTCCTCCTCAGTTCCTCTTTGTTCTCTGTTTCTGCCAATATATATTTCATGCATTTCCTTATAAAGTTTATCTAATATTGTTTTTCTTTCCTCTTCAGATAAATCCTCAGCATTCATTTCAAATAAATAATTGTTTAAATCCAATTCTTTCAACATCATCTTTGTGTGGAAGATATTTTCTTCAGGCAAATTAATATCAACGCTTTCATATAAGCTTAAATTCTTTTGGGAAATAAAATCACGTATCGAATTAATTTCATGGTCTATGAAGAGCTTGTTTCCATAAATATCCCTTGTAAATCCCCTAACTCTATAATCACATATAATGATATCCGAGTCAAAGCTTTCAATTAAATAGTCAAGGGCTTTAAGTGGGGATATTCTCCCACAGGTAGAAACATCTATGTCAGCTCTGAATGTCATAATACCCTTATCTGGATGGGCTTCGGGATAAGTATGAACTGTTATATGGCTTTTATCAAGATGGCCAACTATATGATTAGGCGCTGCTATTAAGTCGCCTATATTCCCTAAATTACAAGATGGGTCAACACATACTATAGGAATAGCTTCTTCAGATATAAGAAGTGTAACACTGGCACCTTGAGGTTCATAATCTTGTTTGGCAATATTCAATACATTAGCACCTATTATTTCAGTAACTTCTACTAATATTTCAGTCAATCTTGTTGAATTGTACTGTTCATCAATGTATTCTATATATCTTTTTTTATCTTCTGGCGTAACTGCATAACAAACATCATAAATATTGAAGCTAAGGGTTTTGGTCAAGTTATTAAATCCATATAACTTAATTTTTTCCATCTTCCACCCCTCTTCAACTATATTATTTTAATTAAATTTAAAATTATATAATCCATTTAATTTATTTTAGTTAAAATTTCTCACAATGTCCAGACTATTCACACAATCATATACATTTTCGATATTTGTTTCTAAAAGACAAATATTGTATTTTATTGATATTCTAAAGCTATTTTCAAAATAATGGAACCCGTCTTTAGAATATTTCCTATGTCAACTTAAGAAACTATACATTAACGATATATTAATTTTTTCCGTTGGAGGTTCTTATGAAAAATTTTAAATATACAATCTTTCCAATAATTTTGTCCATTTTTTTATCAGCTCCATCCTACGGAACAGATGAACCACCATATATTAAAGCCTTAAATGAGTATTATGACGAATTAAAAATCATAATAAACAAAAGAAACGATAGATATGATGTGCCAGAAGTATCTGGACAGGTATTTAATATGCCATGGAGAAACGATCCAGATTTCTTAAAAGCAAAGGAAAAATATAATACTCCTTTGCTGATTGCTGGATTTTGTGCTGTTCTCAATGACCCTCTCCCAGGAGAACATCACAACGTTGAACTTGCTAGTAAAAAAATTAAAGGCTATGTAATTAAGCCCTCAAAAATATTTTCATTAAACTCTTCCATAGGTCCTTACACTAAACTTAGAGGGTTTAAAGAAGGTGCATCCTATATAGGAGATAATATTATAATGACAGAGGGCGGAGGAGTATGTAAAGTAGCCACAACATTGTACAACTTAGCAGTCTTATCAAATCTGGAGATTATAGAAAGGCACAATCACTCAATGCCTGTTAACTATGTGCCTTACGGTCAGGACGCCACAGTTTCATACGGAGTAAAGGACCTCAAATTTAAAAACACCACAAGCGGTCCTATACTTATATGGTCGGAAATGATTGGCAATAGATTATATATGGGTTTTTATGGAACAGAAAAGGCTCCAAAGGTCATTTGGAACCATGAAATAAGCAATATTGTCAAACCTTCTATTAAATATATAAGGAATGAAAATTTAGAACCTGGTCAATATAATATTATCATAAAAGGCATGGAAGGTGCAACAGTTAAATCTACAGTTACTGTAATATTCCGAGATGGACACTATATCATCAAAAATATGGGTGTAAGCCACTATAAGCCTTTACCTACTGTAATTGAAATTAACTAAAAATTCTTATAAGGAGTGAAATTATGCAAGAGGATAAAAGAAGCCTAAATACTAAAACCCAAAATAAGCGTCAAATTGGAAGTTATGAAAACCATTTAGATCCTCATTATGGATATTCACCAACAGATATATATTATAACATCGAAAGGAAAATACCAGGCTCCAATGTATCTATCCCTACCCTCGATGCTGTAATAGAGGCAAAAAAATGGGTAGATGACATAAACAGGAAATAGCCCCAGAGGGGCTATTTTTTTTGAAAAATTTTCCTTGACTATGAACATTAGTTCTGATAATATTAAAATTAAACAGGTGTTCTTCTCGGAGGTGTTTCTCTTGAAAGAAAGAGTTATATTTCATATAGATGTAAATTCTGCATATCTTTCCTGGGAAGCAGTTTATAGATTACAACATGGAGAAAAAGTAGACCTTAGAGAAATCCCCTCTGTAGTTGGAGGTGACAGCACAAAAAGGCACGGCATTGTTTTGTCAAAATCAATCCCAGCTAAAAAATACAATATCGCAACTGGTGAAACTATTTATTCAGCATTACAAAAATGCCCAAATTTAGTAGTAGTACAACCTAACTTTGAGTTATATTTAAATGCTAGCAATGCTTTAATAGAACTCCTAAGTGAATACTCTTCCAAGATACAAAGATACTCCATCGATGAAGCTTTTTTAGACTATACTGATGGAGAAAAGCATTGGGAAGATGCAGCTTATGAGATAAAAGAAAGGATAAAAAGGGAACTTGGATTCACTGTAAATATAGGAGTAGGGCCAAATAAATTGCTGGCTAAAATGGCTTCAGATTTTGAAAAGCCTGACAAGATACATACTCTATTTAAAGATGAAATAAAGGATAAGATGTGGCCTTTACCAGTAGAAGACCTATTTATGGTAGGCCCTAGAACTAAAGCAAAGCTAAACAAGAGGGGAATTTTTACTATTGGTGACTTGGCAAACCTCAATAGGGATTACATATATTCATGGTTAAAAAAACCTGGCCTACTTATATGGGAATACGCAAACGGAATAGATAATTCCATAGTAAGAAGCGAACCGCTTCCTGTAAAATCCATAGGCAATTCTACCACAACAGCCTTTGATGTAGACAACAGAAAAGAAGCCCATATGATTTTACTGGCCCTATCAGAAAAGGTCAGCATGAGAATCCGAGCCATAAACCGTGTTGCCTATGTGGTATCAGTAGGAGTGAAAAATAGCAATTTCTTCTCCTATTCTAAGCAGATGAAATTAGATATGCCTACGGACTCCACTAACACCATATATGAAACTGCTAAAAAACTCTTTGATGAAATGTGGCAAGGTGAACCTTTAAGGTTATTATCCGTCTCTTTATCAGAACTATTGGATAACAACTTTTATCAACTGTCCTTTTTTGAAGATGAAAATATAAAGGAAAAGCTATTTGACAGAACCGTAGACAACATAAGAGGCAGATTTGGCCAGAAGTCCATCTTTCGCTCCTGTTTCCTTCACTCTGGCATCGACCCTCTAATAGGCGGCGTAACCATAGAGGAAGAATATCCTATGATGTCCAGTAAAATCTAGAGAGGTGGTCTTAGTTGAAGGTATTGATGAAACCCATAGAAATGATTGCTTGGTTCACTAAAGATGGATACCCTATTCCTTTAAGGTATAGATTAACAGATGAAGATGAGGAAAATGTAGTAATAAAGGTCGATAAAATACTATTTAAAGAGGAACAGAAGATTGCTGGCAATAGGATGATATTATACAGGTGCGAAAGCATTATAAATAACACCCTAAGGGTATTTGAGCTTAAATATGAAATATCCACCTGCAAATGGTTTCTTTTTAAGATGTGATAATTTTCTATATAAAATGCCATACTAATCTTATAAACAAATGGAAAGGATGATGGCATGGAAAATCCCAAAATCATAGATGAAATCCTAAATCAGGCTAAAAAAATAGAAGAAAACAACCTCTCCAATATGGAGCATTTGACAAGCATAAGCATGATGCTAAATTCAAATGATTTAGGCAGACCAAAGGATAAAGAATTAGCTGCAAAATTTGAGGAACTTAATAGGGAAATAGAAGATATAAATAAACGTACTGCCGAATTATTAAAAGATTTAGCTTCCCGCCATAATTAAAAGTGATGGATTTAATCCATCACTTTTAATTTATCATATAATTCCAATGTCTTGTTTGAATCCTTGTAATTTATAATGTAAGTACTATTTTCAGTTTTAATAACAATATAAGGGGGACTGTTTTCATTTATAAAAAGCACAGATTTACCAATATCTTCCAATATAAATCTTCCCTTAAGGATATATACTAAATCAATGCCATTGGTCTTCCTCAAAACCTTAGGTATGGAATCCACAATGCTTACTTCAACTATATCATCTTTATCTATTGTTGTGCCATACATCCCTTTAATAGTAATTCTATCATTTGTGACTTCAATCTCAGGCCCCCTGGCACTATATACTATTATGCCAAATACCAATATACCAATAAAAATCATGATTCCGGCACTTACTTTTGCTTGAGCATTACTTTCTTTGTTTTTATCATATCTTTGAGCTAAAACAATCATAATAATTGCCAGTGGAAAAATTAAAAATAATGGTAAGCTGGAGAGAAGCCTATTATCTATACTGTCACCTATACCGCCAACAAGAAAAAGTATTGCCAGTAAAAAACAGAAATTGCCCATTAGCCTGCTTAATCCATTAATATCTACATTTTTCTTTTTCTCTTCACTCATGGTATTATATCCAGCTATAAGAAAATGCCATTTAAAATATCTAATTCCAATGCCAATTATAAAAAATATTATTGATAATATGTATAAAATAGACACAATATCCCTCCATTTATTAATTATTAAATTAAACCCATAGAATAGTTACCCCTTAAACCATATGTTTAATCTAAGGGATAAGTTTTATAAAACTCTATCCTTTCCTCCAATGTAGGATGGGTATTGTACCATATTTTGTAGATTTTACTTGGCCTAGGCAGACCCAAACTTTGGTCATATAGCTTTTCCATGGCAGATATAGAAGCTTCCCTATCTTCTGTAAGCAATATTTCATATTTATCAGCTTCAACTTCCATATATCTTGATACAAAATTTTGGATGGGTAAGCTCAAAAATAGGTAGAAGTTTAATACTAACAATATAAGTGGCAATGCAGCTATATCATACAGTTTCTTAAATCCAAAACTCCCATTGGAAAGATTAAGTATCCAATTGGAAGTAGCATAAACCAAGAATGACAAGATAATAGTTCCAATACTGCTGAGTATAATATTCTTCCAGATATGCCCCCTTACATAATGGCCAATTTCATGGGCAGTAATGCATAAGATTTCCCTTTCTTCTAAATTGTTTATGGTAGTATCCCACAATACAATCCTCTTTGAATGGAATATTCCAGTCATATATGCATTCATAGTTTTAGTATCCCTGCTTTTATCTACTTTAAATATCCTCGCATCCTCAATACCAGCCTTGTTTAAAAGTACTTTAATTTCCTGTCCTAGCTTCTCATCTTCAATAGAAGTGTATTTGTTAAATATTGGATCTATAAAAAATGGGGAAATGAATACTATAAAAATAATCACAGGAATTATTAAAAGGGATATTTGCAGCCACCAAAATCTAGGGCTTCTATATATTAAACAAAATGGAATGAAAATAAAAAGGGAAAGTGGTAAATTATTTACCAAAAAGCTTTTTATATTAACTTCTAACCACCTTGCAAAGGTTTGATTTGATAAGCCATATTTATGTCCTAAAATAAAGGAACCATAATAATCAAGTGGAAGGCTTATTAAAAACATTATTGTAAAATATATGAGCCCATAAAATAAACCTGTCAAAAATATGGACCTATCCCTCTCTACAAAGAACCTTATCCTGTACGAAAGCCTTGAGGTCAAAAATAGTACAGGTATTAAAAACTTAAGTATTAAACTGATGGCCCATACCTTTAATCTATCCTTTCTAAGGTCATAGGCAGCTTCAGGTAAGTCCGGATACTGAACCCTAAGTTTTTGCATATTTCGATATTCACTAACCAATACTATGAATATAAATCCCAATAAAAACACAAAAAATAACACAAAAACAAGTTTCAACCTATTATCCACTGTATCACCTCATATTAGAACATTATTTTATTATTAATTTACCCATGTAATTTAATATTATAATAACCACGGTTTTATTACAAAGAAATAAGTAAAAATATAAGCAAATTTAATAAAAATATTAGTTTTTATCTATAACAGATTAAAAATTTAATGAAGGTATGAAATATATTTCCCATAGTGAAATGTTTTTCACAGCATTTTATTTCACATTAGACTATTATTCTTATAAATTGAAGTTTTTTTGTGGCACGATTCTTGCACTATATAACCTCGTAGTCATAACTAACTAATAAGGAGGTAAATATATGGAAAACAACTCAAAAAAACTGGAGTTCTACGGTGGTGAATGGGTATCATTTTTACCATTCCTAATTTTCATCGTCCTCATTATCCTTACAACTTTTATTTGGGGTTCAATTTCTGACGGGGCTCTTTGGGTTCCAGCTTTTAGCGCTCTTATAATTGCTTTCTTCTTTGCAAAGGATAAAAAGCTTTATGCAAGTACCATCATAAAAGGTATGGCAAGTGAAGAAGCAATTATCCCAATAGTTTGCTGGATATTCGCTGGAGTTTTCGCAACAATTCTTAAGGCTTCAGGATTGGCAAATGGTATTGCTGGTGTTGCAGCTTCAATAGGAATTAAAGGAACCTTTTTCATTGTAATATCATTCATAGCATGCGCAATATTTGCTACAGCTACTGGTACTGGATTTGGTACAATTGCAATGGGTATGGGAGTATTATATCCCGCTGGCATAGCTTTAGGAGCACATCCTGCATTGTTGGCAGGAGCTATCATATCAGGCGGTGCATTTGGAGATAACTTGGCACCAGTATCTGATACAACTATTTGTTCTGCTACAAGCCAAGGCGTAGACGTTCCTGGCGTTGTAAGGTCAAGGCTTAAATATGCACTTGCAGCAGCAGCATTAGTTATTATTGGTATTATCATAATAGGCTCTGGATACGATGGAAGTGTATCTTCTCAAGTAACTATTGATTACAATCCATTAACACTTACTATGTTAATTCCAGTAGCCATAACCATTTGGATTGCAATTAAAGTAGGAGATATAATTATAGCTACTACCCTAGGTTCAGTTTTAGCAGGTGTTACAGCTGTAATAACTGGATTAATTGATTTCATACAAGTAGATCCTGCTCAAGATGTAGTTAAAAATGCTCTAATTAGAGTTTCTGGTGCAGGTCTTGATAGAACTGTTGATGGTGTTCTTTATTCAGGTATTAGTGGTATGATACAAGTTATTGTATTAGCTCTATTGTTATTCGGTTCTATAGAAATAATGAGAGCTGGTAATGGAGATAAAAGACTACTTGAAGTACTTGGTAAAATTGCAAAATCTCCACGTGGAGCAGAATTCGTAATAAGTGCCATGATTATAATTCTTTCTGCATTAATGGGATTAAACGCTCCAGCAATTTTAACAGTTGGTGCTTCTTTTGCAAAACCACTTAGCCAAAAATATGGCATTAGCCCTTATAGAACAGCGAACCTATTAGACGCCCAATCCAACACATTTGTTTACTCAATGCCATGGACTCCAGCTATTATTTATACTATAAGTTTTGCAAGAGATAGCGCAGTGCCTCTATCAGCGACTCAAGTAACACCATATGTATTGTATGCTTATGCAATGTTAGTAGTAATGTTTGTAACAATAATACTCGGAATTGGCAGATATGACAATATGGAAAAACTAAATAAAAATGCAGCAAGATAGAAAATAAAAATACCTCCAAGTTTCTTGGAGGTATTTTTTTATTAATTAAAAATATTTTATTTTACTTTTACATCAAATGATTTAAGTATTTCTAATACTTTTTCTTCATCTAGTTTTGTTTCATCACATAGGAATTTTACATCTTCTCCTGTTATTTCATATATATCCTTCTTTACTGTTGTATTCCTTATATAGTCGTGTCTTAATTTCATCATGTCTATATCTTTTAGATATATTTGGTCTATCCTTTCTGGTATTACTATG
>DATCJO010000096.1:0-2300 GCA_036562765.1 Tissierellaceae bacterium | reverse complement strand
TGATGAGAATATAGAGATTTTGATTCCCAAAAGGAAGCTCATAGAGAGAAGGCAGGGAAAGGTCTATGAGATAACCAAGAAGTTGTTTCCCGGCTATGTTCTCGTAAAAACGGTGATGAATACCGATGTATATTATAAGCTATCAAGGCTGCCAAGGGTGTACGGCGTTTTGAAGGATGAATCCGAACCGGTGCCAATAAGGGATGAAGAGATGGCCGTCATCCTTGCGCTGACCGCTGAGGGAGAAACGATAGGTTTCTCCGAAGTGTACAAGGAAGGCGAGCGCATCGTCGTCATAAGCGGTCCTTTAAAGGGTCTGGAAGGTATTATAGAGAGGTTTAATGCCCGTAAAAAACGGGTGAAGGTGCGAATTCAATTTCTGGGTAGGGAAAAGCGCATTGACCTGGGCGCTCACCTGATTGACAAGTGCAATGGGTGAGAGGCCCGGTTTTTAAGTGTTTGAGCGTTTGTTGTAGGCCGTTGCCTGAAGGCTGGTCTGGCAAATTAATATAATTGACATACTTTGATATACATTGTAAAATTTAGATGAGTTATGTGGACAAAATCCCGACGGGACTTTTGCTGTTTCGGCGCAAAATGTTTCCTGAGGGAGGTCATAGAATGGTTTGTAAAACCCCCCTTTAAGGCGGGGAGGGGGAAGGTTTTACTTGTTTGAAAGTCGTTGTAACACTATGTGAGTAAAATCTGTTTCCTTACTATTAATATGTGCATTACGACATATATCAATAATTTTTATTTTTAAGATGTAATTTTAATAGTGAGTTCTTATTCCTAATGAGTTAAGCGGGTGCTTTGCGGGGGGCAAAGGAGGTTTTTAAAATTATGGAGGTTGTAAATATTGAGATGTACGTGCAACGTAATATTGGGAAGAATACAACTGTTGTTGTAGAGAATAGATTCTGGTATGAAAAAATAAAGAGAGTGATGGATATAGTTTTATCTTTAATTGGGCTTGTTATAGCTATTCCTTTAATGCTTATATTTGGTATAGCTATTAAACTTGAATCAAAGGGTCCTGTCTTTTATTGCCAAGAGAGGGTAGGTAAAAATGGAAAAGTATTTATGCTGTATAAGCTGCGATCTATGTACCAAAATGCCGAAGAGAACGGTGCAAAATGGGCTGAAAAGGATGACCCAAGGGTTACAAAAGTTGGAAGAATCATGCGAAAAACGCGTATTGATGAATTGCCGCAGCTTTTTAATGTTTTAAAAGGTGATATGAGCATAGTAGGTCCGCGGCCTGAAAGACCTATTTTTACTTATCAGTTCAATGAGCAGATACCAGGATTTGTAAATAGGTTGCAGGTTAAACCTGGACTTACAGGGTGGGCTCAAGTCAACGGAGGGTACGAACTTGGCCCCGCGGAAAAATTGGAATATGACTTATATTATATTGAAAATCGTTCGATATGGATGGATATAAAGATAATGTTAAAGACGGTAAAAGTTATTTTGACAGGTAAAGGTGCTTGGTAGCTTATTATTGATAATTATGATAAATAGTTGGTTCTTTTTTAGAGCAAATAAAAAATTATTGGGTTACGAGTTGACGGAGGAAATTATGAAGTTTAGTTTAATTCTTTGTACTTTAGGAAGAGATAAGGAAGTAGAAGACTTTTTAAGTAGTTTATGTGATCAAATTTATAAAAATTATGAACTTATAGTTGTGGATCAAAATGAGGATGATAGAGTAAAAAATATAATTGATAGGTACAAAAATAAAATTAATAAAATAAAATATTTTCGCGTTAATTTTAAAGGATTGTCACGAGGACGGAATTTTGGTTTATTACATGTAGAAGGTGATATAGTTGCTTTTCCAGATGATGATTGCAAATATCCGAATAATATTCTTTTAGAAGTAAAGAATAGATTTGAAAGGGATAAGGTAGATTTTTTGAGTTGCATCTCTCTTGATGAGGTTTCAGGGCTTGAAAGCAATGGTAGATGGAGAAAAAATAAAACGCCAATAAGTAAGAGTACGCTATTCGGAACGTGTATCTCTTATACTATTTTTGTAAAGGCAGAATGTATAAAGGAAAATAAAATGAGTTTTGATGAAAGGTTAGGGGTTGGAGCAAACACGCCCTTTCAGTCTGCTGAAGAGACAGATTTTATTTATCGGTTATTACAGTTAGGATGTAAAGGCATTTATTATCCAGAAATATGTATTTACCATCCGTTAAAGATAATTGAATACGATGAAAGAACAATTGAAAGGGCATATTATTATGCAATGGGATTGGGGGCATTTTTTAGGAAACATGTTAATGATATTG
>DATCJO010000092.1:0-2060 GCA_036562765.1 Tissierellaceae bacterium | reverse complement strand
GTCATGATGCTAACAGCAACAATGATGGTCATAGCAATAATAGCGGTAATTGCAAGCAAAAATCTTCCTATTGATTAATTGCCCTCTATTTTTTTAAGGTTTAAATTTTATCTTTTTATGCTTATATAGAGAATAGAAATAGGCTTTGAGGCCTATTTCGGAAGTTTAGTGAGACGCAATTTTAAGAAATTGAGAAGATTGGAAGGTTCCTATCAATTTTTTCTTTTGGGTTTTCTAAAGCTTTTATATATTAACATAGGATATTGTTTAACATCTTTTGCTTCTACCTTTGTTGTCCAGCCTGCTTTTATTCTCTTATAAGAGAAACTTTGAAAAATGGTTTTGTTAACTTGTACATGCATATGCAATACTTTATAGAATAACCCCTCAATTCTTACCATTTATTTCCAAATCATGTATATTATCAAAAAACCTTTTCCGCATGCGAAAAAAGGGATTCAGATAAAGAAGGGAGAAAAGAAAAGGTTTAAGAATCAAGTTCAAAAATAAAGAAGGGATAAGTGGGTAAGAATTGAGAAGAATGCTGAATTTAAGCCCCTTATCCTTTTTTCTTAAGGTTTTATAACTGTTGTTTTGAAAACTTGTTGCCCAAAGTTGAATTGTATTCGGTAGTAAAAATTATTTCAGATTTATGGTAAGTTAACAATAGAGATCTTCTCAGGATACCAGAGGAGCGGGCGAGCACTATTGTTAGCATTAGTGGAAATGGCTATCAATGATGTATCTACACAAAAAATTGAAAAAAACTTATTAGGATAGAGTTTTTATTTTATTCAAGTCCCTAAAAACAATAAAACATATTTTAATGCCCACTGACTTATAGCGAATGAAAGAAGTATAATAATACAGCTTATTATTGTGTTAAATCTGCCAAAATAATTTAATTTAAACAGTATTACCTCCATTAATCCGACGATAGTTACATTTACTACACATACGGGATCTGCAAACTTTGTTTTGTATATTGAATGACGAAAATATTCTAAACAAAACATATTATAACTGATTATAAAAATAAGGCCAATAAAAATTGCTATTTTTTTTATTACTAATTTCATCAGCATTTCTCCTTTTTGTATTGTTCCTTAATACATTATTCCTCAAGGCACACATATATGTGTGCCTTGAGGAATCTTTTGCCTATTTTTCAAATTAATATGGTGCATAAAGAACAGCGCAGTCATCTGTATACCAAAAACCGTACTTTCCAGGGGAAGGATTAGGTATATTATAGTACGAATACACGCCATTGTAGTAAGAAGGATGATAGATTGAGTAGATCCTAACTACAACACCAGCAGTACTTGAATATGCATATTCTATTTTCATTAGATCGGAAGGAGCCATTTGTTTGAGACAGTTATACATTCTGGAACCTTCAATGTTTTTTATATAATTCCATCCTAAATCACAGACTAAAGCTACTACCTCACTTGCAATGAAAGTTAGCTAACTAATGTTGTAACCAGCTTCTTTTAGGGCTGCCAAGACAATAGAGGTTAATACAGTAGCGGGAGCGCCAGCTATGAAGTGATCTAGTATATTTTCTAGTCTGCACAAGCAGCTAAAAGTGTCGCAGCGGTTTCAGGGGTAATGTAGTCAACTTCTAATGTATAGCCCGCTAATATTTCGCCCAAACTTAAAGGAGACTTTTGTGTGTCTCTAATCCATGCAACTCCTAATGGTTAATAAAATACTTATAACTTTTTTCAGGTAAAAAACCTCCTTTTATAAATGAGATCTACTATTTTTAATAATAAATAATAAAGTTGGTATTGTCAAGCCAGTTTTGACAAATTTTAGATGACTTACAGCTTAAATTTTGCTATTTTAATTTTATTTTTTCAATAATTCTAACAAAATGGAATTTATTATTGCATTCTTGCTATTTACTTTGATTATTATTTTCTCTTTCCAAGGAGAAATAATTATAAATAATCCAGTACACATATTGCTTATAGCAGTACCATTGACCATACAGACTTTTCTCATATTCGGTATTGCATATGGATGGGCAAAGGCATGGAAATTGCCCCATA
>DATCJO010000057.1:0-2843 GCA_036562765.1 Tissierellaceae bacterium | reverse complement strand
CGATATCAGGCCAGTACATTTTGTTTACCTGTAATACCATAATCTGCCACCTCAATAAAGTGTTCAAGACATACATATTTTTTCGAATGCATTCAAAATTTCGTATGCCGATTTCTCCCAATCAAACCTTTGAACGTTCTTCAAGCCTTTCTGCTTAAGCTCCTCCTTTAGTAATTCATTGTTTATTAATAGCTCTATTTTATCGGCTATATCGTTAATATCGTAAGGATTGCAATACAGCACACTGTCGCCACAGACTTCAGGTAAGCTTGCTACATTTGACGCTATTACCGGGCACCCACATGCTTGAGCTTCAAGCGGTGGCAATCCAAACCCTTCATAAATGGAAGGAAAAACCAGCGCCTCAGCCATCTTATAAAATTTGGGCAAATCCTCATCTTGTACAAACCCAGTAAATACTATCTTATTTCTTTTTCTTAGTTCTACATGATTTATACTTTTATCTCCTGTAATAAATCCTCCTTTATTTCCAATAACAACCAGATACAATGTTTCATCATCAATTCTATCAAAAGCCTGGAGTAACCTCGCGAGATTCTTGTGAGGCTTTATATTCCCTACATAAAGCAAAAATCTATCAGGCAAATTATATTTTCTTCTGACAGTAAACATATCTTCGTAACTAACGTTTTCACTATTGTATATTTTAGTATTGCATGCAGGATAAATAACGTGAATTCTTTCTTCCATTATCTTACCATACTTAATTATTTCCCTTTTTGAAAAATTTGACACCGTGAGAACCACATCGCTTTTTCTTAACGCCTCTTTTAAAAAAAATTTAAAACTCATTACAACTTCTGGCTTAAAAAATTCTGGATGCGCAACATGAACTACATCATGTATAGTAGTAATCCTGTATTTAGCTTTCAAAGGTAATAATGGTATATTTACATTAGGAGACCAGAAAATATCACACTTAGGTACTAATGACGGCAACTTTAACTGTTCTTTAATACTAAAAATTTTAGCATTCAACTCAATAAAATCCACGTTCTTCTTATTAATTAAGCTATTAATATCCTTAATATTTTTCCCTATTATTACAAACTTGTGTTCATTGGCTATATCAATAATATTGGGCAGTAAATTCTTTATATATGTCCCTATTCCCGACGAATTAATCATTCTAGCATCAATTACTATTTTCATTTAATAATATCCTCCCGTATTTGTCCAAACTATACACCATTATAGCGCATATGAGTAAAATATCCATGCTCCAGTTAGGTTGTCCAACATTACCTATTAATAAGCTAAATAAAGCACATTTTGTCAAAAAACTTTTTGATTTTATGATCATATATCCCCACAATAACAAATATATAGAAAACCCAAGTAATCCCGATTCAATGAATATGGTAAATATTGAAACAGCATTGGTGTATCTATTGAATAAATTCGGATTTATTGAATGCATATAGTTTCCATAATTATATGGCCCCATCCCTACAAAAAATGATAGTATATTATTTGCAGCATAATTAAAAAAGGTAACAACATGAAATATTCTCCCGCCTAACGAATCAGCTGGTATACTTTCTGTTATATCCTCACTCTCATCATACACTATTTCCCCGTCATCCACCAACTCTTCTTTTATAGTATCCATCTTTTCGGTCAAATCTATTCTTGTTCCGTAAACGAAATATTTTTCAACAGAAAGTACATAAGGATTAAACAATAAAAAATAAAAGCTGATAAAAAATAATAAACTAGCTACCACCTTAAATCTGATGTTTTTTTTATTTTCATAATTATTCCATATCAAGAAAATCCCTACCGCCGGTATTACTGTCTTCGAAAAAGTAAGGATTGAAAAAATTGGCAACAATTTGCCATAAAAGTCTAAAATTTTATTGAATGTGATACCATATTTTTTTAACACTGTGTAAGAAACATACGCCATTAACAAAAAAAACCCCAGCGCTTGCGTCTCTGGAAATACTCCTCCAAACTTAGGAAAAAAGACTGTAAAATTTAATATTTTAACCCAAGACTGAGAGATAATTTGATGATCAATTATTTTCTGGAATGGCAAAATGTTAAATTTGATTATATAACCAAATATTCCGATTAAAACAAATACAACCACTCCAGCACTCAACACAAATAAATACTTTAATACCTTAATAATTACTTGAGGATAATCAGTCACTAAAATAACTACTAAAGATACAAAGAAAACGTACTGGAGCAGCACTTTAAACAATCCTCTGAGACTAAAAAGTATATCATATGATTTGCTAAAATTCAACAAAGCAGATAATATATAAATACAAGAAAACAAATAGCAGAAACTTAAAATATCTTTATTCAGATTTCCAAATATTATATCCCGTCTAAATAGATTAGTAATATTCCCTCTAAAACGCCAAAATACTAAGAAAGCCAAGATGATATATTGAGGATAAAACCAAATAATATTCAACCCCAATAAGGTCTTTACCTGCTTAGGTTCAAGCATTGATAAAAAGACTATAAGAAATAATGCAGCATTAAATATAAATTTCTCCCTTTCATCACCGCTTTTTATCAAGGTTTGAAAGTTATAAAACCCTTCCACCTTCCATTTAAGATTTTGCAATAGAATTTTACACCACCCCAATTCATTTTCAAGATGCTATATAGGATACCCCCGCCAGCCCTTATCAATAATCTACAAAACTCTGGCAATAACTCAATATCATTAACATGTTTCCTAAAAAATGCCCCCAATCCCATTGCATAATAATATGCCCTTTCAATTGTTCTTTCATCGTATTCAATTATCTTTAACGGATGGTAAATACATATTTCTGGATAATAAATGCCTTTACATC
>DATCJO010000027.1:0-15060 GCA_036562765.1 Tissierellaceae bacterium | reverse complement strand
TGGTTCTAATCCATTTTCAATAAGAAATAAATCTACTTTGATAGCAGCTTCTCTTTCACTGTTTAATCCATATTTATAAAAACTTTTTCCTTTAATATAAATATGTGCTTCATATACAAGTTCTTGTGTTTTATTACACTTCCTTATATATACACCTTTATAGTTATTGGATTTTCCTGCCCATTTTATCATTTCCCATGGTTATTAATATTTGTAATCTCTAACATTCCCATAGTCAAAAGGGTTCTTACAAACTATATAAGCAAGTCTGTTTACAAGATGAATACCTGGAGATAGATATAATCCATTATCACTGTCTATTAAAGTCCATACAAATTTATCTTCTTGCCTCTTAATGTATTCTAAATCTTCTCCGTAGGTTTCATACAAAAAATTATCTTCATCTCTATTTATCGGTTGATACTTATCATACCAAATATCATAATCTGATCTTCTTCCCATTCTTTTAAATTATTAATTCAACTACTCCCCTTTTTCAAGAGGAGTGGTTGAATAAAAATATTGCCTGTAATTTATAGGATTTCCTTGGCAGGATGTATAATACCCATTAACTCTTCCGATTTCAAATGAGTTCTTTGGAAGATTGTGTTTTTTAATGCTGTTTCCATCTAAAAAATAATTTCTTTTAATCCTCATTGTATAAATATGGGTCATAAAGTTCATTTAAATACTCCTGACATTTTCTTTCTATATCAGTCATTTTGTATTCTTCACTAAGTAAAGAGTGAATGTCTCCTTCCAGCAAATTGATTTCAATTATTTCGTCTAACTCTTTTCCATAATGATCAAAAACAACCTCTAACACTACAGACTTATCAAAATTACTAAATTGGAAACTCGTCTTCTGCCACTTCATTATTCATAGTATTTGATGTTTCTTGAGCAGTTTGTTTTTCTGTAGAGCGAAATAAATTAGCTATGAATTCACTACTCACTTTCTTAGGAATAACTTTATTTTCTAAAAATACATTTCTATCAGAGTAAAACAAATCAATTTCTTCCATATCAATTCCTACATTTTTACAGTAGAATTTGATAAGTTTTAACTCTTCTTTAGACATACTTTTTTTAATAAAGAATGTATTATTTTCTTTTTCTAACCTATAGAACAGAGGAACTAACTCATTATTATTATTAATTAGAAATACATCTAAACACTTATCCGCCTTATTATAGTTAATCAAATAATTTAAAGAATTGTAAGCAACTTCTCCTTTAAACAAATAATATCTCACATATGATTTTAGTAACTTACTTAAAGTAATTTGCTGAGGAAAGGTGGATAGGTCTATACAGGAATCTCCCTCTATTTCATTTAATAGAGCACTTTTAAAATTTAAAAAGCTTTCCTTTATTGAATTACTGTATCTTAAAATCATAATCTATTGTAAATTTATTAAGTCCTGCTATAAACTCAGTTTTAAATGGAACTGAAAATATTTTCATTTTTTTATATTGATTTTCAGCCCAATTTGTTAATATGTTAGTCATAGAAGAAGCAGTCATACTTGCTATATGACTGCTCTGTTTAAACGAACAGGGAGCTTCAGCAGCTTCTTCATCTGTAAATAACCAATTAGTTTTATATTCATTTATGGCTTTTACATCTCCTCCTTGAATAGTAAATACTTGAAATTGGTTAATTAAACATCTACCGTCAATAAAAATAGCATTTTTATCTTCTTTATATACTTTTTCCCAAGCTTCAAAAGCTATTTTTCTTGCCTTCATATTATCTAAACCGCATAAAGTAATTGGACAGGTACTACTGTTTTCAGTGTACATTTCTTCTTTTACATTTATCCAGTTTTCTCCAGCAAATTCAGCGCATATAGCAGCTATAGCTGTAGCTTTATTTTCTCCTATTCTGGCTTCATTTATTAGTTGACCACTCATATTGTGGATTTCATAAACGTCACCATCGTAGGTTGTTAAATTAATACCTATTCTTGATAAAAAGAATGAGAGGTAGGATCCAATACCACCTTGACCAATCACTAAAGCCTCTTTATTGTTTAGGTATTTAAACCAATCAGCATCTGACAATCTTCCAAACTTTTCACTTTCCATGTTATAATACGTTTAATAATTCAAACTCAACAGCATTTACTATGTCTTCATATTGCCCTTCAAAAGGGTATAATAGCTCAAGAGCTTCTTTAACTCTAGGTTCAAAGCTTGTTAAAAACTCATCATAAGGATAAACAGATTTATAAAATATCTCTAAATTTGTTTCCATTCCTGCAAAATGAGCTTCTAAAAAACTTTCCCTCATAGAAGCTAACGTTTCTTTCTCATATTCGGATAATTTACTTTCATCTCCAGACCATAAAGAATTAAGTTCTTCGTTTAGCTTTCTTAAAGACTTTTCTATAGAATCAAAAGTATCTGTATTATTAGAAATAATTCTTGACATCAATAATTCTGGTTTCGTAATACCAGAGTCTTCTTTTTCTCCTAATTCAAATGGAAATCTGTACTGCTTTTTATCAAAATTTTCATGTACTGTAGGTTTTTTTAATTCTTGAGCTTTTTTAAGTTTCTCTTGCTTAATTTTTTCCTCTGTAATAAGCGCAGCTTGAGCAATAAAATTCTCATCTTTAATTTGGGATTTCAATATGTCATTGTAATCAGGAATTGTTACTACACAATCATATATTACTAGCACTTCTTCTGTTATAGTGTTGTTTTTTTTATAGCCAACTTCCTTACCTCCTACTATTTTATAAGAATAAACGTTTGAAGAATTCACAGTTCTTGTACAAACCATTCCTATCTTAGCAACCATCTCATCCTTATTATTAACAACAAGAGATAGGTAATAAGGAAATTTATCTGAACTTTCTCTTAATTCAGCCATATCCCTACCACTATGAAAAGCTGGCATGGTGTTGTGTGAATGAATTAACCCCATAGAATACCTAGTAAGATGCCTATTTTGCATCATATACCTGGCAAATTTCCCATCATCAAACTTAAATTCAGTCCAACTTTTATCCCCATGATTTTGTGGCATTACATCCACACATTCTATTTTAAAATTCTTATCAGTTATTTTACCTCTAGCTTTAAAGAACAGAGTTCCAGACCACTCATCATCAAAAATGTTGTAGCACAAATATTTAATTTTAAAATATAAGGCTTTAGAGATATTTACAGGTATTAGTTTGTCGCCTTGTATTTCAGTTCTTACTGGCTGCTGCATTAATTTTATGTTCGACATAGTTTTTTATATTTTTTAATTCATTTAGAGTAAATCCTAATACTAATGAGCTTTCATCAACATCATTTTCTTTGATTATTTTATAAGGTATTTCTCTACCATTAAACCATATAGGTTTTCTTTGTTCTAAATCTTTTATTCTACTTGAATTTTTGATTTTTTCAGATGATACCAACTTTTGATATATAACACCGTCTTTATTAAAAAACTGATGTTTATATTTTAACTTATCATTAGCTTTGTTAAGCTCTGCTATAAAAGAAGCATTTATTTTTAGATGGTATCTTCCACTATCCCAATAGACATACCTTTCTATATTTTCTACATTATTACAAAGGTTCTCACACTTAGAAATATTATATAGAACTGGTGGAGATACTACAGACCAATTAATAGGAATAATATCACTTATGTATTTATAAGGCCGGGTTCTTGTACTTTCATATTGTAAATAGGTTCTAAGATTGATTAAAACTTCAGTAGCTTTTTCCTTAGAAGTTATTTGACTAGCTCTTACACTAGCTAGAGGACCTCTTCCTAAACAGAAGTTTTCAAAACCTGAATTAAAACCACTTAAATGGCTATGGTTATAACCAGAATAAGCTTCCTCTTCCGTATAAGTAGTTCTTATTCCGTATAGTTCTACACGATAACTTCCAAAAACCACATTAACAAAAATATCTCTAAGAAGTCTTTCTTTTCCGGATGTATTTTTTAATAATAATTCTGGATAATGAATAACAATATTACAGAGGTTTATCTTAGAAATATCAAAATCTTCATCTACTTCATATTCATTTTTCTCTAAATCTATATGAATAACTGTATATTTAACCTCATCACTTTCACTATCGTAAAAACTAAAATCCTCTTTTATGTTTTTTTCAAGTTTTGATAAAGGATATATAGTTGGAATAACAGTATATTCTAATTTAGATTTGTCAAGAGCTTCTTTTATAAATTTGTAGAATGGTTGTGATTCCTCTATTAGTTTTTCAATATCTTCTTTCTTTACAATTTTTCTAGTCTTCTTCATATTAATATATAAAAAAAGGGGAGAAATTTCTTCCTCCCCTTTAGTTTATTTACATACCTAGTTCTTCTAGTCTTTCTTTAGCTTGTCCAAGCGTTAAAAGTCTTCCTCCACAAGCAACTCTTCCTTCACATCTTCTTCTTTGAAGTTCAGCTATAATAGCAGAAGCTTCATCAAGAAGTTGCTGTTGGGTTTTATTTGTTAGCGTTGTATCATCAGTTAGAATATGCTTACACAAAAGAACTTTCAACTGTTCTTCAGATTCTTCTCCATCTGTGTCAATACCCAAATCATCACACAAATCCTTCAACTCATCTAAACCACCTGATTTAGGGTTTTTAGGCGTAACAAAGAAGGTGAATTCTCCTTCAGGTAGTACAGCATTACCAGATTCAAAAGAATGGCTTGAAGACTCTTCTGTCACAGCCATATTTTTAAACATCACTCCACTTTCAGTTAGACTTGCAGCGATTTCAGGGTACTTTCTACTAAGCTCATTTTTAAATTCATCAAATGTGGTAGCTTCCATGTTTTCAAGAAACTCCATTTTGTTCAATTTGCTGCTGTAAATTCCAATTGTTCTTTTCATATTGTTGTTTTAAAATTAAATTTATTATTTATTTTGCTAAGTCTTTGCTTAGTTGCTGTTGTTAATATATCATCTTCCTCACTCCATCTAGCACAAAGTTCAAGTCCTTTCATAGAACCTTCTTCCAGTCCTAAATGTCTTTCAAAAGCTTTTCTTCTTTCTTCTGATTTTCTAAATATATGCATCAATGTATTTTTTGTTAAATTAGTAGGGGTATCCCAGATAGTGGATATTCCATAGTCTATACATTTGTTCTTTGCACTTACAGAAAATTCAGAATATTTTCCTTCTTTGAATAGTTGATATTCGGGTACATCTTCTAAATTAAACACTGCCACTACATATCTACCATCAGCAAATTCATAAGTGTCAACAAAATTCCTATTACTTATTATAGCCTCTTCAAATACATTAAAATTATCATAAGAGTCCAATTGCCTAGGTAGGTGGGACTGATACCCTCTATATACTAAAAATAAATGAGAATCTTTGTAGTAATCTACTTCTTCATCTTCAATATACGCATTAACTATTCTAGGTGATTTATTAGCTTTAGCTTTTAAAACTTTACTATTTAAGCCTACTAGAGGAAGGAGGAATGTTGTTGTTAAATTATGCTTCTCATACATACACCTTTATCGGTATTACACTTTCCAAGTTCTTATCAGGGAGTTCATCAAGTATTTTTAAACTAAAATAAGTTTTAAAATACTCTTTCACTCCATTGTACACACCATATTCTTTTATATATTCTTTAAGTACTAGTGGGAAATAGTTTTCAGGAAGTTCACCTGCAAAGAGTTTTTCAACAAACTTAATTCCTTTTCTATTAAGTCCTTTAACACCATCTATAGTATCCCCAGTGATTAAACTAGCAGCTAAATAATATAGTTCTTGATCTTTGGTTGTTGTAGTCCATTCATTTTTTCTCCAATTGTAATTAGTCCCTTCTATATTTAGAAGATCTTTATCAATTGCACATATAAATGAATTAGGAAGCATCCTCTTTAAAGAACATATATAATCATCTACTTCGTAGTCATCAGCTGTGTATATTTTCCACTTGTCTATAAAGTACTGTTTTGTAAACTCTAAGAATTTAGGCTTATCTCCTGTTCTATTCTGTTTATAAGTTGGATTGATGTCAAGCCTTCTTTTAATTGTATTTTTTCCTTTGACAAATCCTATATAATGAGTGCACTTAGTACGTTCAAATATTTGTGTGAATATAGTGTCAGCAGAAGCTTTAATTTCATCTTCTGTTTTATCTACATATACAAATTTCCCGTTTTCTTTAATAGGTTCACCCCAAGCATCTAACACTTTATTAGGATTAAAACACGTATAAAGAATACTATCTGTATCAATCAATGCTATTTTTTCTTGCATTTTTTTCTTTATTAGTTTTTATTTGATGGCAGGGTTTACACATTACAGCAAAACAAGAAACATCTTCTGGAGTTAATCTTTTTAAAAATGGAACTATATCATCATAAGATTTTAAACTTCCAACAGGAATAATATGATCTACTTCCACCTCTGTTTGTTTAAACCATTTCTTACATTCAGCACATTGGTATTCCTTCTTTTGTAGCTTATTAGGACCTACATAAGGTCTTGATGCTAATTTTAAAGCTTCCATAGCAGGCAACCAATATCTAAATGCTCTTCTAAGGCTAGATCTAATTTTACTAAAGTACTCAGACTCAGTTAAAGTACCAAGATTCCTAGTTCTCTTAACTCCTTTTCTTGGTTTCTTTTTAGCTTTCTTCGCCATATTTTAATAGTAATTCTCCATATCTTTTTTTAAAATAGACAGGATCTTTTGTTAAAGCAAACTTGTCATGCCAACTTTGAACCTCAATCCAGAAGTCTACATCATCTATATGGTTTACTTCTTCACATAAAATACTTTTTAAATCAAAAAAATTAAATAAACTAAGAGCACCCCCATTAAACTCTTGATGCCTACCATCCACCATATATCTCCCTAAAGCACATTTATTTCCTTCCTTAGTTAGATACTGACAACCTCCATCAGCATAGCCAACTTGATCAGGATTCTCACTATAGAATTTATATGTATCTTCTAGTACATCTTTTTTAGTCATAGCTTTTTTATTTCATAGTTTTCATTTAGCCATTTAACAAATAAGTCAATATTCCCAATAGTGTTGAAATGTCTTTTAAACAACGTTTTCAATTCTATGAAATTATTGTAAGAAGTGTAATCTAGTTTGACACCCTCTTCTTTCATTCTTTGTAAAGCAGCTAATTCTTCTGTAATATTCATACACTACGAGGGTTTTCTAAAATAGGAATTGACAATTGTTTACATTGTTCTATAAACCAAGTTCCTGTTTTTTCTGGTACTTTAGAAGCACTAACTGAATGGTGTATTACTCCCCTACTATATCTATCTTCACAGATTCTTCTTCCTCTAGCTCTACTGTAGTTGTCTTGTTCAGAGCACCTAGCTACAGTGAATACAAATGCATCACCCTCAAATACACCCATTATACATACTCTTGGTTGTACTAGTACCACTTTACCACTAGGTCTCACAACTTCTTTTAAGAAAAGCCGATTTCCTTTAGGACTTTGAAAACTAGGAGAATGATAAAAATATTTACTTTTCATAATTGATTAATTTAAATAATATCTCATTTGTTTTTTCTACACCATATTTATGTACACTGTCAGAATAGTTTTTAGCTTCATATTCATCAGGTATTTCTATTCTAGGTAGACCTGTAAATTCTGATAATTTCGTAGCCATTATTCTACCCCAATTTTCAGCTTTATCAAAATCATTGTCTCCTAAAATATAAATTTGTTTATATCTCTGCTTTAGTTCTTTTACAACTTTAGGTTTTGGGAATATACTTTCAGCTCTTAGGTTACAAGAAGCAAAAGGTGTATTTTCATCAATACACATACTGTCTTTTAAAGCTTTTTGCCAAATAAGAATATCTGTGTTTTTTAATTGACTCCATCCTTCCCAAATATCTTTAGTTCCTTCTGCATACCACTTATCTGTTTTAGAATAAGGTTGATATACTTTCAAAGTAACCTTTCCATCTTTAAATTCCCTATAAACGTATGCGTATTTTTCAGCTTTTTTTATAATCTCTATATCATCTATGTATAAATAATACATTGATATAGGGTCTACATGATACCTTTTAAGCTGTTTTAAGCTTATGTTAAACTGTTTCCAATACTCAATGTCATGTTTCTTCCAATCTCTCTTATTTACCCCCAATGAGAAGCTTTTCTTAGAATTTAAATGTTTATTGTTTTTTCCTCTGGTTAAAACTAGATTTGGATTGGATTTCTTATTCTTTAAGTCTTCATAAAGTTTTGGAATTAGTTTTTTATAAGGAAGGTTTAATTTTTCAGATAAGAGGGATTCTGCATTATAGAACTTATTAGTTCTAAGATCTTTTGCAAAGAACACTCCATTAGAGATATAAGTAAAAAAGGAGGGATGTAGGTCCCTCCTTAATGGTGAATGATTAATACCAATTTTTAAATCTGGAATATAATGTAGAAGAATCTGCAAATCTCCGAGTCTTTTTTTGACATCAGAGTAATTAGCATCCCAACTTATTCCCATATTTTTATCAAATTGTTATTTTTGTCAAATAAGAAGTTTAAATTAAAATGTTTATCATACCATTCTATACAACATTTATAGACATAGCTGTCAACACCCCATATAGATATAGCTATTTGTATTAAGCTTTTATCTAATGGGTTTAATCCCTTCTGCCTACACAGAATTTCATAGACTTCATATATGTCTTCAAATGTTAAGTTTGGTCTGTTTTTAATATATTCTTCTTTAGTTAACATGCTTAATCATTTATTAAAATGGTAGGTCAGACGGTGGAACTTGTTCCTGCACATCTGCTTTTGGTCTTTCCATAAATTTAGAAGGCTCGAACACCTCATCTGAACCTACAGCCAAGACACCAGCCCCATCAAAGCCTTGCCTTACATTCAAATAGGCATGTGGACTTCCTGCTTTTTCAAAATGGGCAAACACTCTAACTGTTTTACTACCAGCAGCTACCACCATTTCCATAGCATCTACAATAGCTTTATTTGCATCAGCTACATCATCACCGGTATTAGCTAGCTCTGGCAGTTCTTTCCCTGGAAGAGCTGCTCTAAACACCTGGGCTACAAAATTCAATCTAGCTGAAATTGCAGCTGGTTTAGTTGGTTGTCCACTAGCAGTAGTTTCATTGATTCTGTTAATACTTACATCCAAAGGACGAGAGTCTGGATTAGCATTATCTTTAAATTTGATTGTATAAAGAACATAGTCAGGCAATGGATTACCATTTGGTCCCAATTTACCCTTTGCACTTTCTACAGTCATTGTAGCCAAACATTCCCCAGCTACACCTTGGTTAAAAATTTTCTCGTTTCCGCCTGTATTTTTATTATCCCAACTCAACATTTTCTTCTACTGTTTTTACGTTATTATTAATTGTTTCTGTATTGTGATTTAAGTTTACAACTCTCAAATTATCTGTTGTATATTCTGTGTTAATGGACAATTCCAGCATAAATTCTCCTTCCATACTGAACTCTTTTCTAATATCTTCTCCTAGTTTTTTATTATAGATATAGAAGTTTTCAGACTTAGGATTAGTATACACTGGACATTGAATTTCAGTGATCTCGCCAAATACAAATACTGTTTGTTTGTTGTCGATATTACCTATTCCTATGTTTTTATCTTGTAAATCATTCCAACCAAACAGATTCATACAAGCTGGATTGAACTCAATTTTTTGAAGTCCATTTTCACCAACAGCATTCACTTTCATCATAGGTGTATTCAAGCCCCATGATTCCTTTTCTCTTTTTACTCTTACTTTTTTTAAATTAAAATTTAACATATCACTTATTTAATAAATTCTTTGATTTTATCTAGAATGATGTTTACATCATTTTCTATTTTAAACACACCCTCCCCTAAAATGCCTGGAGGACATTTAGCAGAAGTTCCTTCTAGGAAAGAATGGTAGAAATATTCTGGTACTCCTTTGTCATTAATTTTACTATCTGAATACAGAACTATTGTGAATTCTTTTTCAATAACTCCTTCCCATTCTTTTCCTTTGACTTTGGCTCTTTTCTCCATATTACCTTCTATACCTAAAATCTCATAGTGAGTAGTTATAAAAACTTCTTTCTCTATAGATTTAATGAAGGCAAATAATTTTCCTATTTCCTCATTGTACAAATTCCAAATATCAAAGCCTTTTTTAGAAAGCCTACACTCTTGTAGTAGAAGATCGACATAAGCACTAAAACTATCTACACAAATACATTTTATTTCTGCATTTTCTGCGTATTCTTTTAGTGCTTTTTTTACTTCTACTGTATTCTTTGGTCTTGAGTGATATTTGAATTTATTTGGAAATGGCAGCGGTTTATCTTCTATATTAATAAACCCTGTAGTATTAGGATCTAAATTTCTAAAACTATATGTTTTACCCTTACCAGAACTTCCTACCAATAATATCTTATAATAATCTCTTGTCATTTATTCTTTTTATTTTTATTTATTCGTAAACAGTAATTGTTTTCTCAACAGGTCTTACTTCTGAACAAGACTGTTCCCAACCAAAAAACTCTGTCCCACAGTAAGATTGATAATATCCATCTACTTTTATGTACAAATCTAGGTCAGGAAAATATTTAACAGAATACCAAGTATCCCCTTGTCCTTCACCACCATATTGAGCTACTTCTTTCCAAACTAGCCCTAATGATTTTTTTAAACATTCTCTAGCAATATCATACTCACTTGGTAAAGCTCTATATTCATCAAATTTACCTGGTAGCCAGCTTCCTTTTTCATCTTTATTGTTAGGATTATCCCTGAATTCTTGTCTAATTCTTTGAGCTTCTACTGCCTCTGGATAATCTTCAATATTGCAAGGAAGTTCTTCATATGCAAAATCGGCAACACTGATATCTGCCGCCTTTAATTTTTCTATTACTTCTTTAAATTTGCTCATATTGTACTACTGTTTTAGTTTTTGGAACTGTGAATCTAATTTTATTGTGGGAATATTCTCCATAAGAATCAGATATACAACTTACTGTAACAAATAATCCTTCATTTAACTTAAATGTGTAATCTATTTGACCACTGTATCCTTGATTTTCTTCAAAATCTCTTACAGTTACCTTGTCTACTAACTCATATTTGAGTGGTTCAGAATAACTTCTTCTACCTCTATCTAGGTCATAATTAGAACACTCTTCAAAGTATTCTAATATTTCATTTACTTGTTTTAAATCTAACTGCATAATTTTTCTTGATAATTCTTTTTAGGATTTGACAATTCTATATAGTTCTCTATTGCAAATAAAGCTATATATAAAGGGAAGTGTTTTATTATGTTATCTTTTAGTTGTCTGTTAAATGCTTTTTTCCAGTATAGTTCTGGTTTATATCTTTCATAAGCCATTACAGATGTTTCCTCATAAACAACATCACACTTCTCCTCAAACGTTAGCCTATCCCATTTATTTTCATCTAATTCAACATCACAACCGTCTTTAAGTATTTTTTTATATGCTGGATATTCAGCTAATTTTTCATGTAATAAATCATGTTCATTTTCATCAGCATTTATAGCATTATTAAAAAAATCCTTTTTAGACTGATTTAATCTACTTCTTTGTACTTTAGGAAGGTGTATTTCCCAGAATTTCATTTGTTCTTTCAAGTAATCTAGCTGTAATACACACCCTTTTTTGTACAAAAATTGTACATCCCACATGTGTTTTTCCCAATTTATATCCCAAAATAAATGAGAAACTTTTAAGGATAATAGTAAATTAGGATCTAAATATTCTGTTGAACAGTACTTAAATAGTATAGGATTATATAGATATTCTATTCCTGTATTCTTATTAGTAGTTTCTATATCAATAGCAATATCTAAATCTTTAGGCTCTCTGTTGAAATCTGGATAATGATACTTAATGCAAGTACTACCTATTATTATTTTATTCATTAAGTTGCAAATAATTTAATAAATTGTTCTTTTACATTATTCTCATTTCTCCTCCAAACATCAGGATGTGGCATTTCCTTTACATAACCATAAGCTCCATTAAATAAATAAGGAACATACACATTATCTCTACCATTTCTGTTTTTTGCAATCTTAAGGAATCTAATTAAATCTCCTAATTTATAATTACCAAAAGGTTCTTCTAAATTATATCCTTGATATTCTGTTAACCCCAATCTTCCAGGTGTGTAAGTTAATAGAGCAATATTACAATCATCCGCTGTTCTTGAGGTTTCTTTTAAGTCAGATAATTGAGGTTCCATGAAAGTTCTTTTTTCCCCTTCTTGCGCTCTATTATATTGCTGAATAACTACAAATGAGAAATTACATGATTTCCTAAATTTGACAAAATAACTTGAAAGTGTATCTATTAAGGCTTTATCATTCAAATTATTCACATTGTCAAATAAGAATACAACATATTGGTTGGGATCTATTTGTTCAAATGTATGTAGTTGAGGTTTTCCATCAGCTCCTACTTCCATTCTACCAAATTTTTTAGCACATTCCCAAAGTCTTTTATATACAAATGCTATAGACACCTCCTCTCCAGCTATAAAATTAACATTGTCTTCCATAAAATCCATAAAGTCATCACTCTTTTTTAACCATTCAATTTCTTCTCTCGTTAAAAAGTAATTACCTTTTTGGAATATTTTATCAACGTGTAATTTTAATTTAGCTTTAGTTTGTCTAAATATCCAGTTAGCTCTTAGTTTAGCACTAACGTCCACATCTTGTATTTCAAGATTAAAATATTCTATATGATATTTCTCCTGTCTATCTGGGTTTAATTGTAGCCACTGTAGAGGATAATTCATAAAACATTCATTGGCTATAGTGCTTTTTCCAGATCCCGTACTTCCTGATAAAAGATAATAAGTTCCTTGTTGTATATTAGACATAAAATTAGATAATTTTTCAAGAGGGATTGGAATTCCTCTATTGAGTCCCTTTAAACCATTATCTACTTGATGCCAAAATTTCTTTTTTATACTCATAGCAAGTTCACTGTTGTAGGAGATATGGAGTCAATTTCTTCACAAAATGTAGATAGATCAGACGTAGGAGTTCCTCTGTCATGTAAGTCATACTTTCTTATAAAATAATGAGCATTTCTATACAATCCTCCTTTCTGTCTAATTGTATTTATATATCTATCTGTAGCTCTCGCAACTATCTCATAATCACTATATTCAGGATATTGTTCAAAAAACCATTTAAGATTATCCTTCACTTTGTTTTTATCCCCAATAAGGCCTGAACCAAGCGGTTTAAACTTACTTCTAATATATTCTGTACATTTGTCTATAAGCTCTTCAATAGAGCCTTCTGGTGGTCTTAAATTAGACCATATTATACTGCTTAATTCCAGCTTTCCTTCTTCATTTCTTGTTGGGTATTTAAGAATGTATTTTTTATTATAAAGCTCATCCAAAGGAGTTGCATTATTTTCTAAAAGCTGTTCAAATTCTTGATTTCTATTTTTTAATTGTAGAATAGCCTGAGCATTTGGTGAAAGTCCTTCTGGATGAGGGTAAGTTATAATTAATTTACTCATCGATTTTTATTTTATCTATTAGTTTTACATAATAGTCTAACCCTCTTTCTCTGAATACTTCCTCCCTCACTGTAATTGTTGTATTAAACTTTGGAATTTTTATTGTTACAGTGTCAGTAGGTACTTTTTCTTTCTTATATTTTTCTAAGAAAAGGGCAGCCCTTTTAACTTCATTAACGTGCGATATTGATACTTCATGCTCTTTCATATACATTTATGAGAAGGAAGTCCCTTCTGTTTATTAATTAGTGTTTATGCCATTTTTATTATTATTTATTTTTTCCAAAAATCTTCTACATAACCATCTACATCAATAGTATGTCCAATAACATCCTCAAAAGCTTCTTTCATAAAACCTATTTGTAGTGTTTTCCATTCTTCTGCATATTCTTCTTTTACTTCACATACAATAGCGTCATGTAATTGCATTATAAACTTTACAGGAACCTTATTTTCTTCTCTATAACTATACATTTTATTCATAGCTAGCTTTACTATATCAGCGCCAGTACCCTGAATAAATGTATTTCCTGATTGTCTTTCTATTGTAGAAATTAGATTATTATCATTGTTATGAGGCTCAAACCATCTTATTCTTCTATAGGGTTTTTTTGTCCTAATGTGTAGATTAGTTTTTCCATAATGCTTTAATGTATCTAGAAACTTAGATAGTTTAGGAAGATTATTAAAATATGAACTAATTATTTGTTTGGCTTCTTCTAATGGAATATTAATAGCTGCACTTAATTTATTAGGACCACCTCCATATAAAGATAAATAATTAAGAGTTTTGATTTTATCTCTCATTTTTTTATGTTCTTTACATGAGCATTTTTGCTTATTAATAGCATATTGGCAATCCTCTTCTGCAACAGTAGTCCATTTAGTTTTATATACAGTTTCAGCAACTACAGAGTGTAGGTCATATCCATTCTTAAAGGCTTCCACCCAACTATCTTCATTAGACACACAACCAGCTATTACTAATTCCATAGCACTATAATCACAGTCTACTATTTTCCAACCCTTTTCAGCTTCAAAACAATTTCTAACTTCATTTAGTGCTGGTAATTGTTGGACATTCGGAAATTCATCTTTTTTACCCGATGAAACTCTACCAGTATCTAGTATTTGGAAATAGCTAGTATTAACTCTTCCTGTAGATTTATTAACCCATTTAAGATAGTCTTTACCAAATTTAGATATAGCTGTACTATTTTCTTTATAGTCTAAATATAGACTAACTAATTCATTAGAACCTCTATACTTTTCTATAACTTTTTCATTTACACTATCTACAGATAAACCTGAAATAGAAAGAATGTCTAACACTTGTTTAGGAGAAGACCAGTTAATATTAGTTTTTCTCTCATCTGAGAATAGGTCTAGCTGCTTATCTATAAACTTAGAATACTTATCTGGATTTGCTAATATGTATTGATTTAAAGCTTCCTCAAATTTATGGGCTTGTAGTTCTCTTTCTTTAGCTTGCGCCAACCATTTTTCTTGATTTAAATACAT
>DATCJO010000022.1:0-3739 GCA_036562765.1 Tissierellaceae bacterium | reverse complement strand
AAAAGCCTCAATAAACTGAGGCTTTTACATTACTGTCTTATTTTCTCTTCTTTATACCCAAAATTTCTCTTGCTTCATCTGGAGTAGCTATTTCCCTACCTAATTCCTTAGCTATTCTAACTACCTTTTCAACTAATTCTCCATTTGATTTTGCCAATACTCCTTTAGATAGGTATACATTATCTTCAAATCCTACTCTCACATGGCCACCCATTACTATACCCAATGCTGCCATTGGGAACTGATATCTTCCTATACCAGCAACAGTCCATGTTGAACCCTTTGGAATACTGTCCACCAAAAATGCCAAATCTCTTGCTGTTGCAGACATTTGTACACCTAGAACAAAATCAAAATGCATTGGTTCTAATATATATCCTTCCTTTGCAAATCTTATAGCATAATCAACCATACCTTTGTCAAATACTTCAATTTCAGGCTTGATTCCTTTTTCAATCATCTTCTTGCCAAAGTATTTAATAGTATTTTCTGTGTTTACAAAGATTTCATCTCCGCCAAAGTTTAAAGTACCGCAGTCTAATGTAGCCATTTCTGGATTAAGTTCTAATGGTTGAAGCCTTTCGTCATTTGTCATTCCCACTGCCCCGCCTGTTGAAGGTTGTATAATTACATCTGGGCATCTTTCCAATATTGCATCAATGCAAGCCTTAAATCTTTCTTTGCTTTGTGTTGGAGTACCATCATCTTCTCTAACATGAAGGTGAATTATGCTTGCCCCTGCCTTGTATGCTGATTCAGCTTCTCTGGCAATTTCTTCTACAGTATAAGGTACTGCTGGATTATGTTTCTTAGTAACTTCTGCACCACATATTGCAGCAGTAATAATTAGCTTCTCCATTTTAAAACCCCCCAAAATTTTGTTAATAACTAATAGTTAATAGTGAATAAATTCACAATTTTAATAAATGGACAATTGATAACAAAATATAATTATCGCTCTAAAAACTTAACTTATTAAATATCAATTGTCAGCTGTTAATTGTCAGTTGAAAGCAATTGTAAATTGTTCATTGTGAATTGTGAATTAAAATAGCTACTTTCTCATCTTATCTTTTGGTACTACGCAAACACCTTCAGCCCTGCATACAACAATTGGTTCTTCTAAAAAGTCGCAAGCAGATGGGCTAATATCTGGCCTTGCTGCAATTACCTTTCTTGCTTCAAATACCATCCTTCTGGAAGTATTTCCTACCTTAACTATTTCTCCAACAGCTTCTATGTAATCACCTGCATATACAGGATTTAGGAATTCTACCTTATCATAAGCAACAAATAGACCTTCATCTCCATCGTGCCTAATAAGAAGTTCAGTTGCTACATCTCCAAATAATGCTAGCATCTTTGCGCCATCTACTAAATTCCCGCCATAATGTGCATCCTGTGAACTCATCCTAACCCTTATCATTGCTTTTTCCATAGAATCCCCTCCCATGAAATTTAATAAGTACTATTAATTGGTTAAAAAGTTTCCTTACCGCTAACCATTTAACTTTTTAATTAATGCTTAAGAATTATTTATATCTGATTAGTACTGACTATATAATATTATCATATTTATAATTTCTTAACAATCGATAAAGTTAATTTGGGCAAATATAACTACAAATTTTAATCATATTGTAACCATTTAAACAGCTATAATATGGTAAAATGTATCTACATGAAACTGGGGGTGATCCTTTTTTGGAAGATTTAATAATACTCAAAAACTTAAGAAAAGTATATAAAATGGGTGATGAAAAAATAATTGCCTTAAATGACATAAATTTATCTATAAAAAGAAAAGAATTCATATGTTTATTAGGGCCATCTGGTTCTGGTAAATCTACTCTTTTAAATCTGATAGCAGGTCTTGAAAAACCTACTAGCGGAGAAATTTTTATAGATAAATTGCCAGTTCACAAGATGAATGAAAATGAAGTAACTAAATTTAGGCAAAAATATGTAGGTTTTGTATTTCAGTCTTTTAATTTAATACCAACCCTCTCTGCTTTAGAAAATGTAGCCTTACCACTTACTTTTCAAAGAATTCCAAAAGTAAAAAGAGAAAAAATGGCAAAGAAAATACTAGAAGAAGTGGGGTTGGGGAATAGGCTTCATCACAAACCTTCTGAGCTGAGCGGTGGACAACAGCAAAGAGTAAGTATTGCTAGGGCTTTCATAGGGAAACCAAAAATAGTCTTTGCTGATGAGCCAACCGGAAATCTCGATACAAAAACTACATTAGAAATCATGGACTTGATTACAGCAATGGCCCGTGAATCAGATCAGACATTAGTTATAGTTACCCACGACCAAGAAATCTCAGTATATGCCCACAGAATAGTACATCTAAGAGATGGAAGAATTGAAAAAATAGAAGAGAATAATAACGTTAAGGGGGAAGCACTTTCATGAAAAAGTTTATTAGTATTTTTTTGTCAGTTTTACTGTTAATACTTCAAATACCACTTGGGGCTTTTGGAGAATCAATTGATGACCCTCCAATAGAAGAAATAGAAATACCTAACTTAACAATTATAAGTTCCAATGTGTATACTGCAAAAGCTGGTGATACAATAACAATCAATGTAAAACTAAAAAATACAAGTATATACGATGCATACGACATAGTTGGAAATTTAATCAGCGATTCACCATTCGTCTATGTAGAAGGGTCAACTTATGACACTATCAAAGTAATTCGTGCAGATGGAGATACTGACACCTTGAGCTTTAAGGTAACTGTAGACGAATTAGCAGATGGAGGAAATTATAAATTAGTTTTAAATGTTTCATATTATAATTGGGAAAGATCACAAAAATTTGAATTACCTGCAACAATAAATATACGCGTTTCAGAAAACAACATATCTCCTAAGCTAGTTATCAACAGAGTCGATATCATGCCTTCTGCCACAGTTAATCCTGGGGAAGTTATAGCAGTAGGATTTGAAATTGAAAACAAAGGATCTGGATTGGCTAAGGATATTAAAGTAACACTCAATGGATTATCTAATAATGGTTTTACTTTAGCAAATGGAGTAAACTATAAGACTTTACAGTCTGTAGAGCCTGGGAAAAAATCCTATGTTTATTTCGAGCTAAAATCCTCTAAAACAATAAAATCTGGAAGCTATGAATTAAATTTAGACCTATCCTATAAAGACTTAAAAAATGAAACCTATTCTGATGAAAGCAACTTCTTTATTACAGTAGCTTCAAATAAAAACATGGCTTCAAATTTAATTATAGAAAACCTAACTTATCCAACAGGTGCTATAAAGGAAAATCAAGAAGTAGAAATTAAATTTGACCTTAGAAACCAAGGACAATCGCCCGCAAAAAACATAATAATTGAAGCAACTAGCACAGATCCATCTGGATTAGTTCCAAAATCAGTAAGTATTCTAAAAATCAGTTCATTGGACCCAGGTCAAATTCAAAATATAAGTTTTAAGTTTTTAACAACACAAAACGCTGAAATCAAAAACTATCCAATTACAATAACAGTAAAATATACTGATGATGTAGGTACAGAAGAGACCATAGAACAATATGTAGGAATATTTGTATCACCAACTTCTTCTGATTCAAATAAAAGCAAACCAAGGCTTATTATAGACAAATACAGCTTCGAACCACAGCTAGTACGAGCTGGGGAAAATTTCCAAATGAAGCTTTCATTCTATAATACATCCAGCACAAAAACTGTAAAAAATATAAAGATATTCCTTAC
>DATCJO010000001.1:0-16646 GCA_036562765.1 Tissierellaceae bacterium | reverse complement strand
GAGAATTAGTTGAAAAGGTAGTTAGAATAGCTAAGGAATTAGGTAGGGAAATAGCTACTCCAGATGAAGCAAGAGAAATTTTGGGTATAAAGAAGAGAAAATAAGACAGTAATGTAAAAGCCTCAGTTTATTGAGGCTTTTCTCGTATTTTATTTCATAAATTTGTACTCATAAAGTCCCAAGTTGTAATATGGGAGGTATTATAATGGAATTTAACCCCTTATATCACAAATACAATTCCAGGAGAAATCTAATATATGGTAAAAATGGGATGGTTGCTTCAACTCATCCGTTGGCATCTCAAGCAGGACTAGAGATTATGAAAAAAGGTGGAAATGCCATAGATGCAGCAGTGGCAACAGCAGCCACTTTGACAGTAGTAGAGCCTACGAGCAATGGAATTGGCGGAGATGCCTTTGCCATAGTATGGACTAATGGAAAGCTATATGGACTAAACGGCAGTGGCCCATCCCCAAAACTGCTTACATACGAGAAGATAAAGGAAATGGGATTAGAATCCATGCCTAAATACGGATTTGTACCAGTAACGGTACCGGGAGTCCCTAAAGCTTGGGCAGAGCTTTCTAAAAGATTTGGAAGGTTGAGCTTCAAAGAAGTTTTAGAGCCTGCCATTACCATTGCAGAAGAAGGGCATCCAGTAGCCCCAACTGTAGCTTATTACTGGAACAGGGCATTTAGGATTTATAGGGAAAATTTAAAGGGCGAAGAATTTAGAGAGTGGTTTAATGTTTTTGCGCCAAAAGGCAGGGCTCCAAGGACAGGGGAAGTTTGGAGAGCGCCTTATCATGCTAAAACTTTAATGGAAATAGCTGAAACAGACGCGGAATCGTTTTATAGAGGAGAATTGGCAGAGAAGATTGATAGGTTTTCCAGAAAATTTGGAGGGCTTATTAGAAAGGAGGATTTAGAAAATTATTCCTGCCAGTGGGTTGAGCCTATTAGCGTTAATTATAGAGGTTATGATGTTTGGGAATTGCCTCCTAATGGGCAGGGGGTTGTAGCATTAATGGCTTTAAATATTTTAAATAACTTTGATTTTACAGAAAAGGATAATGTGAATACTTATCATGTACTTATTGAAGCCATGAAACTTGCTTTTGCAGATGGACTTGAGTATATTGGAGATTCCCAATATATGAGGGTATCAGTAGAGGATTTATTGTCACCTCAATACGGAAAGAAACGAGCTGAAATAATTGGAGATAAAGCTTTAGTACCAACCAATGGCAATCCAGATTCAGGGGGAACTGTATATTTTGCTGTTGCTGATGGGGAAGGCAATATGGTATCCTATATTCAAAGCAATTATATGGGATTTGGTTCCGGATTGGTAGTTCCTGAAACTGGAATTGCCCTTCACAATAGAGGCAACAATTTCAATACTATTGAAGGCCATGTTAACTGTGTTGGCCCATTAAAGAGACCATATCATACAATTATCCCTGGATTTTTAACTAAAGATGGAAAGCCTTTAGGTCCATTTGGCGTAATGGGAGCTTTTATGCAGCCTCAAGGCCATGTACAGGTAATCACCAATACAATAGATTTTCATTTAAATCCTCAAGATGCTCTGGATGCTCCAAGGTGGCAGTGGGTTAAGGATAAGACCGTAGCTGTGGAGCAAAGTTTCCCAAATGATATTATTTTGATGCTTCAAGAAAAGGGGCATAATGTAGTAGTTGAAGCTAATAGTGGCAGTTTTGGAAGAGGGCAGATTATTTGGAGAGATGAAAATGGAGTGCTATGTGGAGGCACAGAATCCAGGGCTGATGGCTATATCGCAGTTTATTAATTTTTATATTTATGGTCTATGATTTTAATAAAGTGATATAATAAATAGTGATATTGAATTATGGAGGGGATTTAATGTTAGTTACAGGTAAGGAATTGTTGTTAGACGCACAGAAAAGAGGATATGCAGTAGGAGCTTTTAATATCAATAATATGGAAATAGTACAAGCTATAATTGAAGCTGCAGAAGAAACTAATTCTCCTGTAATTTTACAAGCAAGCCAAGGTGCTATAAAATATGCAGGTATTGAGTATATAACAGCATTGGGGAAAACAGCTGCAAGAAAGGCAAAGGTGCCTGTTGCATTACACTTAGACCACGGTACTGATTTTGACCAAGTAATGTTATGTATTAGGCATGGATTTACTTCTGTAATGATTGACGGTTCTAGGTTCCCATTGGAAGAAAATATTGCCTATACAAAGAAAGTTGTAGAAGTAGCTAAGGCAGTTGGTGTATCTGTAGAGGCAGAATTGGGTAAAATCGGAGGTACAGAAGACCATATTACTGTAGATGAAAAGGAAGCCATGTTTACTGACCCTGATGAAGCTGTAAGGTTTGTAAATGAAACAGATGTTGACTATTTGGCAGTTGCTGTTGGAACAGCCCATGGAGTATATAAAGGCGAACCCAAATTGGATTTTGATAGGATAAAGATTATAAGCGATAGAGTTAAAATCCCTCTAGTATTGCATGGTTCTTCAGGAGTACCAGCTGATGCATTGAGGAAAGCCATTTCATTGGGAGTTCATAAAATCAACATTGATACTGATTTAAGAATTGCCTTTACAGAAGGAATTAAAAACTACTTAAAAGAACATCCAGATACAATTGACCCAAGGAAAATATTAACCCCAGCTAAGTCCCTGATGAAGGAAAAGATAAAGGAAAAGATGGAAATCTTCGGTTCAGTGAATAAAGCTTAAATCAATTCACAATGCACAAACTTAGTGAATAGTGAATAACCAATAGTATTTATTAGTGAATAGTGAATAACGAATAGTGAATAGTTTAGGTAAGAAGCGAATAAATTCGCTTCTACTATAAAAAAATTTTTCAACTTTTAACTATTCACTATTAACTGTTCACTATAATCGTGGATTTACCTTAGGAGGGTACTAAATGAAATTTTTTATTGATACAGCCAATATTGATGAAATTAAGGAAATAAATGAATGGGGAGTTATTTCTGGTGTTACTACTAACCCCAGCCTAATTGCAAAGGAAGGCAGGGATTTTAAGGAAGTTGTTAGAGAAATATCAGAAATTGTTGACGGGCCTATCAGTGCTGAGGTAATATCTTTAGATAGGGATGGAATGCTTCGGGAAGCAAGGGAACTAGCTAAAATCCATCAAAATATAGTCATCAAAATTCCGATGACTAGTGAAGGGTTAAAGGCAGTAAAGGTTCTATCTAAAGAAGGCATTAAAACCAATGTAACTTTGATATTCTCTGCTAACCAAGCACTATTAGCATCATTAGCAGGTGCTACTTATGTAAGCCCATTTATTGGAAGGCTTGATGATATTGGAAATGAAGGAATGAAAATCGTTGAAGATATTGTTGAGATTTTTAGCATCCATGATATAAAAACTGAGGTAATTGCAGCAAGCATTAGGCATCCAATTCATGTTTTAGAGGCTGCTAAGGCTGGTGCACATATAGCAACTATACCATATAAGGTATTTTTACAAATGGTAAATCATCCTTTAACAGATGTAGGAATCGAAAAATTTATGAAAGATTGGGAAGGATTTATTAAAAGATAAGGAAGTGATTGTATGGATAGGAATTTGCCCTTAAATCTAGCTAGAGTAACTGAAGCAGCAGCATTGGCAAGTGCAAAGTTTTTAGGTAGAGGAGATAAAAATGCTGCGGACCAAGCTGCTGTTGACGCCATGAGGAGAATGTTTGATACCCTTAATATTGACGGAGTAGTTGTTATTGGAGAAGGGGAAATGGATGAAGCACCAATGCTCTACATTGGAGAAGAAATAGGAATTGCAGGCCCTGACTCCCTTAAGGTTGACATTGCAGTTGACCCACTAGACGGTACAAATTCAGTGGCTAAAGGTTTGCCAAATGCAATATCTGTAGTGGCTATTGCTCCAAGAGGATGCTTGCTTCATGCACCAGATACCTACATGAAGAAATTAGCAGTTGGGCCTAAAGCCAAAGGAGTTGTAGATATTAACAAATCTGTAGAGGAAAATATTCGCAATGTAGCAAAGGCTTTAGGAAAAGATGTATCTGAAGTAACTGTAACGATTTTGGATAGGCCAAGGCATGAAGAATTAGTAGCTCAAGTGAGAAAAGCTGGTGCAAGAATAAAGCTATTCAGCGATGGTGATGTATTGGCTGCCATAAATACTTGCTTTGACAATACCGGTGTAGATATTTTGATGGGAATTGGCGGTGCACCAGAAGGGGTAATTGCTGCAGCTGCTCTTAAATGTTTAGGAGGAGAATTCCAGGGAATACTTCATCCTGTAACTGATGAGCAAAAGAGAAGATGCTTGGAAATGGGAGCAGACTTAGATAAGGTTTATACCATAGATGACTTGGTTAAGGGCAATGAAGTAGTCTTTGCTGCTACTGGTGTATCCCATGGGGAGCTTTTACAAGGCGTTAGATTCATAGAAAAGAATGTGGCTACAACTCATACTTTGGTACTTAGGGCAGAAACTGGTACCATCAGGTTTATCGAGTCAATTCATAAGTTAGATAAAAAACCTGAATATGCTAAATAAATTGGCGAAGCCAATTTATTTAGTTAATAGTGAAAAGTGAATAGTTTATTGTGATTATTTTATTTTTAGTGAATAACTAAAAGTGAATAGTTGATTCAAAAACTATTTCTGTTAGTTATTCACTATTAACTATTAATTCTTCATTAATAAAATGTTGGAGGTGTTTGTTTTTGACAGAAAACGAACTGGCTAGCAAGAAGATTGTGGAGCTCCGGGAGATTGCAAAGTCTTTAGATATACAAAGCCCATATAAGTATAAGAAAGAAGATTTGATAAGGCTTATAATGGATAAAACACAAGATAATAGGGGCACAGTTGAGAAACATAAAGAAAATGAAATTTCAAAAAACAATGAAATAAAGGAAGAAAGCGATAAGGAAAAAGTAAATTCAATTAGCATTACTTCCGAACAGTTGCCTGAAAAGATATCAGAAGAATTGGAGAACATGGAACATGTTAATTTAGCCGAGGGCATATTAGAACTCCATGCAGATGGCTATGGATTTTTAAGGTCGGATAATTATTTATCCGGTGATGAAGACATATACATTTCTCCTTCTCAAATTAGAAGGTTTAAGCTAAAAACTGGCGACAAAATCTGCGGTGTAACCCGCGATCCTAATCCTGGTGAAAGATTTAAAGCCCTTCTTTATATTAAGTCCGTTAACGGAATGGATCCGGAAACTTGTCCTAAGAGGCCAAATTTTGATAGTTTAACCCCCATATATCCAAATGAAAGATTAATATTAGAAACCAGCCCCTCTGAACTTGCCACCAGAATGATTGATTTAATTTCACCTATTGGCAAGGGACAAAGAGGGATGATTGTGTCTCCACCAAAGGCTGGAAAGACCACCTTATTAAAGATGATTGCCAATGCAATAGCCAAAAATCATCCAGAAGTTGAAATTATTGTGTTGTTAATAGATGAAAGGCCTGAAGAAGTAACTGACATGAAGAGGTCAGTAAAAGGCGATGTTGTATATTCAACATTTGATGAGCTTCCCCAACATCATACAAAGGTAGCAGAAATAGTATTGGAAAGGGCTAAAAGGCTAGTTGAGCATGGTAAAGATGTTGTTATACTATTAGACAGTATTACAAGGCTTGCCAGGGCATATAACTTGACAATTCCACCTACTGGAAGGACATTGTCTGGAGGGCTAGACCCTGGTGCATTGCACAAGCCAAAGAGGTTTTTTGGTGCTGCAAGGAAACTAGAAGAAGGTGGAAGCTTGACAATTCTAGCTACTGCATTAGTAGAAACTGGCAGCAGAATGGATGATGTTATATTTGAAGAATTTAAGGGTACAGGTAATATGGAAATACATCTTGATAGAAAACTATCTGAAAAGAGGATTTTCCCAGCTATAGATATATATAAGTCAGGGACAAGGAGAGAGGAATTGCTTTTAAGCCAAAAAGAATTGGAAACAGTATGGGGAATAAGAAAGGCTTTAAGCAATTCATCTCCACAGGATGTCATAGAAACTCTAATTGAACATTTAATTAAAACAAAAAGCAACGAGCAATTTATTGAAGAAATTAGAAATAAAATTTGGTTTTAGTTGAAAAATTAAAAGTAATGTGCTATAATCTATAAGTCGAATTAGGAAAAATGTTTTTGCTATATACTAGCAGTTGAAGTGAGGTGAAATAAATGAAAAAGGGAATTCATCCAGAATTTAAGGAAGCTACAGTTATCTGTGCTTGTGGAAATACTTTTAAGACAGGTTCTGTAAAGGAAGAATTAAGAGTTGAAGTTTGTTCAGAATGCCATCCATTCTTTACAGGACGTCAACAAAAATTAGTTGAACGTGGTGGACGTGTTGAAAAATTCAAGAAGAAATACAATATGGATTAATTATTTCCAATAGGTTAGATGCTGAAAGCAACTAACCTTTATTTTTTAATTTTGTGAAGATTTAGACATAGAGTTTTAATAGGCAGGTTTTGCCAATGAGGTGATTAAATGAAAATAAAAGATTTAGATAGAGTTCCAAAGCATATTACAAGTATTGGGGGCCAAGCTGTAATTGAAGGGGTTATGATGAGGGGCCCAAGGGACATAGCAGTGGCTGTAAGAAAGCCCAACAATGAAATAGAATTGAAAAAGGAAAGATTGGAAACCCTTGGAATGAAGCATAAAATATTCAAATTGCCATTATTAAGGGGTGTAGTTAGCCTTATTGAAGCACTGATATTTGGAACAAGGGCACTGATGTATTCAGCAGAGTTTTTTGAAGTTGAGGAAGAAAAACCAAAGAAAGATACTTTTACAGAAAAAATATTTAAGGACAAGGCACAAAATGTTGAAATGTTCTTTACTATGTTGATTTCCATCGCTTTAGCTATAGGGATTTTTATGATATTGCCAAGTGTGTTGACTAACTTTTTTAAGGGCAGAATCCAATCCTCAATTGGCTTAAATCTCATTGAAGGATTGGTGCGTATAATAATATTCCTTTTATATATAATAGGTGTATCTAAGATGGAAGATATTAAAAGGGTATTTGAATACCACGGTGCAGAACACAAGACAATCCACTGCTATGAGCATGAAGAAGAATTAACAGTTGAGAATGTAAGGAAATACCCAATCCTTCATCCAAGATGTGGAACTAGTTTTTTGTTTATGGTTATGATTGTAAGCATCCTTGTTCTATCATTCTTCGGATGGCCTAATCCTGTTAAAAGGCTGTTAATAAGGGTATTGATGTTTCCTGTAATTGCAGGGATATCCTATGAAATTAATAAGCTAATTGGAAGAAGCAATTCTAAGTTAGCGTATGTAATATCATACCCTGGTTTAATGATACAAAAATTGGCAACAGTAAGGGAACCTGATGATTCTCAAATTGAAGTGGCTATAGAGGCTTTAAAGGCAGTATTAACTGATAACAGGGAAGATGATAAATGGTAAGTATAGCTGACCTTAGGAAGAGATTTAATGACAACCTTCAAGATGGTGTGCTTATTCTTTCTAAGCTATTAAATGTGGATAAGAGCTATATCTATTCCTTTGGTGAGAGGGAAGTCCCAAAGGAAATTGAGAATAAATTTGTGGAGCTTATGAAAAAAAGAAAAAATGGATGCCCCATCCAGTATTTAATAGAAGAAAAGGATTTTATGGGGTTGAATTTTTATGTCAAAGAAGGGGTACTAATCCCTAGATTTGATACGGAAATTTTGGTAGAGTATGTTATAGGGCATATTAATGAAAAATATAAAAATAGGAATATTAAGGTTTTAGATTTATGCTCAGGCAGCGGAGCAATTGCCTTAAGTATAGCATACTATTGTAAAAATACCTTTGTATATGGAGTCGATATATCAGAGGAAGCCATTGAAGTATCAAATATAAATAAAGAGAGGTTTAATCTAGATAATGTAAGATTTTTAAAAGGCGATTTATTTAATGCCTTAAAAAGTATAAATCTTGAAAGCCAATTTGAGATTATAGCTTCTAATCCTCCTTATATTCCAAAAGATGAAATTGAAAACCTTGAGAGAGCTGTAAAAGATTATGAGCCAGTTATAGCTCTTGATGGTGGTAAAGATGGTTTGGAATTTTATAGAAGGATTACAGGAGAAAGTAGAAGATATTTAAATGACGGTGGGCTATTAATATATGAAATAGGATATAATCAAGGAGAAAGTGTTAAGAGGATTTTAGAAAGTGAAGGATTCAGAAATATTTCTATTTTAAAGGATTTACAAGGACACAATCGAGTAATCTATGGGTTTAAATAAGATAAAGTAGGTGTTATTGTGGAGAAATTGATAAAATTATTTATATCATTCTTTAAAATAGGAGCTTTCAGTTTTGGCGGAGGCTATGCTATGCTTCCCCTTATTGAAGAGGAAATTATAAAGGTTCGTGGGTGGCTTACAACTACTGAATTTATAGATATAGTTGCAATTTCTGAAATGACACCAGGACCTATTGCTATAAATTCAGCAACTTTTTTAGGATATAAGGTAGCAGGTGTATTAGGGTCAATAGTGGCTACAGTAGCTGTAGTGCTTCCTTCTTTTATTGTCATGAGCATTTTATATCATTTCATAGTAAAATTTAAAAATACTCCTTATTTGGAATGGGTATTCACTGGCATAAGGCCTGTAGTTTTAGGTTTGATTGCAGCAGCTGCTGTTTCTGTGGCAAAGAGTGCTTTTATTGATATAAAGTCAGTAATAATTGCAGGATTACTGTTTTATTTAGTCTCCTTTAAAAATTTTAATGCGATTTTGGGCATAGTCTTAGCAGGACTCCTAGGTGTGCTACTATACTAAATTAGGAGGAATAAAATGCTTTTTAGTATGTTTATTACTTTCTTCAAAATAGGTGCCTTCACATTTGGTGGAGGATATGCTATGATACCTATTATTCAAGAAGAATTAGTAGATAAAAAGAAGTGGATAGATGATGATGAATTTATGGATGCCATAGCAGTTGCTCAAGGTTCGCCAGGGCCTGTTGCTGTGAATACAAGCATATATGTTGGGTATAAAATAAAAGGTTTGCCAGGAGCTATAAGTGCTACTTTGGGCACAGTTTTACCATCATTGCTGATAATTTTAGCTATTGCCATGTTCTTCTATCAATATAGGGAAAATGCCATAATTGATAAAGTATTCCTAGGCATTAGACCTGCTGTAGTAGCACTTATTCTTTCAGCAGTATATAAAATGATGAAGAAATCCAAATTTGGTTATAAAAGGCTTTTGATTTCCTTAGGGACCGTATTGATTATTGTATTTTTTAGCATCAGCCCTATATACCTAATAATTGCTGCAGGAATAGGAGGAATTGTTTATAATAAAGTGAAGGTTAAAGAGTAATGCATAATGCACTTAATTAATTCACAATGCACAATGCACAATTGTATTCAATTTTCAATTGATGAAATTGTGAATTGTTAACTGTGAATTGTGAACTGAATATTAACTAGTTTTGTGAGGTGATGAGTAGTGTTAGAAAAGTTAAAGTCCATTGAAGAGAGATATAGTGAGTTGGAAAAGATGATAATTGACCCTGAAATCATTAATGATAGAGAAAACTGGCAAAAATTGATGAAGGAACACGCTGAGTTGGAACCTATCGTTTTAAAATATAGAGAGTATTTGAAGGTTTTGAATTCCTTAGAAGAAGATAAGGAAATGCTTAAGGATAAGCTTGATGATGAAATGAGGGAATTGGTTAAAGAAGAAATAAAGGAGTTGGAAGAAAAGGAAGAAGCCCTTAGGGAAGAGCTAAAGATACTTCTTATTCCAAAGGATCCAAATGATGAAAAGAATGTTATCGTTGAAATAAGAGCTGGAGCTGGCGGAGATGAAGCAGCTTTATTTGCAGGAGACTTGTACAGGATGTATACCCGTTATGCTGAAAGAAACAGATGGAAAGTTGAATTGATGAGCATTAATGAAATAGGAATAGGCGGAATTAAGGAAGTAATATTCATGATTAAGGGTAAAGGTGCTTACAGCAGGTTAAAATATGAGTCAGGAGTTCACAGAGTTCAAAGAGTTCCTGAAACTGAAGCCAGTGGCAGAATTCATACTTCAACAGCAACAGTAGCAGTACTTCCAGAAGCAGAAGATGTGGATGTAGAAATTAATGAAAAGGATTTGAAAATAGACATCTATAGGTCTTCTGGGGCTGGCGGTCAATATGTAAATACTACAGATTCTGCAGTTAGAATTACTCATATACCAACAGGTATAGTAGTTACTTGTCAAGATGAAAGAAGTCAGCTTAAGAACAGGGAAAAGGCATTGAAGATTTTAAAGAGTAGATTATATGATAAGATGTTGCGCGAACAAGAAGCTGAAAGGGCAGAAGAAAGAAAGAGCCAAGTAGGTACTGGAGAAAGGTCAGAAAGGATTAGAACTTATAACTTCCCTCAAGGAAGGGTAACAGACCACAGGATAAATTTAACATTATATAAGCTTGATTCATTTATGGATGGAGAAATAGATGAAATGATTGAAGCCTTGATTACATCAGATCAAGCTAAAAAATTAAGCGAAAACTTCTCTTTATGATTTTCATAAAGAGAAGTTTTTTTGAGACATTAAAAATATAAAATAATCCCTAATATGAAACCAATAACAACAGCAATTGCAGAAATTCTTCCATTATAAATCTTTTTCCCTGTTGGGATTAAATCATCACACACTATATATAGCATAATGCCCCCTGCCAAAGCTAAACAAAAAGAAATTATAGTATTTGATATATTTCCCAAATATGCACCGACAAAGGCACCTAATCCTGTTGGTGCACCTGCAAGTATGCTGAAGTAAATTATTTTCAATGGATTTATTTTATTCATACTAAAAGGCAGAGCTATAGAGGTGCCTTCTGGTATATCATGTAGAAGCATTGCCAAAGTCAGTACAAGGCCAAAATCAGTTTCTCCTGCTAAAGTGGAGCCTAATGCTAAACCTTCAGGGAAATTGTGAATGGCAATACTTATTGCTAAAAGTATTCCTGTTCTCATGTTTACGATATTAGAAAGTTTATCAATTAGGCTTTCCAGTGCTATGATAATTGCAATTCCTATAAACACTCCCAATAATACAGTTTTAATTCCACCTAAATAGAATGCCTCAGGAAACAGGTGGAAGCTAACTATAAACATCATAAAGCCACCAGTTAATCCTAAAAGAAAGCTTAATACCTTATCAGTTTTCTTAATAACAATTCCTGCAATGCTGCCTAAAGTAGTTCCAACTACTCCTACAAAAAAGCCAATTAAAGTTATTATCCATGTATTCATTTTTATCCCTCCACTAATTAATATGTGGAGAGTTTGGCAATTATTAGTTATAATAAAAAAATTGGAAATTATTTAGTAGGGTAGATTGTGAATAAATAAATAATAATATATAATAAAAAAGAATCAGATATACACTGCTTTACAAACTATTCATCTTGTTATATTAATTGTAAATAATAGGGTATGTGTACAAGTTAGCTGTTAATTGTTAATTGAAGGAAGTGGATTTATGGATACAAGGATAATAAAAATAGATGAAAGTAGCATAGATGTTAGTTTAATAGAAGAAGGAGCCAAGGTCATAAAAATAGGCGGATTAGTGGCTTTTCCAACTGAAACAGTATATGGCCTTGGGGCTGATGGACTAAACGAAGAAGCTGTAAAGAAAATATTTATTGCAAAAGGAAGGCCACAGGATAATCCTTTGATACTTCATGTTTGTTCTATAGAACAGGTTGAAGATTTGGTAATAGAAATACCTCCTGTGGCAAAACTATGTATGGAGAGATTTTGGCCTGGACCTTTAACAATAATTTTGAAGAAATCTCCAAAGGTACCAAATATTATTACAGCTGGGCTGGATACTGTCGCCATTAGGATGCCAAAAAATAATATTGCATTAGAGTTAATTAGATTATCTAACACTCCAATAGCAGCACCTTCTGCCAACACATCTGGGAGACCTAGTCCAACCTCTGCAAAACATGTTATAGAGGATTTGATGGGGAAAATTGATATGATAATAGATGGAGGAAATACTGGAATTGGATTGGAATCTACAGTTTTGGATTTATCTGCAGATATTCCTACCATCCTTAGGCCAGGAGGAATAACTAAAGAAGATTTATCGGAAATAATTCCAAATGTTGCTATAGATTCCAGCATAATAAAAGCAGATGAAAAAATAATACCAAAGTCGCCTGGACAAAAATACAGGCACTATGCACCAAAAGCTGAAATGCTGCTTTTTACAGGCGAAATAGACAATATTGTAAGGGCAATAACTGACAGAGCTATCAATTATATTAAGGAAGGGAAAAAAGTAGGGATAATATGTACTGACGAAACAAAGGGATTTTACAAAGATGGAATAATTATATCCCTAGGAAGCAGAGAACATAAAGAAACCATTGCAAGGAACTTGTTTGATACCTTAAGGACCTTTGACCACTTAGGTGTTGATATAATTCTAGCTGAAGGAGTAGATTTGGCTTATTTGGGCACAGCCATTATGAATAGAATGATGAAAGCAGCTTCTGGAAGGATAATAAAAGTTTAGAAGGAGAGAATTTTCATGAAGATTTTGTTTGTCTGTACAGGCAATACTTGTAGAAGCCCTATGGCTGAAGGAATATTTAGAAGTTTAGCAGAAAAAAACAATCTAAAAGTTGAAGTAAAATCTGCTGGTTTAAGCGTTTTTCCTGGTGATATGGCATCTGGAAATTCTATTGAAGCAATGAAAAAAATAGGTATTGATATATCAAATCACAGTTCTACTCAAATAAATGAGGATTTAGTAAATGAAGCAGATTTAATACTTACAATGTCAAAATCCCATAAGGACTATTTGCTATCGAGGTTTAGAAATGCAGAAGGGAAAGTGTATACATTGTTGGAGTATGTTGATGGTGTAGAAAAGGATATAATGGACCCCTTTGGCCAAAACCTTCAAGTATATGAAAAGACTAGAGATGAGATATATAGGGCAGTTGAAAAGCTTGTTGAGAAGATAAAAAACTCCAACTAATTCACAATTCACAATGCACAATTCACAATTGTTTCAAATTATATAATTGATTAAATTGTAAATTGTGAACTTTGCATTGAATAAAGTTGTGAATTGTGAACTGTGAATTGTGCATTGGGCAACATTGTGTGTTCTATAAATTTAACTAAAGAGAGGAGATTGGCTATTCTATGGTAATAGGTATAGGCAGTGACCATGGTGGTTATGAATTGAAAGAATATATTAAGGAATATTTGGACAAGGAAAATATCAAATATATTGACTATGGGACATATTCTAATGAATCAGTTGACTATCCTGATTATGGGAAAAAGGTAGCAGAAGCTGTTGTTTCTGGTGAAGTTGACAGAGGAATAGTAATATGTGGCACTGGTATTGGTATTTCCATTGTATGCAACAAAATAAAAGGCATCAGGTGTGCGTTGTGCAGCGACACTTATTCAGCAAGAATGAGCAGGGAACATAATGATGCAAATATGTTAGCATTAGGAGGTAGAGTATTAGGAAAGGACTTGGCAGTTGAAATAGTATCTGTTTGGCTAAAGTCGGAGTTTGCTGGAGGAAGGCATGCAAGAAGGATTGATAAGATTAGCCAAATAGAAGAACAGTATGGAAGAAAGTAAATGTAAAAATTTGTTAATAATACAAAAATGAATGAAATGTACAGATAATATATGATATAATTTTTTGGAAGTTAATTAAGAAAGGAGATTTTTCTATGGGGAAATTTATAGTTTTAGATCATCCGTTAATCAAGCATAAGTTATCAATTATTAGGGATAAAAATACTGGTTCCAAGGAATTTAGGGAATTAGTAACAGAAGTTTCCCTTCTCATGGGATATGAGGTAACAAGGGATTTCCCATTGGAAGAAGTTGAAATAGAGACTCCTATTGCCAAGACTAAAGCACAAGTTATATCTGGAAAGAAAGTAGGGCTTGTACCTATACTTAGAGCTGGGCTAGGAATGGTTGATGGAATGCTTAAGCTTATTCCAACAGCAAAAGTAGGCCACATAGGCCTTTACAGAGACCCAGAAACCTTGAAGCCTGTAGAGTACTACTGCAAATTGCCTCAAGATATTAATGAAAGGGATTTAATCGTTTTAGACCCAATGCTAGCAACAGGAGGTTCAGCAGTAGCTGCTATAAATTTCCTAAAGAAACGAGGTGCTAAATCAATCAAGTTCGTATGCCTAATAGCTGCTCCGGAGGGTGTCAAAGCTTTACAAGAAGCACATCCTGATATAGATATTTATGCAGCAAGTTTAGATGAAAGGCTAAATGAACATGCTTATATAGTACCAGGGCTAGGAGATGCTGGTGACAGATTATTTGGCACTAAGTAAAAAGAGGGTTATAATATGGCGAAATATATTCTGTCTTTTATAATGTCAGCAATTATTTCATTTGTATTGACACCTATTGTGAGAAGGATAGCCATAAAAACAGGAGCAATGGATATTCCAAAGGACAATAGAAGAGTTCATAAAGAACCAATGCCTCTAATTGGTGGATTAGCAATATTTTTTGCTGTAATAATTGTTACTTTGATATTCCTCCCATTAACTAGAGAAATCATCTCTATGATAATAGGCAGTGCCATAATTGTAATGGGGGGAATAATAGATGATTATAAAGAGCTTAGTCCAAAGAAGAAATTCTTATTTGAGTTGATAGCTGGAATAGTCTTAATAATAGGCGGAATAAAGATTGATTTTATAACTAATCCATTCTCAAAGGACATTGCTCTATTGGATTTAAAATGGCTGTCAATTCCTGTTACTCTATTTTGGATAGTCGGGATTACCAATACATTGAATTTTATAGATGGCCTCGATGGATTATCTGCAGGTGTTGCAATGATATCAAGCCTAACTTTAATGATTGTGGCGGGCAAATTTGGCTATTCTAACATAATCATTTTGTCTGCAGCAATGGCTGGAGCATGTTTAGGATTTTTACCTTTTAACTTCAATCCAGCAAAAATATTTATGGGAGATACAGGAGCACTGTTTTTGGGATTTATGCTATCAGCCATAACCATAGAGGGCGTCATGAAATCCGTAGCAACCATAGCCATAGTAGCTCCAATACTCATATTATCAGTTCCAATTTTTGATACTACATTTGCCATATTTAGAAGGCTTCTAAATGGCCAATCTATTGTAGCAGCAGATAAAGGCCATCTTCATCATAGATTGTTAAGCAGGGGATTCTCCCAAAGAAAATCAGTACTTATTCTGTATGGAATATCTGCACTTTTTGGAGTAATTGCCATACTTGTTTCTCAAGCCAACAGTAAACAAGCAGTCTACCTATCCATTGCACTTCTTCTAGCAACAGTCTTAATAGCCATAAAGCTGGGGATTTTTGAGAAAAGAAACTAACATAGTTAATAGTTAAGAGTGAATAATGAATAGTAAATTTTATGAATAATAACAAGCAAACTATTACATTAGCTATTAACTATTAGTTATTCACTAATAGAAGGGGTTGTTTTTGTTGAAAATAATGTCTGTTTTTGGTACAAGGCCTGAAGCAATTAAGATGGCGCCAATTATTAAAGAATTGGAAAGAAGAAAAGGAGTAGAAAGCGTAGTTTGTGTAACTGCTCAACACAGGCAAATGCTGGATCAAGTTTTAAATATATTCAATATAAAGCCTGATTATGATTTAAACATCTTTAAACCAGGACAAACCTTAACTGAAATTACCATAAGGGCCCTTGAGGGGCTGGAAAAAGTGATTATTAAGGAAAAGCCAGATGTACTGCTAGTTCAGGGAGATACGACTACTGTGTTTGCAGGTGCTTTAGCTGCCTTTTACCAAGGAGTTAAGATAGGCCATGTAGAAGCAGGACTTAGAAGTGGCAACCTTTATTCACCATATCCTGAAGAAGCCAACAGAAAATTGACAGGAGTCCTTGCAAATTACCATTTTGCCCCTACAAAGAGGAATAAAGAGAACTTATTGAGGGAAGGCTATCCTGAAGAGAATATATATGTTACAGGCAATACTGTCATAGATGCTTTGAAATATGTAGTGAAAGAAAATTACATATTTGATATAGATTTATTAAATAATCTCGATTATAAAAATAAAAAGGTAATATTACTTACTTCCCATAGGCGCGAAAATATTGGAAAGCCAATGGAAAACATATTTAAGGCCATAAGAGATATAGTATTAAAATATGAAGATGTTGAATTGGTATTTCCTATGCATTTAAATCCTAAGGTTAGGGAAATTGCCTACAGAGTATTATCTAACAGTGACAGGATTCATTTAATTGAACCTCTAGAATATGAGCCTATGGCTAATTTAATGTCTAAAGTTCATTTAATCGTCACAGATTCCGGTGGGCTTCAAGAAGAAGGGCCTACCTTTGGAGTGCCAGTCCTTGTAATCCGTGAAGAAACTGAAAGGCCAGAGGGCATAGAAGCTGGTACAGCTAAACTTATTGGTACCAAATATGAAGGCGTGTATAAAGAAATAGACCTGTTATTATCAAATAGCGAAGAATACAGGAAAATGGCTAATGCAGTAAATCC
>DATCJO010000202.1:0-2365 GCA_036562765.1 Tissierellaceae bacterium | reverse complement strand
CAACAAGACTTGTAGTAAGAGAAGCCAATACAATTAGCGTAAGCTCTAAAAATTCTTTAAATTTTAAAGCAAGGATCTTGCCAATATTAATGAAATTTCTATATCCTTTGGCTGATGCAGTTATAGCAGTATCAGAAGGTGTTGCTAAGGATCTTACTCAAATAATAGGACTTCCTGCCGAGAAGGTTAAAGTTATTTATAACCCAGTAATTACACCCGAGATTTTTAAAAAGGCTGAAGAGCCTATTAAACACCCTTGGTTTGCCCCGGGGGAACTACCTGTTATTTTAGGAGTAGGGAGACTAACCAAACAGAAAGATTTTATTACGCTCATACGAGCGTTTGATATAGTTCGAAAAGAATATCCATCGCGTTTAGTTATCTTAGGAGAAGGGGAAGAGCGACCAGAACTTGAAGCATTAGTCCAAGAGCTTGATTTAGAGCAATATGTAAATATGCCTGGATTTGTAGAAAATCCATTTTCGTATATGAAAAAAGCGGCTGTTTTTGTACTCTCTTCTAGATGGGAAGGTTTGCCAAATGTACTGATACAAGCATTAGCCTTAGGGATTCCAGTAGTATCTACTGCTTGTCCAAGTGGTCCTACGGAAATACTCGAAAAAGGAAAATTGGGAAGGCTAGTCCCTGTAGGTAATGAAGTTATAATGGCAAAAGCTATACTAGAAGAACTAAAAAAGCAAAACAAAAGTGGTTTAAATGAATGTGTTCAAAATAACATATTTAAACGATTTCACATAAATAAAATTACAGAATCTTATTTAACTTTAATTCAAGGGATGGATAAATATAATGTGGATTGAAACTGGTATTTTAGGCGGTATTTTAGTAGCTGGAATTGCATATTTTGGTATAAGTATTCGCGCTATTAAAAAACGCTGTATAGATTTGATTGATTGGTTTATTTTCTCTATAGGGACATTTAATGGATTAGGCTTCGCCTTTGTCGTATGGGCCACCGTTAATAGAAAAAATGATGATTTTTGGACTATAATATTGCTAAGATATAATGAACATTTTTGGCTTTATCCATTAGCAACTTTTATATTGTTGTTGGCAGTATGGTCAGGGGCATATTTTGGTGGATACATATTTACAAAGAAATCTAAAGAATGTAACAATACCTCGATTCGTTTTCAAAAGATAATTAGACGTAGAATAATGTTTTTGGGTATAGGAATGTTTATTTTAGGATTTATTAGTTATTGGCTTTATTCAGGAGCATATGGAGGCTTTTTCAGCCTTCTAAAAGTATCGCGGTTGATTCGTGCGGGGCTTTTTGATGTTATTGGAGTTAATAATCCTTGGAGTTTTTTAAGGCCTGTAGGTGGTCTTGCATTTTTTTCCTCATTTATATTTTATGGTTTTATACTTAATGATATGTTAGCTAAAAGATTTGTGAGTCTGAATTTAATTTGTTTTGTATTGGCATTTTCTTTTTCATTGTTTGTGCTATATAGCTGGATGGGAAGGGTTGCGATAGTCGTATATCTTATTACTTTTCCGTTAGGTTACTTTCTTGTACGTTATGGCACAAATATTCGTGTTGTTCCGCGGATCCTAATAATTTTATTAATAAGTTTATTTTTACTTATTAATGTTAGCATAGTAATTGATCGTTCCAATATTGATAATATAAACGTCATTAGTTTTTTTGCTAAGGAACTGTCTTTTCCTTTCGCTTCTTTTTTTGCACAAGTAGAAAACGGCCAATATAGATTAATGAAAGATATTTTAATTGCTCCGATTTATATTTTACCTCAGCGAATTTGGTTAGAATATTTGGGCCTTGATACTGCGTCAATTTATAATACAACCTTGATTATGGGGGCTCCTAAAGGAAAAAGTGGAGTAACTGGAGAGATACCTGTTGATATATTGACATTCTCTTTTATGCAAGGTGGAATAGTAAGTGTATTAATAATTGGTTTTTTGTGGGGCATATTTCTATTATGGCTAAATAATGAGATTCTAAGATTAGAGATTGGAGAGATTAAAAATGTAATCTATGCTTATATTATAGTAAATGTTGCTATGTTAACTGCTTTATATGGTGATCCAAGCCACATTATAGTACGTAATTTTAACATTATTGTTGGGCTAATTGCTATTTTCATCATTAAAAGAATACCTATTATAAAATATTAAGTTAGGGGTATCTGGTATGAATAAAAACCTGCTATTCCTCATCACCGGTCTCGCTTACGGTGGTGCAGAAACACAATTAATGCGGCTCGCTATTAAACTTAAAAACCGCAGATGGGATGTAAAAATAGTGTCAATGCTCCCGCCTGCCGCCTATGTTGAGGAATTAAATAATGCAGGTATTCCTGTTGCATCGCTCAAT
>DATCJO010000197.1:0-2196 GCA_036562765.1 Tissierellaceae bacterium | reverse complement strand
CATTATTGTCATCCTCAACTTTAGAGGATAAGTTGGAACCAATGAGCGCTACTGCAGCTATAGCGATGATACCGACAAATAATAACACATAATAGCCTTTCTCTTTGAAAAACTCAACAATTTTTTTCACTGTTCTCACCTCTAGTAATATTCTTCTCAGATATTGTTGTATTTATTCCTCAGTCGCTTCCGGATTATAAAATTCTCTCTAAAATTAAAAGATCTCAACTTACCTAATTAATATTTCCATTTGCATTTTTTTTAATCGTTTGTCACATACTTTTTCTTGACTTTTTTGATTAAAGTAATAAAATTATTTATGTGATGCGGATATAGTTTAGTGGTAAAACACGAGCTTCCCAAGCTTGTGATGCGGGTTCGATTCCCGTTATCCGCTTAAAAAAAGGTACTATGCATTAAGCATAGTACCTTTTTTTAATGGCTCTTTGTCAAGTGTTGGGGTATGATGTATTTGAATCATGCTAAATTACTTGGCCTAGAGCCTTTTTAACATTGGCTCTTTGTCAAGTGTTGGGGTATGATGTGTTTGAATCATGCTAAATTACTTGGCTTAGAGCCTTTTTAACATTTATCTTTAAAACACCTATTTTTGAGCATGACAAATAAACCTCGTGCCAGTCATATTTATTTTTATTTAATTACAAGAATGTAAAATTCGTGTCCGAAATCGTTCAAAGTTTTTTATGCCATATGATATACGCTTAAGTACCTTTATTTTATTATTAAATCCCTCAGTCACACCATTAGTAAGCCCATATTTAAATGCATTTAATATTTCTTTTGACCAATGCCTGAAAGTTGATGCACATTTTTCAAACTCTTTAATGCCTGAACTTTCTGCATTCTTTATCCATTCAAAAAACTCTTTTCTTTGAATAGAATACTTTTCGTTATGACAAATATCATAAAACCATTCTTTAAGCATATGAGCTTTCCTTAAATCATCGTTATAAAGTAACATAAGATCACAAGCTTTTTTATCTTCATCTTTTAACTTATAATACCTGGTAAGAATTAATTTTCGACTTCTTTTGTAGTATCTTCTTAGAGTAGGAGTCATAGATTTTTGAATTCTTTTACGTACATTTTCAATTGCCCAGGTTACATGCCTAATGAAATGATATTTGTCAATTATAACTACTGCATTGGGAAAATAACTATAAGCTAAATCAACATATGGCTGCCACATATCACAAACAAAGAACTTAACCCGGTATCTGTCATTACGATTCAATTCTTTAAAGTAAGCAGAAAGATGAGACCTTGTTCTGTCAGGTAGAATATCCATAATGTAATTCTTCTTAGGATTAACAATAATACATTGATATTTACCTGTATCAGCATTTCCTTTAAATTCATCAATAGCAATCGCATCTTTCAATGGAGAACTGGAATAATGAATGGTATCCAGAATTCTAGTGACCGTTGAATGAGATACATTAGCTTTATCAGCGACGGCTTTTATAGAAACTGAATTACGCAATTCATTCGCTATGTATTGAGTAAGACGTGTGGTACGTTGCTGATATCGGGCTAAAAAATGATATTTTTCAAAAAAACGTTTTCCGCACTTGCAGCGATATCGCCTTTTTCTAAGAATGAGATAGCAGTCTTTAAACTGCAAAGGTAAATCTTTAATTTTTTGCTCACGGTAATCATGTATCTGTTTTGTAGGCTGATGGCAGCAAGGACAGGTCTGTGTAGTGGCTTTAGTTTCAATAAAAATCTTTAAATAATTATCTGCTTGAGTGATTTTTTTTACAAAAATGCCTTCCAAATTTAATAAATCTGTGATAAGATTATTAGGCATTGATATTTACCTCCTGGTGGTTAGATGATTGACTGGCACTGGGAGGTCTTTTTTTATTATAAACTGAAAAGATGGGGTTGTGAACTAACTGTTTCACAAACCCCAACATTTATTATAGAGCCAAAAATAATAAAAAGGGGAGGTGGTTAAGAGTGGATACTAACAATCATGAGATTAAACAAGATGATATAGAAAAACAGCGAGAGAAAACATTTGAATACCTATTTAGATGTGGCATTAAGCAAGGCGGAATATCAATTTTAAACACTGTAATTTTATTAGCAATAATGTTTACTGTAGATTGGTGTGGGGCGAGGTTTGGGTGCCACTGATGATTATATTAATATCACCAGCATGGCCAATAC
>DATCJO010000195.1:0-2389 GCA_036562765.1 Tissierellaceae bacterium | reverse complement strand
TAGGTCTAGCTGCTTATCTATAAACTTAGAATACTTATCTGGATTTGCTAATATGTATTGATTTAAAGCTTCCTCAAATTTATGGGCTTGTAGTTCTCTTTCTTTAGCTTGCGCCAACCATTTTTCTTGATTTAAATACATACCATTGTATTCCATTTCAGCGAAAACTTTAACAACATCTGTTTCTAAATCAAGAAGGTTTATTAAGTCTAATTCTGTTAGCAGGAGTAATTGCTTGTTCATTATTAGTTCTAATGCAATAACATCTTCTGCTGCGTATTTTATAACAGAATCAGTTAAACCTAAATAGTTAATCGTACCTCTTATAGATTTATCCAATCTATAATTTGTGTACTTTTCAGCTAAAGCATCTAACCCTAGTTTTCTGTCTTTTTTTCCTGTAGTTAAAATACATTCAGCAATAAAAGTATCATAAATTTTATTAGGTTTAATTCCTAAATGTAGAAAAAACTTTAAATCATACTTACTATTTTGTAGTATAGATGTTGATTCTTTATCTTCTAGAATATCCTTAAACAATAGAGGATTGTAGGATGTACAATCTATTACATATTGATCTAATTCATTACCTACCTGTAATGTATATATATAACCATCCCAACAATCACCTATAGTTTCAGTATCTATTCCTCTTATTTTATTTACCTTACACCAGTTAATAACCTCCTCAGGAGAAGCTATTTCAAAAGTACTTGGTACTAGTTGATTATTACCAACAAACTTTATAGCCATAATTCAAAAATTTAGTGGGGATAGAGAGACTCGAACTCTCAAGCTAATTATAGCAGGGCTGTTTAAGAACCCGTTGTTTACCAATTTCAACATATCCCCAAATACTACTTTTTTAAAATGTCTCTAGAAAGTAGTAAAACTATGTGTACTTACGATTACAAGAATAAGTGAGCTTGAATCAGAGGCTTATTCTACTTTACGATCTCCTGGCCTAGGAGCTAATTTTTTAATACTGTTCTACCGCACTTGAAAAAAACTCGTCACAAGTTATTATTTAACCATTCAATCTCTTCTTCTGTTAACAATTCTTTAAATTTAGATTGATTTTTAAAATCAAACATATTATAAGCTACCCAAGCTTCATCTTCATGTAAGGAATCAAGCCTTTCTATTTTCTCTGTTACATAACCAAATTCATCTGAATAGTTATCTCTCCAGAATTGTTTTGCTTTTCTTATAATTGAGTTCATTTGTTTATAATATTTAGTACTGATTGTGGAATATTACGCTCCTTTTTCCTTTCTTTCATTTCCCAATTGTAGTCTAGTAAATAGTTATGACTGTTACCAATCAAATCATATTTATCTTTACTAATTGACACTTTTAAAAAGGCTCTCATACCACCTTCTTCAATTGGTGCTACTTTGTGGATATTGAATTGATTAAGCCTTAAAAGTTGATTTTCTTTGTAGGTAACATTATTGCAAGGCAATGCTTGTTTTTCCATTTCTTCCATAGAAATGTTATCATCAAGCGTTAAATTAAAATTACTACTATTGAAAATAGTTGGATATTTATCACACCAGATGTAATTAATATCATCAGTCAAAAAACCATCACTATGCCAACCCATTCTATTAAAAGAACAATTAGGCGTTTGATAAAGGTATTTTGCAGTTAGATAAACATATGAGTTTACATAGTTATCCAGTCCAAATTCACCAATAAAATCACAGCAAATTACACCAATCAATTTATCAAAGCACTTTAAACGTGGCTCATAAATTGGTTGTGTTTCATTTGGCATTTTTATAGGTAAATATTGATAGAACATCATTTCTTTACATTCTACTTCATATATTCCTAATTCTTTTGGTAGTTCGCCATATTTCATGTTTCGTTTGCTTTTGCTGTTTCAAAAGTATTTTCAAAAACATAAAGGCATAGTTCCTGCCCTATGAATAGCTTGCAAGTTCCCAAGTAGTTAAGCCTTTCAACCGGTGTTTCTATCAGTTGTCCTGTTTTATAAAGTTCCAAACACCTTTTTTCAGTAGGATGTTCTTCCTCAGTGTTTACAATTGCCCATAGAAAAAACAAACCTTCTACATCCTCAACACGGATTATTTTAGCACCTTTTGGAAGTTCAATTATGTACTTCTCTCTTGCTGGTATTGGGTATTTAAAAATCTTGTTCATATTTTTTTTCAATTAAAAAAAAAGGAGTGCTATATTTCAAACACTCCTTTCACATATTTACAACCACAAAAACAAGTGCATTACACACTTATAATTCCTAAGAACTTATTTCACAGCTCTCTTTCTTATCTTCTGAATTTATTATTGTTTTTTCTACAAATTGCTTAAAATCTTCAAAATTTTCTTGTACACTTATAGCATTACAAATATTTGCAGTAAA
>DATCJO010000193.1:0-2020 GCA_036562765.1 Tissierellaceae bacterium | reverse complement strand
CCTCCGCCGTTTTGAAATCTTGAAAAGTTATAGCTATCTTTCTTAATTCGGCGTCTATTCCTTCGGGGAAACGCTCGCGGAAAAATTCCTTTGCCGCGCCTACCGCTTGTGCGTAATCTTTTGAATGGGCTTTCTTTGCGGCTGAAACTCTGCGTGGCTAAAGCCAGCAGGTTCTAACGTACTTTCCAACTTCTGCACTAACCCGAAAGTATAGTGCCACTAATTGGTTTCCGTTAGACTTTTACCACCAATTGTTCCTACGAACAAATTAACGGTAGTTTAGGCTCGTTTCAAAACCCATTATATAAACTCATATTACATTCTTTAATGCTTGCCTTACTTCACTATTATTTAATCTTTCAATTTCTTTATCATGTAGTATTTTAAACCTCTCAAAATCTCGTTTACATTCTTCTTGATTAATATTGCATAAATCATCGTTAACGTGCTGTATTAAAAATGCACTATATAAATCCCTTTGTATTTTAATGCCGTTTAAATCATTCCAACGTTGACTTAATTTTTTCTTATTATATCTGCAATTCAAATGATTATATTGGCTTGCTTTTACTTCTTTAGTATTAACTTTTATAAGTTTTTCACCAAAATATTTTAATTTATTGTCTAGTATGGTTAATAATTTTGCTGGTGCTTTATTGGCTAAACTTTTACCAAACCGTTTCTTACGTTTAAATTTACCTTTATCGTTCTTTTCAGTTTTCTTGCTTCGTTTCTGCAATCCTTTAAAATTCATTTCTTCAACTTTTATCTTATTACCGAGAGATAATATATAATTACTTAATAATTGGTGTTGATATTCTCTTACGTCTGCTTGTTTTCTATATAATTCTCTTAGTTTGTTCTGTGCTTTAATATATCTATTAGATTTGACCCATTTAAGTTTACCTTTTTTTATTGTACCATCTTCATTAAAATTATCAGGATTATTAGCACGTCTGCTTCTATCCATATACCTCAAAATTCTACGCTTTTCTTTTTCAATATTATTTACTCTATCGGCTAATTCTAATAATTTTACATCTACATTTGATACTATTGCTATTGTTTGAGTACCAATATCTAACCCCACTGTACCATTTCCTATATGTCTTTTAACCTCACCATCTTTATTTATCTTCATAGGAGGTACACCTTTGAATACTATTTGAAGATAATATTTGTATTTACCTTTTATAAATCTACGTTTAATTCTACAATAGCATATTTCATCTTTTAGTGCTTGGTACTCATAAGGATTATTATAATCTATTTTTACAGGTATTTTTAACCCATTCCATATAAGAAAACCATCTTTAAATCTTATGCCTGTTTTATTGCTTTTACCTTCAAGAGAATCTAATTCTCCATATTTTTTGAAGTGTACTATTTCACCATCTCCAAACAATAAATCTTCAAATGCACTCCATACTCTTGTTGCTATTTTTTGTGCTGTGAAACTATCTATATTTTCCGAGAAATGATGTTGCATTTCTTGTATATCTTCATGTAGTGAATATTCATTGAGCCTATATTGCTTATACATTTCATTTAATTGCTTATATAATAGTTTCTTCTCTTTTTCATTTGCATTATTAATTTGCTCCTTTAACTGCCTATATTTTTTAGTTTCAATCATAGATTTATAACGTTTATATGCTTTAGATAATACAGCATTGTATAATTGTCTGCTAATTTCAAAACGCTTATTTAAAATAGTTTCTTGATACTTTTCAGTTATTAATGGAAATGTTACACAATATCGACTCATAAATATTCACCACCTTTCTATACGTTTTTTTGATTTTCTATATATTTTTGTATTGTTTCTTCTGAAATATATCCTATAGTGCAACAAAAATAACTTCGTGTCCAAAGAGAAGGTATTCTACTTCTTAACTCTGGATATTTATTTCTTAATATCCTACTACTTGTTCCTTTAAAATATCGTATTAATTCATGCAGTGGTTGTCGTGGGTCAAAACTTATAAACATATGAACATGGTCGGGCATTATTTCTAAT
>DATCJO010000191.1:0-2528 GCA_036562765.1 Tissierellaceae bacterium | reverse complement strand
AATTCCTTCTTTTAATACCACTTTCTTGGTAATATTACCAACAGAATCATACTCATAGTTAATTGTGGTACCGTCATTTTGGATTTCCTGGTTAACTAGAGTTTCCAGTTTAGTAGATGAAGGATCTTCATAGACATAGTCGGTTTTAATTCATTTCTTTCCTTTTCATAGTCGATAGTAAATTCTCCAAACACTTCGTTTGTAATTCTACCTAGCACCATATCTTCATACATTCTTTTTGTAATCTTTTGTAGTTCTTCTAATCTAAATTCATTCTTTTTAATTTCTTTTTCGATTTGTGCTTTTGTTTTACCCTCTTCAAACATACTTTTATTTAGTAGCTCTTTAATAAATTCTTCTTTATTATTTAAAACTGCTTTTATTTGTCTTTGAATATCTTTTAAAACAAAATCATATAGAACTTCATAGCGACTATAGTGTGCTGAACAATAACTTTTCCCGAATGAGCGATATGTAACACAACAGAACAAATCCCACTTTTTATCACTTGAATATAAAGATAAAGCTTTACCACAATCCGAACATCTTAATAGACCTGAAAACATTAATTTTATATCTATATTTAATCAAAATAAAATCACAATAAATGAAAAAGACCTACTACAATTATAACTATAGTAAGTCTTATTTTTTTGCGAGCTAATTAATAATTATTTACATATTTTAATATAGATAATTTCTACTATATGTATTATATTACCTTTTATTTCATTTTATTCTTTTTGATTTTACTTCAAATATAAACCATATTATTAAAGGAATTACAATAATGAATGCCCACCCTATATTTCCTTTTATAGTACTTTCAGTAATAACACAGTACAATCCTATACTACCAAAAATAACAATTGGCAGTAATAAACTAATCCAAGCTATTAATAAATAAATTTTTCTCTTTTTTTCTAATAAAGTTGTATCCTTTAGTTTAGGATGATTTTTTATTTTTAAATCAACTTCTTGTATCAATGCTCTAAGGCTAAAATTTTCTTGATAATCATAATCAACAGAAAGTTTTTCAAGTTCATCACAAGAAACTCCTGAATGATATACTACAACATTATATTTATCTTCAAAAAAATCAATAATAACATAGATGTTATGATAATTATAGTTTAGTTGAATATTTTTACCACAGTTATTAACTGTAGGATAAATACCTACTCCAGCATATTTAGATAAAGATTTTTTAATTTCATCATACAAATATAACTCAAATATTTTATCTAAATTATTATATTCTTTTTTATCTTTTGAAGCTAAATACTTTGAAATTTTTCTTCTCATATTTATAGACTATCCTTTCGTATTTTAATCCCAGTAACCAGAAATTGCTCTAATTAAATGTTCAAAACCAATACCTAGTACTACAACACCACCTACTACAATAATGCCAGGTAATGAAACCCCAGCAGCTAATAAACCAGCTGTAGCAAGAGACATTGTGCCTACTGCTAAAAAATATGATCCTGTACCGATAGCTGTATCAATAGCAGTATCCATTAACATTGCTGAATCTACTTGCCAATTATTTTCATATAGATTAAATCCAAAATTGACAAGCGCATTTAAGCCAACAACACCACCAACAGATTTAGCAATTGCTCCAAATCCTGCTCTCGCATCTCCAGTTAAAATTTGTTTAAATGTTCCTTGAGCTACAGTTCCAAAACTTGAACTAGATTTACCAAACCATCGCCATGTTCCACCCATAATCGGATGCATATATCTTGTGTTTGTTGCATATGCAAATTTACTGTGCATTCCACTAGCAGCTAAATATTTCATACCTAAAATAAAATCTGGAATTGCACCCACTGCAGTTGACATCCACCAAGGAGTCGAACTACCTCTACCAGAAGGATCTGAACCTCCCATTCCTGAACCAGAGGAACCACCTACATTTGAAATGCCACCTGTTGATATAGCAGGTACAGTAATTGATGTGCCTCCAAATACGGGTCCTTGTTTATAATTGACAGGGTTATTTCCACAATATGCATTTAAGTTTAATCCATTAACTGAACTTGGATCTAAATATGATACATCATCAGAATTTAACCATCTACCCCATTCAGGATTGTAATATCTACTATTACAGTAATATAGTGATGTCTCATCATCATAGAAATAACCTTTATACAAAAATGGATTTAATTCCATTACTAAGGTGGATTCATCAGTTAAGGCAACGTTAGTTTTAGTTGGAAAGCCCCAAGCATCATAACCATATTTTACTAAAACGTTTCCGTCAATGTCAATGATATTTTGAATATTTCCAGTTACATCTCGGGTGTAGAAATATTCTTTACCTCTTAAGGTAAATCCGACTAAAAGATTCGATTCATCATAGTTAAAGAAAACATCCCTTGTGGAGTCATTAAGATCTTTCATTTGAATGATCTTTGATCCTTCTACAACAAATTCTTTATTTTCGGTCAAGCTTGTTTTTGCTACTCTAATGCCTGCTTCATTATATTTATATGTGCAATCATTAATGCTTAGTAGTC
>DATCJO010000189.1:0-22662 GCA_036562765.1 Tissierellaceae bacterium | reverse complement strand
CTGAATAATTCATTTGTACACCTCCAAAATTTTTATGTAAACAGGATGCAATTTATATTACTAAAACTATTAACAGAATATTATCCAAATAATTAATTTGCTTATAAAAGGGTGATAAAAATCACCCTTTTATAAGCATTTCTTACTATTTCATTTCAAATACAGTTTGTTCATGTACTTCTGTTTGAAGTGCTTCAAGAGCTCTTTCAACTAATCTCCTTCTCAATGCCTTTTCTTCTTCAGGGCTTAAGCTTGGATTTCCAAGTGGGTGAGGAATAGCTACAGTTGGTACTATCCTGTTAGCTCCTACTGTCAATGAAATTGGTACTACTGTACACATATGAACTACTGGAATACCAGCACGTTCAATTTCTTTTACCATTGTTGCACCGCAACGTGTACATGTACCTCAGGTTGAAGTTAGTATAACTGCGTCTACTCCGGCTTCTTTCAAATCTTTAGCAATTGCTTCGCCAAACTTCTTAGCATTTGCTACTGAAGTACCATTACCAACTGTTGCATACCAATATCTGTGTAATTTTCCAATCTTTCCTTCCCTTTCCAAATCTCTCATAACGTCTACTGGAAGAACTCTGTCCAAGTCTTCATTTGCATAAACAGGGTCATATCCACCGTGAGCAGTTTCTCCATTTGATGGATTCAAATCATCTATTCCTTCTAGGTCATATTTACCATATCTTTGAGCAGATGAAGATTCGATGTGGTCTGGATTTCCCTTTGGTACAGCTCCACCAGAGGTTACTAAAGCTATTGTAGCTTTTGTAATATCCTTAACTGCTGGATTTGGTGGTACCCTATCGAAATCTGGCATTGGGAATTCAGTTTCGTACTTTTCTCCTCTTAACTTCTTAATTAACATTTCAACGGCTCTTTCAGAACCTCTTCTGTCATTGAAATAGTTCTTTCTAATTCCTCTAGCTATATAGCCTTCTTCTTCTGGAGTGCCTATTTCTTCGCCCTTAACCAACTTCAAAGCTAGTGGAACCATCTTGTTTACAGCATCTCTCATTCCAGCAGCTGAATCCTTAGTAGCTACTATATAAACAGATTTCTTGAACATATCAACGCCTGGGTTTTCTTCATACATTGCAGTTAATGCAGGAATTCCTAATTCTTTTTGTACAGCTTCAGTAATTGTACCGCAAGCAACTCCGTATCTACCTGCATTAAATGCTGGACCAGCTATAAATAGGTCAGGATTATATTTCTTAACCATTTCTAGTATGGTTTTCTTAGCTTCATCTATATTTTCATTAAAATAGCTGTCACCGCAGATAATGGTTGCAACTATTTCTGCTTCACCTTTAAATCCAGCATTCAAAGCCATACCTGGGCCTATAACTTCTTCTCTGACTTCTGGTCTGTAGTCTGCTTTTTCTTCGCCACCAATTCCTGCAAAAAACTGGTTGATGTAATGAACAACTCTAATTTTGCCCATATATTCCCCTCCTCTCATTTACTCATACAGGGTTAAATATCAATAATTAATAAATTAATATTTAGTATATTGATCTCTTACTGACTTAACTTCTGAGATTATTGAGTCAACATCTAGAACCATTTCCATCATACCGATTTGTTCATCATAAACATTTGGATCTACGGATTCTTTAAATTCTGGTTCTACTGCATGATAAACTCTGAGTCCCAACGAGACTCCTGCCAATGGACCTGCAAATGTTGGGTCGCCAGCTGTTACTGTTTCAGCAGTTAATCCAGCTGCTTCAGCTTCTGATGCACCTATAATAACAACAACGTTTTCTGCACCATATTTTTCACTTAATTCTTTGACCCTTCTTTGATTTTCTAGGTCCATTGCTCCTGCAGCAGTTCAGACGAAACATTCAGTTGCTGAGAAAACAATTTCTGCAGGAGTTGTCTTAACGCATTCTTCAATAGCTGGTCCTGGTATTCCATCTCTATCGCCAATGATAATTACCTTAGTATTTTCATTGAATATTGACATCTTTTCAACTCCTTTCATCTGCAATTTTACTTATGTCTAACTATTAATAGCCTTTAGCGGATAGCTTGCTAAAGCCCATTTCGTTTGTAGCTCCAGTTATTGCTTGGATTTCAACAGTAATTGAACCATCTTCTTTTAATGATCCTGCAAATCCGCCAGCAATCTTGTCTACATATTCTGTATGGCCTATAACTTTCTTCATTGGAGGTAGTGTAATCAATTCATTAGCATTACCAGCAGTAACTACTGCATCTGCAGATTTATCAGCATCTGCTAATGATTGACTTGAACCGTCTCTACCTGCATATTCATCTGTAACTATTACAGTCTTAATACCCTTAGCTGTTATCTTCTTGCAGTTCATAATTAGGTCTGTATCTGGGTTACCAAATCCTTCTTCTGTGATGATAACACCGTCAAGTCCTAAGTATTCAGCTAATTTAGCTGACCAGTTAGATGACCTTTCCTTATCTGCAAGGTAAACATTTTCGTTTGTTATAATTACACCTACAAAGTTTATTGTCTTGCCATGTTGTTTGAATAAGTCGTGAATAACTGGATTGTTCATTTGATGATAAGTTGAGTTCTTATCACATGCTGATACGCAGTTACCACTTACTATTGCCCCATCCATAATTTCAGTTGGGTAAATTATAGTTGGTACAATTTGTTTTGCGTCTACTCCATATACATAAGTGTCATGAAGCAATCCTTGTGATTGAAGCATTAGAACATATCCTACTTTTGGAAGATCAGGATACTTCTTGATGCTTTCTAATAAAGGTAATGATTCGAATACTTCTACTTCATCTGGAGTTATCTTCTTAGCTGCTTCTCCTAAATATTTAGCAGCCTTAAGTCCTGCAAGTCTTACTGCTCTTTCGTGATCATGTTGTTTTAATCCTTCAACAGGTTCACATTTCAAAACAACATTTAATGTCTTGGAGAATGGTGTAAATTCAGCACCAGGTCCTGACATGTCAATTATACCTTCTTGGAAACCAACGATTTTACCAGTTGTTACTACTGCACAACCTTTTAGCACGTTAGTTTTTCCTGAACCTACAACATCAACCTTTGATAGTATTCCTGGGAATATTCCACCAGGACCTTCTACCTTTACTCTTGGTTCGATAACATCCTTAACAGGTGTTATCCTAACACTTTCACCAGGTTTTGCGATATCTACGTCTACTGAGGCAAGGTGCTTATCTTCACTAATTAAGTCAATTAATTCTTGTTTGTTAATGTAAAGCACCCCGTTTTCAACTTTGGTTTCTGAACCAAATTGAACGTCTTTAATATAAACATAGCCTAATTCCAGACGCATAGGTTCACCTCCTCTTAGATTTACAAATATATATTTAATTCTGGATAACCAGAATTAAATCCTATTAATAATACTTCTTAATTAACTCTTCAACTGAAGCTGGTGTTGCTTCATCACCAACAACTGCATCTATTCTTTCCCCATCTTTGTAAATTGCTATTACAGGTAATCCTAATACTTTTTGGCTAATAGCTAATCTTCTAGCCTTTGTAATATCCAATGATGTAAATTTAATCTTGTCTCCATATTTTTCTTCATAAGCATGAACATGTGGCATCAATGCCTTGCATGGTTCACAAGTTGGTCCCCAAAAGTCAACTAATACATAACCTTCTGCCTTAAGTACTTCTTGTTCAAAATTATCTTTGTTAAGTTCTATCATTTAGTATACCTCCTTTATTATTTTTTTAGACTCTTATAAATTTACCAATCTGTTATTCTTCAAAATTTTCTTCAATATACTTTTCAGCTGAAACTGCAGCTATGGCACCATCAGCTGTTGCAGTAACAACTTGCCTTAAGGATTTAACTCTGTTGTCACCAGCAGCAAATACTCCAGGAATATTTGTCCTCATGTTTTCATCAGTCTTTATATATCCATTTTCCATGTCTAATATTCCTTCAAACAACTTAGTTGCTGGATTATATCCTACAAATACGAAAACTCCAAAAGTTCCATCATTTTCATCTGCAACTATTTCTCTTTCTTCACCAGTTACAACATTTTTAACAACCATAGATTGTAATATTCCGTCACCTTTAAATTCAGTAACTACAGTATTCCACATAAAATCTATCTTTGGATTTTTGAATGCCTTTTCTTGAATTGATTTTGCCGCTCTCAATTGATCTCTTCTATGGATTATAGTTACTTTTCTTGCAAATCTTGTTAAATACATGGCTTCTTCTACTGCTGAATCTCCACCGCCTACTACGAATACTTCCATATCTTCAAAGAAAGCACCATCGCAAGTTGCACAGTATGAAACTCCTCTACCAGTAAATTCTTTTTCTCCAGGGCATCCTATTGGTTTTGGAGTTGCACCTGTAGCAATGATTACTGCTTTAGCTTGATATTCTTCTTTCTTCCCTTTTAAAACCTTTATTTTCCCACTAAAATCTACTTCAACAATTTCGTCTATTATTCTTTTTGCTCCAAATTCATCTACTTGTTCTACCATTCTTTCAATAAGTGATGGACCAGTGGCATTCCTAATTGAACCAGGATAGTTTGCTACTTCGTCTGTTGTTTTAATTTGTCCTCCTGGGCCTTCTTTTTCTATAATAAGTGTATTTAGCCTAGCTCTCGAAGCATATAATCCTGCTGCTAAACCTGCTGGACCCGCACCTATAATTACTACATCGTATACCATTTGCTTTCCTCCTTTTTTTAGATTATTTTGATAATTTTTTCTCTATAATAATATTTAAATAATTAATTTATTTTAAAGTGACATGGTAAATTCCATGTTTCTTTATACATTATTATTTATATTATTCCCAAATATTCTGGATATGTAACAGTTCAAATTCTCCTAAAATTCTTCTAATTAGAAAAAAAGACAGAATAAATAGGTCAAAACATTGCCCACTTACTCTGTCACAACCTGAGAGATTCTCCCTAGAGGGATTGCTCCTTCGGCGCTTTCGCGTTCTTCAGAGTCCTGTCATAATACGGTCCTTTTGCCTGAGAGTTTCATCATGGATTGGCAGCCCATGACTTACTCCTTCGGCGCCATATAAATGGTCTCTCCCGCATTAATCATCCAGAATATTAAATTGTTAAATTGACAAAATATTGTCATCCAAAATTATTATAATATATTAATTTACAATAAACAACACCTTTTTTTATTTTTTTCAATGATTCGCTAATTTAAATTTTAAGCATTTCAGTGGTTTGTCTTTGTTTTGTCTAACACATACAGAGCAATATTAGATGAATGGTCAGCAATCCTTTCTAAATTGGAAATGGCATCCAAAAATATAATTCCTGAACCAGTTTGACATAACCCTTTATTTAATCTTTCAATATGATTTGTTCTATTCTGCCTTTCTAATGTATCCACTTCTTCTTCAAGCGCTAATACACCTTTAGCTAAAGCTTGGCTATCTGTTCTAAGTGCCTCCAAAGACTGTTTAAATGCTTCACTAGTTTTGTCAAATATCTCATGTAATTCAGAAATAGCTTGATCAGTAAATGGATAATTGTTGTCTCTTCTTACCATCGCAAGTTCTGCAATGTTTTCAGCATGGTCTCCTACTCTTTCAATATCATTTATTATATTAAGATAAACATTGACTCTTTTATGTTCGTCATCAGAAATTGGAGCATTGGACAGTATAACCAAGTAATCTGTAATTTCCCTCTGTAATCTGTTTATCTTCTGCTCCTGCTCCAAAGCCAAATCAATGTTATCATATTTAGCCTCTACTAAAGCATCTTTGACTTTCATTAAATTATCTAAAGCCATATCTCCCATTCTTAATATTTCCTTGCTAACTTGACCTATGGCAATTGTAGGTGTTTCGATAATTCTTGGATCCAAAAACTTGGCTTCTTGTGCTTCAAGTTTATCATCACCAGGTACCAATATTTTTGCAGCTTTTACTAAAATATTTGCAAAAGGCAATAAAACAATTACATTTACTAGATTAAATAAGAAGTGCGCATTGGCAATCTGCTTCTTAACATTAAATGGGGATAACTTTACAACAAATCTTTCAACTGGATATTGTAAAAAAGACATAAATAATATAGTACCGATAAGGTTAAACAAGAAGTGTAAAACTGCTGCCCTTTTAGCAGTTTTATTGGCACCAATGGATGAAATCAAGGCAGTAATGGTTGTGCCAATATTTTGTCCATATAGAATAGGGAAGGCAACATCCATCTGTATAAGGCCTTGACCAGCCAAAGCTTGCAATAAGCCAACAGAAGCACTACTACTTTGTATAATTGCTGTAAGCCCTAATCCTACTAACATCCCAAGAACTGGATTTTTCAAACTAATCATAATCTTAGTAAAGATAGGCATATCCGCCAACGGTTTTAAACCTTTTCCCATCATGTCCATGCCCATAAATAGGATTCCAAATCCTATGAGGATTTCTGCCATGCTTTTAGCCTTTTTCTTTGATGTAGCAATCCATATACCTACGCCTAATGCAACTGCAATTGGAGCATAATCTGTTAAATTGAAAGCAATTAATTGTGCAGTTATAGTGGTACCTATGTTTGCTCCCATGATTACTCCTACTGCTTGATGTAATGTCATCAATCCAGCATTAACAAATCCAACTACCATTACTGTAGTAGCAGAACTGCTCTGAATTATCATAGTTACAATGATTCCTACTAGAACGCCCATTAGCCTGTTATTTGTTAGAACTTCGATTAACCTTTTCAGCTTGTCCCCTGCTGCTTTTTCCAGGCCAATGCCCATTAGATTCATCCCATACAGAAACAGCCCCAGTCCTCCCAGTACCAGTAAAGCAATATCCATATTCAACCTCCTAATTTTTTTACTTAACTCGCTTTATCATTTGTTGTTTATTTTAACCTAGGTTTGGAAAACCTAGTTGCCTTAACGCTTCATACAATATAATATTTACTGAATTGGCTAGATTTAGTGACCTAGGAATCGTTGGTATCATTGGTATCCTTATGGCCCTATCATAATTTGCTTGTATAAGTTCAATTGGTAAGCCTTTAGTTTCTTTTCCAAACACAAGAAAAGATTCATCAGTATACTTTACATCTGTATACCTTTTTTTCCCCTTAGTAGTTGCATAGAAGAAATTGTGATTTGGATATTTTTCTAAAACTTCATCAAAACTGTCATAATAGTGAATTTCTACTAAATGCCAATAATCTAAACCTGCCCTTTTTAGATGTTTGTCATCAACAGAAAAGCCTAAAGGACGAACTAGATGAAGTACTGAACCAGTTAAAGCACAGGTTCTAGCAATATTACCTGTATTTGATGGAATTTCTGGTTCTACAAGAACTATGTGTAGTGCCATATTAGAAAAATCATCTCCTATTCTAAAATAAATTTTTCTATAACTTTAGCAACACCATCATTATCATTGGTGTCAGTTATATAGTCTGCATTTTTCTTTACATCATCATTCCCATTTCCCATAGCCACCCCTAATCCTGCAAATCTTATCATAGATATGTCATTTTCACTATCTCCGATGGCAATTACTTCCTTAGGGTCTATATTTAATTTTTTGCATAATTCTTCTAATGCTGTTCCTTTAGAAACATTTAGGCCCATTGCTTCAAGGTTGTTATTCCATGAACTGGAAATAGAAACATTTCCAAGGCTTTCTAATTCCTTTCGAAAACTATTTAATTTATTCTTATCATTATCAACAAACAAAAATTTATATATATTTGTATTTTTATCTTTTAATTCGCTGATACTATCAAAAATATGGATATCGATGTTGAAATACCCATTTCCTTCGCTATAGAATTTTAAAATTTCATCAACCTTGATATATGAATAAAACTTGGTCTCATCATAAAAGTGATAATAGATTTTCCTTTCCATGGCAATTTTTGCTATTTTTTCAACTAACTCCATTTCAATGGGCCTTTTATGGATTATCTTTTCATTTTCATCTACTACAACAGCACCATTACATGCTATAATTGGATTTTTCAATTCTAAGGTTCTAGCATAAGATATGGCAGATTTTAATATTCTGCCAGTTGATAATACAACATATACTCCCTTAGATTTCGCTTTTTCTAGTGCTAATCTTGTTCTTGACGATACTTCATTATTGCTGTTTAAAAGTGTACCGTCCATATCAATAGCCAATAGTTTATATTTCATCTGCTTCACTCCTCACCTAGATAATATAACATATATTTTTAAAAAATAAAACACAAAAAAGCTTCAAATAAATTTAATACATAGAAGCTTTTTTGTGTTTAATTGCTTATAGGAGTAATAGATAGGCTATTAGTAAATTTATTTTTCTCTATGGCTACTTTAATATTATAAACTTTTTCTATATTTTCTTCTGTAATCACCTTCTCTGGTTTCCCGTTATCTATAATTTTGCCTGAGTTAATTATTATGATTTCATCTGAATATCTTAATGCAAGGTTTATATCATGAATAGCAATTATAATTGTGGTTTTCTTTTCTCTATTTAACTTTTTTAATAAATTTAATATCTCAATTTGATGATTTAAATCTAAATGGGAAGTTGGCTCATCAAGCAATATAATAGGCGTTTCTTGTGCCAAAGCCTTTGCAATGATTACCCTCTGCCTTTCTCCACCTGAAATTTCAGTAATATATTTATCCTTTATACCAAAGGTATTAGTTGATTTTAATGCTTCATAAACTACTTCATAATCCTTTTCATTATATTTTTCAAACCTCTTTTTATATGGATACCTTCCCATTAAGACAATATCTTCTACAGTAAAATCAAAATCTATTAAGGTGTTTTGAGGAACAAAGGATACTTTTCTGGCAAGTTCTTTCTTTTTAAAGGAATTTATATCTTGATTATCTATCAATATCCTCCCTTCCCAAGGATAATAAAGATGATTCAGTAGTTTTAATATAGTCGACTTGCCAGAGCCATTTGGCCCAATTAAACTTACAAATTTACCTTCATCTATCTTAAATGAAATATTATCAATTATTTTTTCTTTATAATATCCAAATTGCAAATTTTCCACTTCAACTGCGTACACTTTATCAGCTCCAGTTCATGGATATTAATATTTGTTGACTTTCTTATGGGAAATCAATAGATATAGGAAAAATGGTGCTCCACACAAAGCTGTTATTATGCCTACAGGGATTTCCATAAAAGATATTACTGTCCTAGCAACAGTATCTGTTAAAACCATAAAGATTCCGCCAATTAATGCTGATGCTGGAAGAAGTATCCTATTATCTGGTCCGAACAAAATCCTAGCTATATGAGGTATTATTAACCCTACAAAGCCTATGATTCCAGATATGGATACAACCATTGAAACCATAAAGGTCCCTAAAACTATCATAAAAATCTTAACTTTCTCCACATCTACACCAAGGCTTTGTGCTGATTCATCTCCAGTAAGCATGATATTCAAATCCCTTGCAAAGAAATTGACTATTATTATGGAGGCAATAACAGGTAAGGAAATTTTTATCAACGGTTCCCAACCTTTTCCTGATAAGCTTCCCAAGGTCCAGTAGACGATTTTTGCCATGTCCTTGCTGTACAAAACCATGAGTAAGGATATTATGGCAGTTAGAAACTGGCTTACTGTTATACCTGCAAGTATCAAAGTTGTTGTTGGGATTCTATGGTTAATTTTAGATATGTTTACTACCAAAAACACAGCCCCTAATGCTCCAAGGAAAGCAAAAATTGATATGGCTGAAATGTTTATTATTGAAATGTTGATTCCCAATACTATTGCAATACTTGCTCCAAAAGCTGCACCGGAAGATATCCCAATAACATAGGGGTCAGCCATTGGGTTTTTAAACAGTCCTTGAAAGGCAGTGCCAGCCACTGATAGGCTGGCTCCTACCAGTACACCTAATAACACTCTGGGAAGCCTTATGGTCCATATAATAGTAATATGAGTATTTGGTATATCAGAAATATCTATATGGTTCTTTACAAAAGGTAGCTTAGACAATACAATCCTAAAAACATCTACTGCACTGATATCAGCAGTTCCTATTACAGAAAAGAAACCTATAGAAATTACTAGTGCTATTGACAGCACGACAAGTACTGCACCGTATTTATTCTTATCCCATTTCAATTTTATCCCCAGCTTTACTTAAATAATTCAGGATGTATTGCCTTAGCTACTACTTCTAAAGCTTCACCAATTCTAGGACCTGGCCTAGATACTAAATTAGCTTCATTTCCTTCAAATAAATAAATCCTGTTGTTTTTAATTGCAGATATGTTTTCATATCCAGGTCTTGCCATTATAGATTCTATGGTCTTGTCATCAAAATCTTTTGATGCCAAATAGACTTCAGGGTCTCTTTCTATAAGTTGTTCCAAATCATATTGTGGGTATGGTGTATCTGAATCATGGGCTATATTCTCTCCACCTGCTAAAGTTATAAGCTCGTCCATAAAGGAGCCTTTCCCAGCTGCCATCAATGGATCATGCCATATCTCATAAAATACCCTTACCTTCTTAGCATCCTTTATCTTTTCCAATACATAATCTCTTTTTTCCTTTATGGAATCTATTACTTTTTTTGCTTCTTCAGATCTTCCTGTTGCTTTCCCTATTACTTCGATTTCTTCTATTATTTCATCAAAATTCTCAGATTCAAATCCTAACACATTAATGCCTGCTTCTTTTAATACCTTTTTTTCATTCTCATTTCCAGCACCGTAGAATATTACTAAATCAGGCTGTAATTCTATTACCCTTTCCAAATTTATGCCATATGCATCTCCAACAACTTCCTTGGTTTTAGCTTCTTCAGGATAATCGCTGAAAGCTGAAACTCCAACTATCCTGTCGCCTAACCCTAAAGCAAAAAGAATTTCAGTATTGCTTGGAGATATGGAGATAATCCTCATTGGTTCCTTTTCTATTACAACTTTGTTCCCAAATTTATCTTCAACCTCAACTGGGAAAGCACCATTATCTACGCCATTTTCATTGTTTTCCTCTTGTTTTGTATTCTCAACAACATTATTTTCAACATCATCCTTACCTGTACAGCTTACATTTACTGTAATTATCATTAACAATGCAAGGATAAAGGCAATAATTCTAAATCTCTTCATAGTCACCCTCCTACTTTCATTGTTTTATTTTTGATTCATCTGCTTGCAATATTACCTACTATGAATTTTCTTTATTCCCTTATACAATAAAAAAACTTATGCCTTCTAAAAGGATAAGTTTTCATAAACATCCCTCCCTCCGAGGCATTTCCATTATAGGCAGGTATCCTGACTTATGGTCATCCTACTCCCAAGGCCTTCCCAGTTTCCCAGTGGCATAATCTTGGTTTCGTCCCAATCACAGTAGCGGGGGCTGTAGTGGATTTTCACCACTTTCCCTTTTAAGTTCCTTTCGGAACACCTATAAGCTATTCTGTTGTAATTATATGTTATCAAATATGGCTTCCCATTGCAAGATATTGCTCTTAAAATTATATCCTTCTTTGTCCACTAGTGCCATAAACACCTGTGGTTTTTCTAAGGGGCTTATATCCAACTTTATATCCAGTTTGCTATCACCAGCAACCATTGCAAGAAACCTGTTTTCTGGAAGCATGACTCCTTCTACTCTATCGTCACTTATGGTAACTCCTGATAATAAAATTTCATTTACTGAATCAGTCTCTATCCTTATTCCTTTACAGTTTTCAGCTAATATTATAAATGCCTTTTCCACTTTCGTTGGCTCAACTTCTTTTAGTGGCTTCTGCAAAATATTTGAAAGGTAAGCTTTCGATTCATATAATATATCTGAATGATTGGCTCTTATTTCAATCTTACTGCTTCTGAAATTGCCTAAAGCACTTTTTGTAGTTACTGTCCCATCACCTTCAAAGGTTGTAATTGCTTTTATAGGCTTACCATCTCTCCATTTAATTCCTTCCCGTTTAAAATCTACTACAAACTCTTTATTAGTTTCAAACCCAGTACCATATATTATATATATGTTTTGATGACTTATAGAAATTTTATTTAACTCATTTAAAAATGTGTTCTTTACAGTCATTTCATCTTGTGGAATTGATATTCTTTTATTATCCTTTTCTATAAACAAATAATCTCCATAATCAAAGCTGGGCAAAAGGTCCTGACAAATTGGAAATAAATTTCTTAAACCTTCTATATAATGTACCTTTTCAAAAAGATAGTAATAAAGGATAAATAAAAGCTTTAGGGCATTGTAAATAATGTTGTTCTCTACTTTGGGATATGGCAATTTTCCACCGCTCCAGAAGCAATAGGCATTGACAGAACCGGAATTGACTGGGCTAATCATAATAAGCTTATCTACTGAATCGCCATCAATATAAGAAATATATGTCCTCCCTAATAGACCTCCCAAACTATGGCCAATTAAAATTACCTTATCCATACCTGTCTCTCTTTTGGCCTTTTCTACAACAGGGACTAAGTATTTTTGCACTGCTTCTATTACAGGCAACCTCCAATTATAGAAAGAAATAAACAAATTTTTCCCTTCAACATAACCCATAGAGTTTAAGATTCTTATAAATGGCATATAGACATATTTTGCAAACCCAAAGGAAAGCTTCCCTGTCCCCTTAATTATATCATCACCTAAAGAGCCAAAAAGTCCTGGTATAAAAATAACAGGATAATCCATACTGATTCTCCTTTTCCTTTTTTATACCAGGATATTCAAATTAAATATTTTTGTTATTTCTTTCTAATTCCAATAATTTACTTTTTAACTCTAAACCACCTGCAAACCCAGTTAGTTTTCCATTGGCGCCTATAACTCTATGGCATGGAACTATAATTGGAATTGGATTTTTATTTAAAGCATTGCCAACAGCCCTATAACCTTGTGGGCAATTGATTTTTTCAGCAATTTCCTTATAGGTCCTGATTTCTCCGTAAGGTATATTTAACAGCTCATTCCATACTCTCCTTTGAAATTCTGTCCCTTTTAGTAAAATTGGAAGTGTAAATCCTTTTAATCTCCCCTCTAAGTATTCAATTATTTCTTGGTGGTAAGTATACTTGTCTTTATGTACTTTTACTGGCAGTCCAAAATATTTTTCTATGTACTTAAAAATATGGCTCTCATCTCCAAAAGACAGCCCAATTATTCCTTCATCTATAAAGAAAATTGATAAATGTCCAATAGGGGAATTAAATGCATAATATTTTGGATTCACATAATCATCTCCTTAAATATGTTATATATATGTTATAGATATAATTTAAGACATGACGCTTGTGAATTAGCTTTTGCATAATTAAGTACTATTAATTTTATCATATAAGTATCATGTAAAAAACATGAAAATACCACCTTCTTCTGGAAGGTGGTTCTTAATTGTTTAAGCTTGTCCACTACATTTCCTTAACTTTTCTCCATTGTTCCCTAGCCATTTCATCAATTATCGGATTCATCTTTGTACTTGAAAGCTGGATACATGTGTTGAGCCAAATCATGGCCTTTTCTTTGTCATTTATCCTTCTTGATAGCTCGCCAATTAAATATGTTAATTTGCTTTCATTAAAATTTGAATCAAAAAATGATTCCCTGTTATATGATTCTATAAAGTTATCCCTTGCCATGGTTAAAAACCTTTTTTCTTCAGCACTGTTTTCCTTTAATCTGTATAGCCATCCAATGTGTAAACAGATATTCCCTAATTCAAGATGAGAAGCATGAATTGCCATTCCAGTTACTAAGGCTAACTTATATGCTTCAATTGCTTTATCGAAATCCCTTTCTCCACCAAAATCCCTTTTATTCCATCTAGGAGTGATATTGCCCAATACAATCCCAATCTTGTTTTCTGTTATGGAATCAAACTTTGGCTCCCTAGCAGCATATCCACAATTTGGGCAGACAAAAACACTGTACTTTATTGGATTTTCCCCTTGATAATAGTTAAGAAAATCTTCATCCCTTTTGACCAGCTTTAACTTAGAGCTTCTTACTTTTTTTGTAGTAAAATGATTCCTACAAACTGGACATTTTACACTTTTGTCATATAGTTCGCTTACTTCTGCCATGATAATCCTCCTTGTCCTCATCGAGTAGTGAAAAGTTAATAGTGAATGCTTCATTTTATTATTCACTATTAACTTTTCACCAATCTATTCTGGACCTACTTTATAAATATAATCCTTCTTTTTATAATGATCACTGGTTATTTGCTTTTTCGATATTGTCTTCCCATCTTTTATGATAGATTTATAAGTAACCACCCTATACCCAGTTCTTCCACTTTGTAAAACTATGCTCTCTCCTGGATTAAGTGAGGAATCAAATATTGTCTTTGTTTGGGGTTTGATAGTTTCAACTATCTGTGATGTAATCTTCACAGTATAGTCCTTTGAATTCCTATCGCCATAGACATATACATACAACCTATCTCCAGATACCTTTGTATGAAGCAATACTGGAAAATCAAAACTGTTCTTAAACTTTAAATCCAAATACCCATATGCAACAGCTGCATCTTGACCAATTGGCACATAGCTTACTGGAATAGAATGGTGATGGCGCTCTGTAATTGTTAAGTCTGCAAGAAGCAAGGCATTATACAATGTTGTAGATGTTTGACAAACGCCACCGCCTACATCTGGCGTCAGTTCTCCGCCAATGATTACATTGGCCTCTTTATAGCCATATTCAGCAGTCCTAGGCCCAGTTGCCTTGTTATATGAAAATTCTTCACCGGGTAAAACCAGTTTATTATTTATTGCATTGGCAGACAGCTTGATATTTTCAATTCTATTTTTACTGCTGCCTTTAAAAGATGTTGAATACTCCCCAATGATTCCATTAATGCGTAAAAGCATGTCTTTTGTAACTAAAGGTGTCACATCTTCAACTGGAATCGTAATATCCTCTAACTTGTTTATGTTCTCATCCATGAGGTTCAATAATTCTTCCTGCAAGACTCTTTTTCCAATAACATGGTCAGATATATTAATCTTCCCATTCACTATTTTTGCTTCAGCATTTTTGGCATTAGTATTTATTTCCTGGGAAATAGCATTTACAATGGTTTCAGCCATTTCTACACTATAATATGATTCTAAAGGTACATTATATCCGCTTTTTATTTTAGCTATATCCTTTAGCCTTTTTAAAAAGTTTCCTTCCCTTCCAAGCTGCATAGCATATTCTACAGCCTTTTCGTAGTCATAGGAAAATCCCAAGTCAGTTAATGGAATTTTAAATGCCTTTTCACCGTAAATTAATTTCATGGATTTCTTCTTTATTTCATTTGTCTTTATATCCTTAATATACTCTAGGGCTTGTTCCATTGTTTTTCCGCTTACATCTATGTTTTCTATTGTTACTCCTTTATAAATTGTATCTATATTTAATATGTTCTTATAGATATAGAAAACTCCTCCTAATGTTATTGCAATGATAACTAGAACTGTAGACATTAATATTATTCTTTTCTTCATACTTCCTCCATCCCAGAGTATTTACTATATTATGCCCAGTAGACCTCTATATTATCACCATCTTTTAATTCCTGCAAATATTCTGCATCTTTTCCATTTACCTTTAGTACTAATTTCCCTTTTACAGTAGACAAGTCAAAATCTATATAATCAAAAATGTCAACAAACACAAACTTATCCTTTTTATAGTATATTTCAAAGTCCTCATTATTTATTACCAATTTTATTTTTTTATCATTAGGCCTTTCTTTATTGCCAACATAAGTAATTACATCTCCATTGTTTAGTAAATAATTGCTGTTTGGCTTTTCTCCATTTACCAAATAGCTATCGATATTTGATTCCCTATTATATTCTTTAAGGAGGTCTTCCAAGGTCCTTATTTCCTCAACTTCAATATAGTCTCCACCATTAAGCCTTCTGTTTTCTACAACTTTTTCACTGTTTATCTTTATAGATTTGATTAGATTGACTTTTTCACCTAAAAAAGTTACTGTCTTGTCCACTGGGACTACATCATAAAGCCATGGAGGAGAAATAGGCTCAACAACACTAGGTATTATTTCTATTGTTGAGTTATTATTCAATCTTGTCTTGATGGTTCCTTCTCTGTCATCAACAATGATTCTCGGATATGTGCCTATGTTTCCTTTAATAACCCTTTTCTTGCCATTTACATAGTATATGAAATCTTCAGATCGCTTAGGCAACAAGTCCCTAGGATTATATCCTGTGATTACCAATACATCTGATACCTTTATATCATTGGTATTAAATATTCGAACTTCTTGTCCATTGAAAGTAACCTTTATAAAGTTCTTATAGCTTTCTAATGCACCATTTAACGCGATCCCTACAGGAGTAACCATATCAGGTCCATTTACTTCTTCTAGACCTGTAATATTATCTATTGTAGATAAATCCCTAATGGATACCCTTTCCTTAGGCAAACCTAACTTTTCAGCCAGTGTTTCCTTTAATTTTGGCATCTGGCTGCTGCCACCCACTAAGAATACAGCACTTGGAGCCTTTCCATTAAATTCAATTATCTTTTCTGCAATTTCAGAAGCAATTCTATCAATAATGTCCTTAATGGAATTTACTATTTCTTCAGTAGACAATTTATTCTGAACTCCAACAACATCTGTAAATTCATGGTAATCCTTTTTGCTTAACTCTACCTTTAATTTTTCACTGCTGTTGAAATCCAACAAGTATTCCTTAGCAAGCCTTTCTGTAATTTCATCACCAGCAGTCTGAGTCATGGCATAGGCAATTATCTGACCATCTTTAGTTATGGCAATATCTGAAGTTCCAGCACCAATATCTACTAATGCCAAGTTTAACAGCCTTAATTCCTTTTTGATTGCCACATTTATGGCTGCTATGGGCTCCAGAGTAATACTTCCCACTTCTAATCCAGCTTTTGTAACTACAGTATATAAGCTTTCAACAACAATTTGAGGAAGGAAAGTAGCCAATAAGTCAACTCCAATTTTTTCTCCTTTGTGGCCCTCAAGTTTTTCCATCCTTTCACCGTCAAGGTAGTAGTCAACTACTGTATGCCCAATATTGTAATACTTTAAATTAGTACTCCCATCAGAATTTATTTCATTCTGAGCCCTCTGTATAGCCTCAAGCTCCAAAGCATCTACATCTATTTTTGAAATTTCCTTAGTACTGTCTATTTCCTTTTCAATCATAATCCTGTAAGTTTTCAAAGCTCTACCTGCTGCAGCTATAGAAACAGTCTTTAGCTTTTCTCCTGTCTTTTCTTCCAGTTCTTTGACTATGTCAACAACTATTTTGGTTACTCCGTCAATATCATGTATCTGCCCGTCATACATGTTTCTCTTTTTGTGCTCCCTTATGGAATATGCCAATACATTTAATTTTTCATCACCAGTGTATTCTGCTACAATTCCTATGACTGTCCTTGTACCAATATCTAAAGAGAACACCAGATTATCCCTCATATTATCCCTCTTTCCTTCCACCAATCTTTTCCTTATAATACTCACAAAGGTCAGCTACAGGACATTCATGACATAATGGGTTTCTAGCCTTGCAGATTTTCCTGCCATGGAAAATAAGCAAATGATGTGCTTTAGACCACATTTCCCTATCAATATTTTCCATTAAATCCTTTTCAGTATCAAATACATTATTACTATTGGCAATTCCTATTCTGTTGGACACTCTAAATACATGGGTATCAACAGCAATAGCAGGAATATTAAAGGCATTGCTTATTACTACATTGGCAGTTTTCCTTCCTACTCCTGGCAAAGTCATCAATTCTTCTAAAGTATTAGGTACTTGTCCGTTAAATTTCTCCACCAAAAGCCTACATGTAGCTAAAATATTTTTGCTCTTATTCTTGTAGAAACCACAGGATTTTATCATTTCTCCCAATTCTTCTTCTGACAATTTCAAAAAGTCCTCAGGAGTTTTATACTCCTTGAATAGAACTGCTGTAGTTTTATTTACTTGCGCATCAGTACACTGTGCAGATAAAATAGTTGCTATTAGTAATTCAAAAGGGGTTGAAAAGTTTAATCCTGCCTTCGCATCCGGATACTGCCTTAACAACCTGTCAATTACTTCTTTTGTTTCCTTCTTTGTCAGCATATGTATTATCACCTACAATACTTCTATTTTTTCCTCTATTATTTCTACCCTGACATCTTCATCTATAAATTTTACCACATTTGTCAAAATTTGACGAACATGATTTGTGCTATTGCTTATGCAACAAAAACCAATTACAGCAGTCTGCCAGCTGTCATTTAAATCAACTTCTGCTATGGAAACATTGAATCGAGCCTTTATTCTTTCCATTAAGCTTTTTATTACTTGCCTTTTATCTTTCAAAGAATTAGATTCATAAATTATAAGTTTTAGTTCACAAGTCCCAATTATCATAGTCCACCTCAAAAATATTAAGTTATATATGTATAGAAAAAGGGGGCATAGCCCCCAATATGTTTCAACAAACTACTTCAATATGTTCATTTCCTTACCTACTTTTTCAAATATTTCTGCTGCTCTGTCTAGTTGTTCCTTAGTATGGGCTGCAGTTACCATACATCTTACTCTACCAGTTCCCTTTGGAACAGTTGGGTATACTATACCTGATACAAATACACCATTTTCAAATAGTCGCTTGCTGAATTCCATAGTCTTTGCTTCATCGCCAATAATAACTGGAGTAATTGGAGTTTGGCTGTGTCCTGTATTAAATCCAAGATTGCCTATCTTTTCTTTCCAGTACCTAGCATTTTCCCATAGCCTATCTGTATATTCAGAAGATTCCATTAACATCTTAACTGCTTCTATTATAGCACCTACTGCTGCTGGTGGTAGGGATGTACTAAATAGTACCGGTCTTGCCCTGTGGCTTAACCATTCATATACTGTCCTTGAGCCTGCTACATATCCTCCTATAACTCCTATTGCCTTAGAAAGTGTTCCTATTGAGAAATCTACCCTGCCATGTAAGCCAAAGTGGTCAACTGTACCTCTTCCATTTTCTCCTAATACTCCTGAACCATGGGCATCATCTACGTAGGTCATGGCTTCATATTTTTCAGCTAATTCAACTATTTCTGGAAGTTTTGCTATATCGCCATCCATACTGAAAACGCCATCGGTAATTATTAAGATATTCTTATATTTTTTATTATTTCTTGCATCTTTCAATACTGCTTCTAGGCTATCCATATCGGAATGCTTATATATTGCCCTAGCTGCCTTTGATAATCTTGTACCATCAATTATAGATGCATGGTTCAACTCATCAGAAACAATGAGGTCTCCTTCTTCTGTTACAGCTTGAATAGTACCTGCATTGCAGTTAAATCCTGACTGATAAACAAATACTGCTTCTTCTCTCTTGAATTCAGCTAGAATTTTTTCAAGTTCTTCATGAAGTGACATATTACCTACTATAGTCCTTACAGCACCTGCACCTGCACCATACTTTTCAACAGCTTCTATAGCAGCTTTCTTCAATCTTGGATGATTTGCAAAGCCTAAGTAGTTATTTGAAGAAAGATTTATAACCTTTTTACCATTCATTATAACCTCAGGTTCATTTGGACCTTCTAATACTGGTAATTTCCTATAAACACCTTCTTTTTTTAATTGTTCAATTTTTTCCTTTAAAAAAGTTAACTCATGAACATTAGACATAGAAAAACCTCCTTTTTTGTTATTATAACATATACTAATTATTTTCTTGACAGATTTTTCCAAAAATCTGTTTAATAGCCCAATTAGCATATTCCCTCAGCATTGGATTCTCATCTGTTAGAAATGGCCTTATAAGATTTATTGTATCTTCTCTCTTCATGTTTCCCAATGCTATAAGGGCATTTCTCTTTAGAATATTTTTCCCCCTCCAACTGCCAGCCATATGACCATATTTCTCTTTAAACTGCTTATTTGACATGTGAAGCAGTTCCTCCAAATCCACATATCCTTTGGTTATATTTGGAATAAACTCCTCATGGCTCGACATTTTTACATTCTTATTTTTAGGGCATACTAACTGACAGGTATCACACCCATAAATTTTAATTCCCATTTTAGACCTTAGTTCTTCTGATATATTATCTTTTGTTTGTGTCAAATAAGATATACATTTTTTTGGATTCAATCTAAAAGGCCCTTCTAAAGCTCCTGTTGGACATGCCCTTATACAAAGATTGCAGTCACCACATTTACTTTCCAATCTTTCATTAGATTCAAGGCTCAAATCAGTTAAAATATATCCTAAAAAAATAAAAGAACCATACTCATCATTGATAACTGAACAGTTTTTCCCGTAGTATCCAATACCAGCCCTAACTGCAAGTTCTCTATCAACTAGTGGCCCTGTATCAACAAAATAATTGTATTTAAAGTCTGCTACTTTTTTTATCTCTGCAATTAAAAGCTCAATTTTTTTTATTAATACCTTGTGATAGTCAGTTCCCCAAGATGATTTAGAAAGCCTTCCCATTAAATTATAATCTGGTCTTTCTTTAAAATCTACATTATATGAAATGCCTAAAACAATTATCGACTTACAAGAAGGCATAGTAAGCTTGGGATCAATTCTCAATTCTATATCCTTTTCTTCAAACTCTGTCATCCTAAAATTTTTCTTTCTATAAATCAAATAATCCTTTAAATTCAATAATGGAGAACAGTCAGTAAATCCGCAGAGGTCTATGCCTACTTCTTTTGATTTTTCTAATATATATTGATTTAAGCTATTCATTTATACTCCTTTCTTAGGATTTCTATTTCCTTTTTATAACCTTCCAAATCATTAGGTGTTTCCAAATTAAAAGGCAATCCTTTCAGGGATGGATGATTTATAACGTTGACAATTGCTTCTAAACCAATTTTCCCTTTTCCAATAACCTCATGCCTATCTTTTCGAGAATTAAACTCAGTTTTACTGTCATTTAAATGGACTGCCTTTAATCTTTCTAGCCCTATTATATCATCTATTTCTTTTATCACTCCATCAAGGTCATTTACTATATCATAGCCAGCAGAATACAAATGGCAGGTATCTATGCAAATCCCTATATTCTTATTGTATTTTACTCCATCAATAATTTCTTTTAATTCCTTTAAGTTCCCACCAATTTCTGTCCCTTTGCCTGACATTCCCTCTAGCAATATTACAGTATTATTATTCTCATCTATTGCTTCATTTAATGCTTCAACTATTAAATCAATGCCCTTTTCAATACCTTGACCTACATGGGAACCTGGATGGAAAACATAATAAGCGTTGGGAATAAGCTTAATCCTCTCTAAATCATCTTTAAGTATCATCTTTGCAAATTCCCTTGTCTGCTTTTTCTCTGATGCAAGGTTCATGGTATATGAGCCATGGGCAACTATAGGCCCAAATCCATACTCCTTCATTAACTTACATGCTCTATTTATTTCAACTATATCTAAATCCCTTGCCTTCCCACCTCTTGGATTTCTTGTAAAAAACTGAAATGTATTGGCTCCTATGCTTATTGCATCCAAGACTGCGCTATAAAGTCCATTGGCAATGGACAAATGGCTACCAATTATTAGCATATCATCATCCTTTCCTATAATATCATACCATATTAAAATATTTTTTAACTATATGTAAACATAAAAAATATGGTATAATATCCATTAGGTTATTAGACCTATAATGTAAACTCGAGAGGAAGTAAAAAATGTTCAATTTAAATAGAAAGTCCTTTAAGAAATTCGATTATATACTGCTTCTAACTGTTTTACTTCTATGTATCTACGGACTCGTTATGATTAGAAGTGCTACATTAAGTAAAGAAACACTCTCCTTCGTTAAGACTCAAGCTGTGGCAACAGTTTTGGGATTTTTTTGCATATTAATATTAGTATTAATGGATTACGAATTTTTAGGAAAATTATATATTCCAATATATGTTGTATGTAATCTCCTACTGATTGCAGTTCTAATCTTTGGATTTGGAGAAGACCAATGGGGAGCCCGTTCATGGCTAAGAATTGGTCCCGTTAGATTTCAGCCTTCAGAATTCGTTAAGATAGGTTTAATTATATCCTTGGCAAAATTCATTGATAACAACAAAGAAGACCTCAATGAACCATTTACATTATTAAAAGTATTGGCTTTTGCATTTTTCCCAGTTGCATTAATACTACTTCAACCAGACTTTGGAACAGCAGTAGTATATGTATTTTTCATTGCTGCAATGCTTTTCATTGCAGGTATTAGATGGAAGTATATCTTCTATGCCATAGGATTAGGTATCTTAAGCCTTCCTATAATATGGTTTAACTTGGATGACTATCAAAAAGATAGGATATACAACTTTCTAGACCCTGAAAGGGATATTTCTAATTCTGGACTGCAAGCATATCAAGGAAAAATCGCCATAGGCTCAGGTAAAATCTTTGGAAGAGGGCTATTTGAGGGTGTCCAAACTCAGTTTAATTATATTCCTGAAAAACAAACTGACTTCATATTTGCTGTAGTTGGAGAAGAATTAGGCCTTATTGGAGGATTAGGCCTTATACTTCTATATTTTGTGATGCTGGCTAGATTCGTTAGGATTGCAAAAAAATCTACGGATTTGTTTGGTTCCCTTATGGTAATTGGTTTTACTGCCATGTTTCTCTTCCATATTTGGGA
>DATCJO010000188.1:0-39926 GCA_036562765.1 Tissierellaceae bacterium | reverse complement strand
AAATATTCCACTTCTCAGCTATTTCTTTTGCTGATAAATAATCCATCATAAACACCTCCGTTTCGGAAGTCCATGAATTTATTATATTCCAACGTGCGAACAATTGCAAGAATTGATTAGCTTTTTATTCCAGAGGTTTCTATTCACTTTAAGAAAGTCAATACTCCAAAAGCGAACTCGATAGTTGCCCGCAAGGAATTTTATATAAATTATTTGATAAAAAGGTAAAAACTAAATGCCGCAGGAAACACGATAAAATCGGATAAAACTTGAAAAAGGCTATTGACTATAGGTATTAGAGTACGGTAATTTTATGTCAAATAAAAGAACTCTTTTCGTTTACACAGGGAAGCCCGATACAATCGACGCTGGTGAGAAATGAAAATATTGATTTTACAAGGGTTTCGAGATTAGCGGAAAAGAGCAATTGTCAAAGAAATTAAAATAACCTTTTCTTTGACACAGACTATTTTAAGGGAGGTTGGTGTTATGGGAACGATATACGGCTATTGCAGATGTTCAACTGACGAGACCAGACAGGACATCGACCGGCAAAGACGGGAACTACGCAAACTCGGAGTGCAAGACGAAAACATATACTGGGAATACGTAAGCGGACGCAAACCAAATAAAGTTGAATGGTCGAGACTGGTAGAGAAATTAGATGTCGGTGATACCATCTGCACAACCGAGGTTTCAAGGATTTCAAGGTCTACGAAAGAGCTATGCGAAATCATTGATTTGGCACAAGAAAAGCAGATAAAACTTGTAATAGGCAGCATTGTAATCGACTGCGGCAAAAATGACCCGATGACAAAAGGGATGCTGCTGATGTGGTCAGTATTTGCCGAACTGGAAGCTGACCTGATAAGCCAGAGGGTCAAGAGTGGTATGCAAAATGCCAAGGCCAAAGGTGTTAAGATAGGCCGACCTAAAACATCGCTGGATAATCTGCCTGCTAATTTCATCCGGCACTATCCAAAATACAAGGCCGGAGACCTGACACTCGTTGAGCTTGCTCGATTGTGTGGTATTAGCAGGCAGACAGCTTATAAGTATCGTACAATCTACGAGTGCAACGAATAAAAGCCAATAAAACTGATTTAAGGGAGGTCGTTAAGTGTGATTAAATCAACACTGTATTGCTTGGAGTGCCGGGAGTATGTGCCACTGCATCTACGTGATAATCACCCCTGTCCATCCGATAAAATCGCAGCCGTGGATAAGGAGATGACTGGCATTGTTGACAGGCTCTATGATATGGGTATTACACCAACTTGTGCAGTTTGGACCGCTACTAAACAGAGCGACGACGAAATTGAATACCTGCTGACGGTGCAAATTGAGATTGAAAGTCAAGTGTGTCAGCCGGTGCTGGGGGATTTACCCACAGGCTGGGAATACCATTGGGAAAAAGACGCCTCGGATAAAATCAAGCTAAACAGCATTGCTTATGAGGAAATATGGTATGACTTTGGCTTTGATGGCGAAAGTTTGCAAGGACGAATCAACGAGCTAATAAAAGACTTCGAGGGTTTCTTGGATACACGAGATTGCGATGCTGTGCAGGCTCTGATGCTGCTGTCGTATTGGTAAGAAAGGAGGTAAGAAGGTGAGCCAAAAGGATACATCTATTACACTTATTGAAAATACTTTTATCCGAGAGCCTTACTGCGTGCACTGTAAACAATGGACCCGGAACCTCACTACTCATGATTGTCCGATAAAACACATCGTTACCGTTGATGGTCCACTCCGGGGTATAGTCGATAGGCTCTATAATCTCGGCATACAGCCTGCTGAAGCAACTTACGACCTCAACTGCTTTGATTTTAACGTCTATTGCGTCAAAATACATATCCCCCTAAATCAGCAATTAAACTGTGAAGTTCTGGGGGATTTACCCGCAGGCTGGTATTATGGATGGGATGAGGAGACGGATAAAATCTGTATGCTCGGATACTTGGACTTTGAGTGCTATGTAGGGGCAAGAGCAAAAGAAAGAGTACGTGCTGTTGCACGGAAGTTTGAGAAGTTCTTGAGCAAAAAGGACCCCGCAGCAGTAAAAGCGATGCTACTACTCACGGGGGTGTAGGCTATGGATGTGCTGGACGTCCAAACTTTAAGGGCTTACTGCCTGACTTGTAGAAAAATCGTAGATAGTAAACATACATGTCAAACATACCGTCAAGTGCTACTGGATGCGGTCTTGGCTGGTATAGCCGAGAGACTCGATAATCTGGGTCTCAACCCTATAATGCTGACGTTCTACTTCGCAGAAAACCAGCCAAATACATACCGTTTACAGATAACTTTAACTCTTGCTGTCAGTTTATCTTGCGAAATATTGGGACCATTGCCCGCAGGCTGGAAGTATTGCTGGGATAGCAATACAGCATCTTCAATTGAGTATAATGACTGGCTGTGCGTTACGAAAGATTACGCAGAAGCAAGGTTAAAAACAGTTGTCAGAGAGTTTGAAAAATTCCTTGACGGTCGAGATGCGGAGGGTATAATGGCTATGATACTGCTGACAGGTTAATATGAAAAGCAGGAGCTGCGGATAAAATGCTCCTGCTTAAAAAATTTCTTCCTTAATATATTAGGGGTTTTTAGCTTTCGGCCTATGATGTTTTTATCATAGGCCCTTAATTCTGAAACTGCCGTAGAACAAAAGACCTTACAGGTCGGATAAAACCGCCTGTAAGGTCTTTCGCCATCATACCTGAACCTTTAGTGAGTGCTTGTATTCAGCGTAGTGGTCGCTCAACACATAGTCGATAACGCTTTTCTTCGGAATTAGGTAACTACCCCGGATGTAAAAATGCTTGACGTGATTGGCTTTTATTAGCTTACGTGCAGTGGTGTCGCCGATACCTCCAAGCATTTGACGAAATTGTTCAAGTGTCACTAAATCAGGATAGTCCTTATACAGCTCTTTGTAATAGGCTCTGTTTTTCACCATATTAGTCAGCTCCTTTTAAAATTATTTGTCAGTGGTAGTGGCTGACTATTACATGTTTTGATTGCTCTTTGGAGGGGGTGGGGAGTATCCCTCCACATCCCTCCTAATATCCCTCCAAAGGGAAATTTTTGTTTCAAAATGCAGGTTTTCAAGGAAGCCCGTAATGGTCGGATAAAACTCCTCGAAGCTGCCTGCAACCCTTGATTTTATGCGGTTTTCTCGGTCTCTAAATTCCTAATCGTTCCACTCCGTTCCTAAAGGTTCTTTTTGACTGATAGAACTCAAAATCCAGTGGGCTTAAAAACCCGTGCGGGTTCGACTCCCGCCTTCGGCATAAAAAAAGTGTTAGATGTATACCATCTAACACTTTTTTATTACCCTTCAGACTATAAAAAAGTGGCATTACAAAGCGATCACTTTCTTCATAATTATATTAGAATGGTCCATATCCGATAAAGTATGCTATTGCAACTGCTACACACGCTGCAACGGTAAGATAAATAGCTAATTTCAATATATGTTTAAACCATCTATCATATGGAATATCTGCAAAAGAGATAACATAAATCATATTAGGCCAAAGCATATTAGTTATTCCTCCGCCTAGAATGAAAGCTAAAACTACAGTTTGTCTAGTTATACCTAAAATATCACCTAATGGAATAAAAATTGGAAGAGTTGCTGCTGCTCTACCTGCTGCTGAGCCTATGAAGAAAGTTATAATACAATAAATTAAAACCATTCCAATTACTGTAACAACTCCACCTACATAAGATAGAGGTTTAGATAATCCATAAATAATTGTATCCAAAACTTGTCCCTGCTCTAGTATAACAGCAATGGCTCTTGTAAAACCAGCGATAAAGCTCCAGAAGTAATACCAGCCATTCCTTGGGTAAATTCCTTAGCAATTCTATTAGGTCCAAAACCACCAATAAAACCACAGATTATTCCTGTTAAAAATATTATACCGCTCATTTCGTTAGTACCCCAGCCATATCGTACAGTTCCATATACTGCATATACTAAACCAACAACAAATACTATTAGTACTAATTTATGTCTAGTTGTAAATGGTCCAAAGTCATTTCGAATTTCAAATGTTTTAGGATCTACCTCGCTTTCATAACCATTTAATATACTGTTTTTTGGATCCTCTTTAACTTTTTTGGCATAGCGAATGAAAAATACTGTACTTATTGCCATAAATATTATATACATTATGATGCGATATGTTAATCCAGACATTATTGGAAGGCCTGCCATTTCTTGAGCTACAGTTACAACATAAGGATTTATAGTGGAAGCTGCAAATCCTATCCAGCAAGAGGTCCTAACTATATGGAATCCAATTACCCTATCGTATCCTAAGCTAAGTGCCATAGCTACCCCAAGAGCAATGAAAGGAATCATCTCTTGAGCAAATCCTAATAATGAACCTAATAGAGAACATATTAATGTAGTTGCTAGTAATAAAGGCAAATCTTTACCTTTAAATTTATTCACTAAAGTCATAAGTCCAGCATCAATTGCTCCAGTACTTTTTACTATTGCAGTTGCACCAGCAACAATAAATATAAAAGAAATAATTCCAGATGATAATCCTATTCCTTTAGGAATAGCTAATAATGCGTCTAACAATCCTACTGGGGTTCTTTCTATGTATCTAAAAGAAAGTGGATCAACTACTTCTCTTCCAGTTGCTTCGTCTATAACTCTATCATATTGCCCTGCTGGAATTACCCATGTAGCTATAACTGCAAGAATTATTAAAAGGGTGATTATAAAATAACCATTGGGATTCATAAATTTCCTTTTCTCTTTAACTTCAGAAACAGAATCACCACTCATAGTCTCATATCCCCCTTCTTATATATTTCATATTTAGAATTATGTAATTTTAGCCTTTTGTATGAACCACTTAAATATTTCCCTTGAAGCTTTATCTTTAGGCCATAATGCCTCTGGATGAAATTGAAAGCCTACTAAAAATGGATAATTTATTGATTCTATAGCTTCCACTACTTCATCATTAGATATTGCTGAAACAACAAATCCATCAGGTAGCTTTCCAGCTTTTTGAACATGAAAACTGTTAACATTCCATATTTCAATACCTATTATTTCATACAATTTACTGTCCTTATTAATCTTGATTTCATGCCATGGCTCCGTGCTTAGTAAATTTTGTTTATGATTTTCTAAAAGCTCATTGGATAAACTACCTCCGAAAACCTCAATTATCATTTGAAATCCTCTACATATCCCTAAAATTGGTAATCTTCTCTCATATGCCTTTTTCATAAGGGAAGCTTCAAAATCATATCTAACTGGTTGTTGCTCTCTTAATGTAGGAAATCCCTTTGATAAAATTTTTTTAACATCGCCACCGCCAGAAAACAATATACCATCAACAATATTTAATATGGAATCTAGGTAATCATCTAAAGATTTTTCATCATACTCTGGAGCTAAAAGTATTGGAATTCCACCATGTTCAGCTACTGCTCTTACATAAGGCCTTTCAACATAGTAATAACAATTTATTTCAAAAGGGTCTCCCCATGTTTCTTTACTCCATGGACAAGTTATGCCAATTACTGGTTTCTTCATTCTTAATTCCCCCTTATAATATTTATATAAGTGCAAAAAAGAAAAAATCACTCTATTAAAACATTTATAGTGATTTTTTCATAATAGCTTTTAATGATCTTTATAGATTTTAATAGGCTTTAATATATTTCAAAAATTATCACAGCATTTGTATTGGGATTCGATAAAGAAATGTAAACTAAGAACTGTTACAAAGAAAGATCTTATGTACAGAAATAAATCTGTTCGAAGAAGTGTTGTTATAAAATAGGTGGTTCTGAGATTATAATTGTTGATTAATATTTTATATTAAATAATTAATGTTATTGTTTTTATAATATTATTAAAATAATATGTATTTTTCAAAACATATTGTCGATAAAGTATTATAAAAAATCTCTGTTTATTCAACAGATTTTGCTTCTTTATAACATAAATCAAAATATATGTTCTATAGAAAATACTGAAATAAAAAATGTTCATATTTTTATCAAAAAAAGCACTTGTAAGTAAATCTGATTAAATGTAGGTATCTAATAAACTACACATAAAAAGGATTTAATCAAAAGTACAATATCATTTTATTAATTATTTGACTTATTTGTTTTATAATTATCCTATTGTTCTGGTAGCAAACTATTACACTACTTCTTCTCTACAGACATAATTTTCTCCCATTTATGTGCTTATAAAATTTATATATTTTTTATTGCACAATAAATAATTCCAAAGAGCATATACATTTGATTTATATACAAGTGTTTTTAATTTTTAATAAATATTATAGAATTTCCTCTGACTACTCATATATAAAGCTATTTAGTTCTGCCTTTATGGCCCTCCAATTTGGCAAAAATTTATCCATATAGGCTTTAAATACCTCATTATGGGACTTTTCTAGAAGATGTACCATTTCATGAACAAGAACATATTCTATACAAGCAGGGCTTTTCTTTGCCAATTCCAAATTCAGCCATATCCTCTTATCTTTAGTATTACAACTTCCCCAACGGGTCTTCATCTTTTTTATTCCAAATTCATTTACCTTTACACCAATTATAGGCTCCCATTTTTCTAATAATGGTGTAATTAAGTTTTTTAATTCCTTGCGATACCATTCGTTCATTACTCTTTCTCGTGAATCCTTGGAAGCATTTTCTCTTACATATAAATCAATATATTTCTTATTTCTAATTTCTCCTCCTTGTTTTCTTTTATTTGTATAGATAACATTTAGTAAATACCTTTGTCCTAAAAAATAATGGCTTTCGCCAGATACATATTCCCTTTCTGACTGCCTTTCTTGATTTATAAACTTTTCTTGCTGCTTCTTTATCCATGGAAGTTTTGATATGACAAATAGTCTTATAGAATCTGTATCCATGTGATAAGGTGCAGAAATTTTCACTCTTCCATCAGGTGGATGGACTGATAAGTAGATGTTTTTAATATTCTTTTTTGTTAACTCAATTTCTATGTCGTTTATAATTAATTTTTTCATTTGATATTCATCCTCTTTTTTATATTGTTTTCTTCTAGTTATCATTTAAAGTAAAACCTTCAGTTTGTCAACCTAAAATCAAAATTTGATACTATTATTTTGATTTATATTCTTATCATTTTTAAAAAGTGATTTTAATCATAATACTATCCCAACACTAGAAGAATTAATCATAACAAATATTATGATTTAAAGGAAACACATAGTAATACTTGAGCTTATATAGTCCTGATATAACAAAAAATATTTCTATTTTAATATAAAAAAATTAAATTAATCTAACTAATAATAATCAAAACAAAATAGTACATCTGGATTTCCAATTTCATAATTAAACTCTATTACTTCAGCATAATCAATTTTCTCTTTATACACCAAAGTCTTAATTACCATTTCATGACATACCATGATGACTTTATTATAATGGGCATATTTATCTGCAACTTTACTAACCCTTATTCTTAATGAATCCAGAGTTTTCCATTTCCATGTTCCTAATTTTGGATACGTACCTTTATGTCTATTAAAGTCCTTTACTGATTCAAGGCAATCCTCAAGTTTACCATACTGAAAAGTTAAATCTGACCTATGTATCCTCTTTCATCACATACACTATAATCTGGTTCACCATGTCTTATGAGAAAAAATAGTGCCATAGCTATCCTCCTTATATTTTATTAGTTTTTATTATAATGAATCTCCATTTTCATTATAAAAAAATCGCAATATTTCACTTGTCCAGATACTTATATCCTCATCTGTTGCTTGTCTTACTATTAAATCTCCATATTATATCCTCCTGATATATATTTTTTCATATTAATAATTAAGTTAAATTATATTAATATAAGTTATATAACAAAATATCCAAGTTAAATCCTTCAGATTTAACTTGGATCAAAATTTCCTAAAAGCACAATTTAAACCCTTACTTTTCTTTAAAAGTCAACTTATATTATTAATAATTTTCTATTCTATCAAACTTCTCTTTCTTTTCTAATATTACAGCAATACCTATACAGCCAAAGGCCAAGAATTATAAAGGCAGCTAAGCTTACTATATTCCTTAAAACTTCGTCTTGTATTATCCCTGATAAGAAATCAGTTCTTATATTTAATGCTGCAAATATACCTATAAATATTCCTGTTATTGCATCTCCTGCTACGAGCCCTGAAGAAATAAGGATTCCTCTTTCAAGTGCTTCATCTTTCTTTGCTTCATTGTCTTTAAATCTTTTTTCTACAAGCCTGCTTATTATCCCACCGAAGAATATAGCAGTATTCAAAGATATAGGTAGATATAAACCTAAAGCAACTGGTAGAATTGGTATTTTAGCCAATGCACAGAAAATAGCCATTATTACCCCTACTATTACAAGTGTCCATGGAAGTTTCCCTGTCATTATCCCTTCTACTATTAACCTCATCAATGTGGCCTGAGGTGCAGTTACTTGCTCTCCACCTATTCCATAAGCACTGTGAAGTAACAATACTGTTGCACCTGCTATAACTGATGCAATTGCCAATGATACAAACATACCATTTTGTATTTTCCTTGGGCTTCCACCTATTAAAAATGTTGCCTTTAATGATTGTGCAACTCCACCTGCAACTGCTATAGCCACGCAAACTACTCCAGTAGCTAGCAATACAACCTTCATTCCATTAACTTCTGTTGCACCCATTGCCCTGTATACAGATGCTATAACCAAAAGAGTTGCAATTGTCATTCCTGATACTGGGTTGTTACTTGCCCCGATTACACCAACCATTCTGGCTGATACTACTGAAAAGAAGAATGAGAAGAACACTGCAAGTATTGCACCTATTGGGCCTGAACCAATAGCAGGTACTAGCCAAATTAATAAAAATCCAAATATGGCTGCTGCCAATACCCAAACAACTGAAGGCTCTTCATCTATTCTCCTGTTGGATTTTGTGCCTTTACCAAATCCTCCCATAGCCTCTCTAAAGGAACTTATTATAGTTGGCAAAGACCTGATTAGGGAAATAAATCCTCCTGCTGCTACTGCACCTGCTCCAATGTATCTGATATAGTTAGACCAGATTGCTGATGCAGACATTTCTGAAATTAGGGACGCTGAAGGGAAGATTGCTTCAGGAGCATATAACCCGAAGAACCTTATAAGAGGTATAAGTGAAAGCCACGCAAGTAAAGACCCTGCAAACATCAAAGCAGAAGTAGATGTACCGACTATAAAACCTACACCTAGTAGGGATGCTAGTGTATCAACTCCTATCATGGTTCCTTGATATGCAGCTATTACATAGGATGCTGTTTCACTCCAAAGTCCCAATGCTCCGGATAATACTTTATATACAACACCAACTCCTAGTCCTTTCAACACTGAACGGAATCCACTTCCGCCTTGGTTTGCATTAACCAAAACTTCTGCTTGAGCCATGGATTCTGGGTATATTAATTCTCCATGTTCTTGGACTATCAAGTATCTTCTAACAGGTGTTACAAAATATACACCCATTAAACCTCCAATGATTGTAACTAAAACAACTGTTGTAATGGAAAGGTTTAGACCTATCAATATTATCGCAGGCAATACAAAAATAATACCACCTGCAATTGATTCACCCACAGCAGCTAAAGATGCCACATAGTTTGCTTCCAAAATGCTGTTTCTTTTAAATAGTGATTTTAGTAGCCCAGTTGCAAGTATTGCACCAGGAATACCTGCTGAAATTGTAAGACCTACCTTTAGTCCTAAATAGGTATTAGCTGCTGCAAATAGTATTGCAAAGAGTATACCAAAAAATATTGAATATCCTGTAGTCTCTGGTATATTTTCAGTAGTTGGTACAAAAGGTATATAATCTTCTCCTTTTACTCCACCATAGGCTTCCCTAGAAAGTTTCTTTGGTTCATTAGCCATGACAATTCCTCCTAGCTAAATTATTTTAATTCTTCCAGCAATTTAATTAAGAATTTCCAAATTCTTTGTACAGATGAAATACTTAAGGACTCCTTTTCAGTATGCACATCATATAGATTTGGTCCAAAACTTATCATATCTGTATCTGGAAGAATTTCTTTTAAAATCCCACATTCAAGTCCTGCGTGTATGGCTGTCACTGTTGCCTTCTTGTTAAACATTTCTTCATATACTTTAACAGCTAAATCCCTAATCCTTGAATTTTCTTCATACTGCCATGCAGGATATGAATCAGTTTCTACTGCTTTCCCATTGGTCCTTTTTGCAATAACTGATAGTATATTTAATATTTCTCTCAATGAACTGCTAGACGAAGAGCGTACTGATGTTGTAATTTCAATAACACCATCTTTTTCCTCAATTATGGCATTGTTCAAGCTAGTTTGGACTAATCCTTCAATATCCTTAGACATATATTGAACGCCGTCAGGAACCATCATAAGAAAATCAATGATATTATCGTTTAAATCTTTACTATAAACATTTTCAATGCTTACTTCCTTTAAATCAATTCTTAATCCGCTATCCTCTACTCGATATTCCTCTTTCAAATCCATAGAAAATTCTTCAATGGCTTTTTTTACATTTTCAACATCATCTTGATTTTCTACATATATTACTGCTTCTGCTTCACTAGGTATCGCATTGTGCTTAGTACCGCCTTTAATATGGGACAATCTAATATTAAATTTTTCGTTACAAAGGTTTAAAATTCTTCCTATTAGCTTAATGGCGTTGGCTCTCTGTTTAATTATCTCCATTCCAGAGTGGCCACCTTTTAATCCTGATATTCTTATTTCTAATCCTTTTCCTTTTGCATTTTCTCTTTCAATATCAAAGGTGATTATTTTGTTACTTCCTCCAGCACAGCTTACTATAAATACTCCTTCTTCCTCTGTATCTAGGTTTATAAGATATTTCCCAGATAGATGTTCATTAGTTAATGCCCTTGCACCATCCATGCCAGTTTCTTCACTTGTTGTTATTAAGACTTCCAATGGAGGGTGTTTCAAATCATCTGAATCTAAGATTGCCAGTGCATAGGCTATAGCAATACCGTTATCTCCACCTAGTGTAGTGTTGTTGGCCCTTAAAATATCTCCTTCTACAATTATCTCTATTGGGTCCTTTGAAAAATCATGGTCAGAGCCTTTTCCCTTAATACATACCATGTCCATGTGTCCCTGTAATATTACAGGATCAGAATTTTCGTATCCTTCAGTGCCTTTCTTTTTAATGATTACATTATATGCCTTGTCTTGATAAACTTCTAAGTTCCTTTCCTTTGCAAAATTAACTAGAAAATCGCTAATCCTCTTTTCATCACCAGAACATCTTGGAATTTGACTTATTTCGTAAAACCAGTGAAACACCTTTTTTGGCTCTATATTTTGTAAGGGTGACATATCTAACCTCCCATATTTTTGTCAAATTAAATGTAATTTTATGTTTAGGATTAGTTATTCCCTGAAAGTAAAATTTTTATTACTTGGTACTTTTTAATTGGTTGTATATATTATCCAGAATTAAATAATAGAAATAAACAAAAGTTTTATTAAAAAATAAAAAAATCTGAATAAGAATCCTCTTATTCAGATTAATCATCTTTGATATTTAATTTTTTATTTTAAATTAATCCTTTAACATATTCCTTGCATAACCAGTCCAACCGAAAATGCCACCAGTATGGATAAATAATATGTTTTTAAATTCATTAAATCTGCCTTTCTTAATTTCCTCTACTAATCCATACATGGCTTTCCCTGTATAAACTGGGTCCAATATTATGCCTTCTAATTTAGCTAACCTGTGAAGAAAATCAATTTCTTCCTGCCTGCTTAAAGCATAGCCTATACCTACATAACCATCGATTATATTAATGTCTTCTATATCTGCATGTATTTCCTTTCCTGTATAAATCGAAATCTCTTTTAATAATTCTAATACTCTATTTTTGAAATAATCAGCATCGTTGCATACATTGACTCCAAATATTTGTGCATCATTGTTCTTCAATTTATTTATATAATATAATCCAGAATAAGTACCACCTGAACCTACAGCTACTACAATGGCATCAAATTTAACTCCTAATTCCTTTTCTTGGTTCAAGATTTCATCCATTGCCTTGCAATACCCCAAGGAACCAATTCCATTAGATGCTCCTTCTGGGATTATATAAGCCTTATGGCCTTCTTTTTCAAGTTTTTCTTTTATCTCTTCCATTATTTCCATTCGGGAATTGCTGTATTCTTCTGGAGTAACAAATCTAATTTTTGCTCCGAAAAGCTTATCGAAAAAGTAATTGCCCTCAAGTTCATTATCTTCTTTCCCTCTAAGTACCAAGTATGAACCTAATCCAAGTTTAGCAGCCACTGCTGCAGTAGCCCTTGCATGGTTAGATTGAATACCACCACAGGTAATTAAATAGTCACAGCCATTATCAAGTGCTTCCTTGACTGAAAATTCCAGCTTTCTAACTTTATTGCCTGATACTTCACTTCCTGTTTGGTCATCTCTTTTGATATAAATTTCATGCCCTAATTCTTTACTCAACTTTTCCAGTTTTTCAATTTTTGTTGGAAGATTTGCTAGTTTAATATAATCCTTATTAAAATACATTATCTCACCTCATTATATTTAAGCTTTTCTTGTTTCTATTTTAACAGTTTAAAAAAAATTCTCAACTTTGCAGTTGAGAATTTTTCTATTTAATTATTATTGGAACATCAAATCAACAAATTCTTCTTTTGAAATATTGCCAAAATATTTTTCTAATGGCTCATTTTCTATAGCTTTTCTTACTTCATCTTTGTCATATCTTACTCCATTTAATTTGCTTATGAGCACTTCAACATCTTCTGTTCCAAAGAAGTCGCCATAAATCTTCATGTCTTGTATTAATCCGCTTATTACATTAAACCTGATATCGATGCTGCCAAAATCAAATCTCTTGTAATTCTTATATTGAGCCTTTGGTGATTCTCCATAATTCCATTCCCATGTACAGTACTTTTCTCTAAATAATTTATCTATATTAGCCAAATCTTCTTCTGACAATTTATGCTCAACTGGTTCCTGTCCTTCCAATTCAAATATGCTCTTAAGCAATATATCCTTAAACTCATATATATCCATATCCCTGTTTAGATATGGCTTAATATTTGTTACCCTGCTTTTTACAGACTTAACTCCTTTTGATTCTATTTTATCCTGTTTTACCTGTAAAGCTTTTGATAATACATCAAGCTCTACATCGAAAAGAATGGTTCCGTGATTTAATACCCTTTGCTGCCATACAGATTGGGCTATTCCTGAAATTTTCTTGCCATCAATAGTTATATCATTTCTCCCTGTCAATTCACATTTAATTCCTAGCTTTTCTAAGGCCTTTACTATTGGCATGTTGTATTTTTTGAAATCGATTTTTTCAGGGCCCGTTACTTTTGAGATAAAACTGAAATTTAAGTTCCCTAAATCATGATAAACTGCTCCCCCACCTGTAATCCTTCTGACAACCATTATTCCCTTTTCTTTTACATAGTCTTGATTGATCTCTTCAATTGTATTTTGGTTCTTGCCAATGATGATGGAAGGTCCATTAATCCATAAAAATACATAATCCTCTTTTAAATCTAAATGCTTAAAACAATACTCCTCAAATGCCAAATTGTACCTTGGATCATTGGAATTGTTAACCAAATATTTCATGTAATACTTCCCCCTTTGTTTTATTATTTTCCAATGGATATATTTAAATCCATTAGGATGTGCTGTAGGTCAATTAATTGATTTTTAATTTCATCATATTTTTTCGTCAATAATTTTTCATCTAATAAATCGCTTGATTTGTCAATTAGCGCTTCAAATTGGCTGTATGCAGCTTTCAATTCCTTTTCTATATCTTCTTTTAACATTGAAGGCAAAATATCAACTGTACTGGTTAGTTCCACTTCGCTTTTTTCTATGTTGTAGCTGTCCCCTAAATTAGGTATTATCGTTTCAATGCCAAATAGCTTGTTTATTTCCTTTGAAAGAATAGTTGCTGGCTCTTCTTCTCCGTGGACTATGAATATCTTTTTTGGCTTCTTTCTAAACCTTCCTATCCAGTGTAAGAGCATTGGTTGGTCAGCATGACCAGAAAATCCTCTTAAATTATATATTTCTGCCTTAACATTTATTTCTTCTCCCAATATTTTTACGCGCTTTTTCCCATCCAAAAGAATCCTGCCCAAAGTCCCTTCAGCTTGATACCCTACAAATACTAAACTATTTTTTTCATCCCAAAGGTTGTGCTTAAGATGATGCCTAATTCTTCCTGCTGTTGCCATGCCACTTGAAGATATAATAACCTTGGGAAATTTATACTTATTTAATGCCATAGATTCTTCTTGGGTTTTTACATATCTCAAGTTTTCAAATTCAAATGGATTATCTCCTCTTAAAATCAACTCCTTCGCTTCATCATCAAAACTGCTTGAATTTTTCTTAAAAGCCTCTGTAGCTTCTACAGCCATTGGGCTATCAACATAAATAGGTATTTTCATGTATTCTTCTATTCTGGGGTCATATTCATAGTACTTATTTAACTCGTATATAATCTCTTGAGTCCTTCCTACTGCAAAGGAAGGGATTATTACTGTTCCCCCGCGTAGTGCTGTTTTATTTATAATTTCTATCAGCTTTTCTGCACTTTCTTCAAAACTTTCATGTACTGTGTCTCCATAAGTAGATTCTATTATCAAATAATCAGCTTCGTCAATATATTCAGGGTCTTTTATTATAGACCTTTTAGGCATGCCTAAATCCCCAGAAAATACTATTTTTATTTCTTCACTATTTTCTTTTATCCACAATTCTAATATGCTTGAACCTAACATGTGGCCAGCATCCCTGAAGCGAACTTGAATATCATCATTTATTTTAATTCTTTGATCGTAGAAATAAGGTTCAAAATATTTTAAGCAGTATTCTGCATCTTCAATTGTATATATAGGCTCTATAGGTTCTTTCCCTGCCCTTTGTCGCTTTCTATTTTCCCATTCCACATCTGCTTCCTGAATTTTGGCACTGTCCAATAACATTATTCTGCACAAATCATATGTAGGGTTAGTAGTTATTATCCTACCTCTAAAACCTTCTTTAACTAATTTGGGAATCCTCCCGCTGTGATCGATATGAGCATGAGTTAAAAATAAAAAATCAATTTCCTTGGGGTCATAGGGGAAATCTTCATAATTTAGTTTTTCTATTTCATCGTTGCCTTGAAACATTCCGCAGTCAATTAGTATATTATATTTATCAGTTGTTAAAAGGTAGTTGGAGCCAGTTACCATTTTGGCTGCTCCAAAAAATTTAATTTCCATTAATCTTAATACCTCCAATTTATTCATAATATTAACCATTCAAGTATACTATCTAATATTTTTGAATTAGAACTATAAAATTTATATTAATAATTACCCAAGATATTGGTAATTACACAATAATAAAAGTATAAATTATAAAATTTTAAACCAATACACTAATTTAAAAGAGATAGATAAGCTCTATCTCTTTTTATATTTCATCTACATTAAGATTTAATGCCATAGCTTTCTTGCCTAATAAACATTTATCCTTGGACTTACCTATGAAATCATCTCCAAACATGGAATAGATTTCTCCTGATATTTTAAGCTCTGGAAGTCTGCCAATAAGCCTTTCTCCATCAGTTAAAAATGCTAATTGAACAGGAGTGCCAAATACGCCTTCTTGAGTAAAATCTCCTCCTGAAGCTATTAAAACAACTACTGCCAATTCGCCATTCAATAATTCCTTTAAAGTATAATCACTTGATTTAACTTTTATGTTTCTAGGTGCTAGGGTTGGGACCTTATCGTATTCACAAGATGCGCTTCCTGTTAATGGTAAGTTATACTTGTTGGCAGTCTTCTTATCAGTATAAGGCGATATTATTCTTCCATTTTCTATTAAAGTATACTTATAATCTGGATTAACAACACCTTCAGCATCAAAAAATTCCACGCCTGTTACTTCATCTATTTCGCTGCTTTGATATAAAGTAAAGTTGTCATTGAATTTCTTTTGCCCAATATAATCCTTAAATAAAGATGCACCTGTACCTACTTTAACTCCATTTAATTCTTGTATTAGTTTCATAAGTGGTAGGGTATCTTCTTCGAAAAATACTACTGGCATTTTTCCTTTTTTTGGCAGCTCAACTTTATTTCTATAAGCATTTAACATTTCCCTTATACCATTAAGTATTATGTCTCTATTCCATTTTCTATCTACATAACTATAAACTGCATCAAAAATATTTACAGAATTCTTATCTTTAATTACAAGAGCAGCTATTGCAGCTCTATCTATGTGGCATAAATCTAATCCCACATCATTTATTAGCCTAGTTTCAAACTCTTGTATATAGATATTGTTTGAAAATGAAAAGTCTGGAAATTCTTCTCTTAATATCTTAAGAAGCATATCTACTTCTTCTACAAATTCTTCATCGGAAAATATCTTTTCCCTTAAATCTAAGTTCTTGACTAAATTAGATGATGGTTCATAGGGATAAGGTATTTCCAGTTTTAAGTTTTCTATTGCTCTCTTTTTCAAATCAGCTTCATCATATTTCCCAATTGCACCTGCAATCCCTATAAATCCATTATCATATACTCTCAATCCTGTCTTAGTAATATCTTTTTTTCTAATAGATTTTATATCTGTTTGAACTACATTTAAAGATATTTCTTTTATACTATTAATATATTTTTCCTTTATCACAGAAATCCCCCTTATTGCACTGTAATATTATTTACCCTAATGTATGGTCCTCCTAATCCAACTGGAAGCGGAAATTGTTCAAATTTACCACATCCACCTAATGAAAATGAATGAAATTCAAGTTCTTTAGATATTCCATCAATTTCATATAAGGTTTCCATTACATTACCTGTAACTACTGCAATATTAACAGGCTCTGCTATTCTCCCATTTCTTATCATATAGGCAATTCTTGGTGCTATTGTAAAAGTGGACATACCTGAACCATGTTTTATATCTTCTATAAGTATTCCTTCTTTTACACCAGCAATTAGTTCTTCCTTTGTCTTGTCTCCAGCTTCAATATAAGTAGTAGTCATTCTGACTATTGGTTCAAATTCGAAATTAATGGCTCTTGCATTTCCTGTAATATTTTCATCTAAAGCAGCAGCAGTTATGCTACTATGGAGCCTGCCAGTTAAGATTCCATTTTTAACTAAATATGTCTTTTCCGCTTTTGTACCTTCATCATCAAATGGTACAAACCCGCTTCCTAATATATCTCCTTGATCAACTATAGATAAATTGTCTACCCCAACTTTTTTGCCTATTTTCCACTCTTTCATCATCGTTTCATCGCCTAACATTAAATCTGCTTCAGATTTATGCCCAAAGCTTTCATGAGTAAATACTCCTGTAGCAATAGGCGAAAATATAACAGTGTATTTACCTGGCTTTACTGGTTTAGCATCTTTAGTATAAAGAATATCCTTTTCAATCTTTTCTCTTAATTTATCTCCAAAGGATTTAAGCTCATTAAAATCTGTTGTAGTTTTATCATAGCCACTATCTAATGTCTTCCCATCCACATTAATAGAATATCTATATGCCAAAGCGCAAGTTTGATAATCAAACTTTAAATTAGTACCCTTGCTGGAATAGAATTCCTTTGTAACTTTCCTATCAATATATACAGCTCTCCACATCTTAATTTCTTCTTTGCTTTCGATAATGGGGAAAAAGGATTTCAATAAATTTAGTTTATTCTCTTGGGGCACATTAAGTATATCATTATTCTTGAAATGTAAAAATTCTCCTGTATTTACTTGAAATCTTTTAACTATTGGGTCTTCTTCAATATTTTCATTAGGTCTTGCCATACGAGCTAATCGGTCAATTTCTTCTTGTAAATTTTCAATATCTGTAGTGGAGCAATAATACCACCTATGTCCATCATAAATCCTAATGAAGGCTCCCTTATTGTGTTTTCTCATTAAATTCTGTTTTAGCTCCCCATTTTCAAAGGTAATTTCGCTAATAGAAACATCTTCTATTCTTATATCGGTGTAAAGATTTTTTGGAAAAGAATACATCGTAACCCCCCTAATTATGATTTATCTTAATAATATTAATTAATTTTTTATATTAACTCATTTTAATGTCTATGTCATTTAAAAATTCTTGTACTGGAAGGTGAGTAGTTACTGCATTATTAAATTTAATCATGTCCTTCAAATCACCAAATAATATTGCTCCAACAATAATTCCATCTTTTGTGAATAACTTATAATGAACATCCTTATTATCATCTTTATATTCATATACTTTATCATAATCATTAATTATGCCTGCTGAAAACACCTTTATATCTCCTATTTCTAATCTTGTAAATATCTTTGGTTGAGTATATTCCATTTCTACACCTGCCATATTGGCACCTGCAATTTTACCTTGCTCATTGGCAGCAGTCCATAAGCCTAATACCATGCCTTCTACTTCAACTATATCTCCTGCTGCAAATACATTTTCTATATTTGTTCTCATATGTTTATCAACCTTGATGCCTCTGTTAAACTCAATTGGCGTATCCTTTATTAAATCAAGATTTGGCCTTACGCCCGAAGATATAAGTACTGCATCAGTTAAAATACTCCTATCTCCATTAAGTTTAATTTCAGTAGCCTTGTTTTCTCCCAATATTTCTTCTGCTTGAGAATTTGTAAATATTTTTAATCCTGCATCATTTAACTTTCTTTCCAACTTATCAGCAAGTTCCTTATCTAATTGTCTAGGCAATAAATATGGTGCAAATTCTATTACATTGACTTTTTTGCCTAATAATTTCAATGACCAAGCAGCTTCTAACCCCAATAGCCCTCCGCCTATTACTGTTACTATATTAAGAGGCTTAATATATTCCTTAAACTCATGCAAATCATTTAATGTTCTTAAAGCAAAAACCCCCTTTTTATCCTTGCCCTTAATAGGGGGTATAAAAGGATTGCTGCCTGTGGCAATTAGCAGTTTTTCATACCCTACCTTACTGTTATCTTCAAGATGTACGGCATTATTATCTATATCTATTTTCTCAACATTTACATTTAAAACAACCTTTATATTTCTTGCACTGTACCAGTCTTCGTCATATACCAAATAATCCTTCAAACTAAAATCTTCAAAAATCCCTTCTGTCAATTTGGGCCTATAATATGTAAGATAAGGTTCTTTGCTTAAAATTATAATAGTACCATTCTTATCATGATTTCTGATTTCCCTTGCTGCAGAAAGACCTCCTATTCCATTGCCTATAATTAAGTACTTAGTTTTCTCCATGATTACTTCCCCCTTTGTTATTTTTCTATTAATTATTACCCATATAGGTTTTCTATTACTCAAATGTAAAATATTAGTTGTATTAAAATGTGATAAATAATAGCAAATGATGTTTTTAAATCAGCTTTGATGATATATTTCGATATATTAAATATCTACAAAAAATTATTAATCATGTAATGGAACTAAGTATAAGTTTAGCCAAACTAAAAAAGAGGTGTTTCTTAACTCTGTAAATAAGTTATGAAACACCTCTTCTCTTTTATTCAATAATTCCATATTATTTTTCAATGTCTGCTTTCTACTTGCTCCGTTTGGTTCTTTTTTGATTCTTTTAAACTTTGGTTAAGGTATTTATTCTTCTTCATATCTTCATTATCTATTAAGCCTATTTCCCCTGCAAATTCATAGTTCATAGCTTTAAAAAAGTTTTCATCTATTGCCCTTTTTTCCTTCAAACTCACCACCTCGTAAATATTTTTTCAAAATCTCATCTTTAAATACGAGGTAATAAAAGGAAATACAAAATAAACTATTAATCCAAATCTATTATCCAGTTACCTAAAAGCAGCGTTGTTGGAGATTCAAAATATATTGAAAAACTTCTTCCAACATCTTCATAATCTAAATACAATTCTGTATATCCTGTTTCTTCATTAAAGGTCATACCATATCCGAAAATACCACCAATTTTTACATCATCTATTATTTCATCTTTCGAAGAATTAGCTTTTAGGCTAATTATTATTTCATCAGCATTTCTTCTTACATTAATTACTTCTATTTCAAAATCACCTAATTTTAAAGCTTTATTTATTGGCTTTAATTCTCCATCTCTTGGAGTTTTTATTTTTATTTTTTCTGTTTTTAAATCTGGATAATTCACTTTAACATAAGGAAGTACAAGCTTTAATCCTTCTCTATCCTTTGTGTTGAAATAGAAATCCGACATCAAATTCCCGAAAGATGAAGGAATAGAAGGATATACTTTGCTGCCAGCTTCATCAATTAAATACATTGTATCTTCTATGTCTAAATTAGTATTCCAAAGAGGAGCCATTAAATTTTCAGCAAATGGATAATCTACAACTCTTTTACCTTCAGACTTGTTTAATAGGCTTATCATTAACTTATCTTCCATAGGTTTCTTTATTGCAACAATTGTTATTCCTTTATCCTGTACATATGGCCCAAGTTTTAATATATTTTCAACCTCATCTGTCTTTTCCAAGTTAAAAGGTATTTCTAAGTTCCCAACTAATAAGGTATAAACAGTAGATTCTCCCTCTACATTGAAAAGAAAATCGCCTTTCCAATATTCTCCACCACCAGATACGCCCCATCCTTCAGGAGATAAGATATTATTTTTTTCATCTTTTAATAATAGCCCCTTGTCATATTCATAATTTTTGTAATTGCTTTCAATGGTTAATGTCAAATCGCTATTCAGCTTAGACGCAGCTTTAATTTTTACAAAAGTGTCGCCATCTTCAAAATAAATTTCATCTTTTAGGGCAAATACTGTACCTTCCTCTTTATCTACTAACACATTATATCCAGGAACATATTGCAACATTCGTTTTATTGCAGCTTCAACTCTATCTACACCAATAAAACTTATAGTGCTTATGATTAAAGCAAATGAAGCAGCTAATCCAATTAATGTATTCTTTAATCTCCTTTTTCTTTTTAGATACTCAATCCTTCCTTTTTCTAATCCAATTTCCATTTTCTCATCCAATTTTTCAGGAACAGGAATACTGTCTAACATGCTTTTAAGCTTATCTGTCATAAACTCCCTCCTCTACTTTTAACTTCTCCAGTGCCCTGTAATATCTTGATTTAACTGTATTTATAGGAATCTTAAGTTCTTCTGATATTGTCTCAAATGTATAATCAAAGTATATTTTTAGGACAATTATATTTTTTTCCTCTATAGAAAGTCTTTTTAGATTGTCTATAAACATGCTTATGCTGTCTTTTACCTTTGTTTCTATAGGATTCATATCTTTCGGGTCTTCTAATAGAATATATTTGTTTTTCCTTAGCAGGTCTTTAGATTTATTAACTGCAATTTTCAATATCCAAGGCTTAAACTTGTCTTTATCCTTTAACTTATCTTTTGATATATAGGCTTGATAAGCTGTTTCCTGAACTATGTCCATCGCATCTGCTTCATTGTTTACATAGGTATAGGCTATTCTGTAGATGTCAGTTTTGTATTGATTAAATAGCATTTCAAATTCTTCGTTTGTTATTTTAATGTTAATGCACCCCCTAAAGTAATTCTTTTTCATTTCCACCTATAAGACGAACTAAATTGCAAAAAAGTTTCATGATAATAAAATTATTAAAAAAGAAAATGGCATAAATGCCATTTTAGTTATGATTTTGATAACTGTACTATATCAGTTGCTACCCTTTCTATAAATCTCCTGTCATGTTCTACAATTATCATAGTAGGAGAGAATTCCAATATCATATTTTCAATTTGAATTCTTGAAATTACATCAATATAGTTTAATGGCTCATCCCATATAAAAAGATGTGCATCTTCACAAATGGACTTGGCTAAGAATATCTTTTTCTTCTGCCCCATGCTGAAATTTTCAATGGGAATTTCAAACTGCTCCCGTGAAAATCCAAACTTCCTTAATATGGTAAAAAATTTAGTTTTGTCCAACCCCATAGTATCAACGAATTCATTTATATTACCTTCAACATAATCAAATTTCTGTGGTACATAGGAAATTATTAAACCCTTTGCTATTTCCAGTTTCCCTTTCCATATAATTTTTTCTCCTAAAATAGCCCTTAATATGCTGGATTTACCAGTTCCATTTGGCCCTTGAAGAATTATGCAATCCCCTTTTTCAACAGTAAAACTTATGGGCTCAAAAATATCTTTATTATCATAAGAAACTGTAAAATCTTCTACTGTCATATATGGCTTTGCATGATGCTCAAGTACATTCATCTGCAATTTTTCAATAGGCTCAATATTCTTTAACAATTTTTTCTTTTCCTCAATTGCCTTTTCATATCTTTTTTCTATGACCTTAGACCTTTTCATCATCTTAGCTGATTTATGCCCTATATATCCTCTATCTACTGGACCAAAACCTACTTTAGTTGCTTCAACTCTACTAGACCAAATGGATTTTTGCCTTGCAGATTCCTTTAACCTTCTTATTTCCTTCCTCAATTTTTCATTTTTCTCTAACTCATATCTATCCTCTAAATTTTTATTCTCTTCCCATGTATCATAGTTTCCGCTTAAAAGTACTATTTTACTTTTTTCTATGGAAAGGATGTGGTCCACAATATTATTTATAAACTCCCTGTCATGGGAAACTAGGATAAATCCCTTTTTACTTTTTAAATACCTAGCCACTACTTCCCTTCCATGAATATCCAAATGGTTTATAGGCTCATCTATTAGCAAAAACCTATCTTCTACAGCAAAAAGCAGAGCTAATAATACCTTCGTCTGTTCACCACTGCTTAATGTTGAAAAAGGACGGTATAAAGTTTCTTCTTCAACTTCAATCAAATTCATTTCCCTTTGCAATTTCCATAATTCAAAATTTGGCTGCAAAGTTTCCAATAATTCTAATGTCATGACATTATAATCTTTTATCTCAAATGGGAAATATGCCATCGGAACGGGTTTTATGATTGTTCCACTATAAGGATATTCTCCCATTAATAATTTCAAGAAAGTTGTCTTACCATAACCATTTCTACCAATTAGTCCCAACTTCCAATTAGTATCTAACTGTAAATCTAAATCTTTAAAAACAGGTTTTAAACTGCCTGGATATTCAAAAGTTAAATTCTTAATATCTATTAACGCCATAACTGGTCCTCCCTTCTAAGTTAACTTAGCGGGAAACCTATATACAAAAAAAGCTGAGAGCGAAAAACTCTCAACTATAAAAATAGTAATTATATTTTCATTAGTTTAATAAAAAATGTAAGAGGTTTCTCGCTAAAAATGAGCACAACAAAATAACCTTCCAAATTGGAAGAAATACAACTGCTGTGCATATTCAAAACTCATTATTTAGCAAGAAATAATATCCATCTTAACACCTCTTACTCATGATTAAAAAAATTATAACATATTTTTATATTACTTTCTAGGCATTTTAAAACATATAAATATGTATTTTAAATACTAATCTATTATCCAAATTATCTTCAACAAACTTTTTAATTTTCATCAAATAATTTATCATAATATTCATTGTACTTCTTAACATTATATTCTCCAAAAATTAAATTAATCAAAAAGAACATTATAAATCTAATAAATACAAGAATGAAGAAATTTAAAATTTGTAACTGAACGATAAATATTTTCCTTTCATCTACAAAATCTATTGGTATAAATATAATGGTTGTAATTAATGAATCCCATATATAATGTTTATACCTAGCTTTTTTCTCTTCAAATGCATTCCCAGTAGGCAATATTTTCCCAGTAATAGTTTTTGGTAAGTCAAATTCCTTTTTCTTAATATGATAAATATAAATAGTTATATACATTACAATTAACAAACCTATATCAAAATAGGAGTTTGTAAATCTTTTATCTTTAAAAAATTTATATAGAACTACAAATAATGTATAAAGATATCCAAAAAATGTCCCTCCTGCAAAAGACATAGATATATGTTCTTTTTGCCTTTCATCTAATATAAGTTTCATGCTTCTTTTAGATTTTATACCTTTTTCCTTATCTACATGCTGATTTGTTGCAATGTAAAAATACAAAGCTCCACAAAACATCACTGCTAATATGCTGATTTCTGTAATTACACTTTTCACACTACCTGTTTTCAACAATTTATAAATTAACACAATTATTTCATAAAGAACTCCAACTACAAATGAAATTGCCTTTGCTTCATCTAATAATTTCTTTTCCCTTTCATCTAATTCCCTTTTGCCACTCATCCTCATCATCCTCCTGCCAAAATAAATCATTTAAGGTCTTACCCAAAGCTTTACATATTGCAATACATAATTTTAAAGAAGGATTATATTTTCCTGCTTCAATTAATCCAATGGTCTGTCTTGTGACTCCCACAAGATTGGCCAAATCTTCTTGGGATAAGTCCTTTTCTATCCTTGCCATTTTAAGCTTTATGTTTTTCAAAATTACACCCCCATAATAGAATTGTAATATATATTATTCAGTATGTCAATTATATATTACATTTAGTTATGAATATTTTACATTGGAATTATGTACGAAATATTTTAAATATAAAATATGTTTTCTTATACATAATAAAAAGCCCTTAAAGATTACTTCAAATAATCTTTAAGAGCTTTTGTGTTTATTTTATTCTCCAGACATTATTTCAGTCCAAATCCTATCATATTCTGTTATTATATCCATTGGATCCTTAAATACTTCCAATTTAACGCTGTTTAACAATTCATCAGGAGGATATGCAACTTCAGAGTTTTTCAAATCATCTGGAAGTAGCTCCCTTGCTTCTGGAATAGGAGTAGAGTACCCAATATATTCAGCATTTCTAGCAGCTATATCTGGCCTGCATAGGAAATTAATGAATAACTCTGCTCCTTCTTTATTCTTAGCATTGGCAGGGATACACATACCATCAAACCATAGATTTGTGCCTTCCTTTGGTATCGCATAATCTAAGTCTGGATTTTCCCTCATCATATAAACTGCGTCACCTGACCAAACTACTGCCAATGCAGCTTCTCCTGCAATCATAGTATCCTTCACTTCGTCTCCTTGATAAGCCCATACCAAAGGTCTTTGTTTTAATAATTCTTGTTTAGCTTCTTCCAATTCATTTACATTTCTAGTATTCATTGAATACCCTAGCTTTAATAATGCTACAGCAAGGGTTTCTCTTTGGCTGTTTAACATGATTATTTGGTCTTTATACTTTTCATTCCACAAAATATCCCAGCTATCAACAGGGTCATCAACCATTTTCTTATTATAGATAATGCCTACAGTTCCCCACATATATGGTACTGAATATTCGTTATTTGGGTCATAATCTAAACTCATATATCTGTCATCTACATACTTTATATTAGGAATGTTATCAAGGTTTATCTTTTGCAACATGCCTTCCCTAGCCATTCTTTCAATCATATAATCTGATGGAAATATAACATCAAAGCTTTCTCCGCCTTGTTTTAGCTTAACATATAAGTCTTCATTTGTAGCAAAGGTGCTGTAGTTTACTTTTATACCGTATTCCTTTTCAAAATCTTTTAGTACTGATTCATCGATATAATCTCCCCAGTTATATACATTGATACTGGGCTTTTTCTCCCCACAGCCAGCTAAAATTACTGTCATCATAATAAGAATTAAGGTTAAAATAAAGATTCTTCTCCTCATCTAATCTCCCCTCTCTCCGCCTCATGTTTTTCAGTTCTTTTATTTATTATTACCAGTAAAATCATCAAACTTACAAACATCAAAGTAGATAAAGCATTTATTACAGGGTTAATACCTCTTCTTGTCATGGAGTATATTTCAATACTTAAATTGGATACTCCCTGTCCTGTATTAAAGAAGGAAATTACGAAGTCATCTATAGATAAAGTAAATGCAATTAATGCACCGGTTACAATACCAGGCATTATTTGAGGAATAACGACTTTTCTCAACGCATAAAATGGAGTAGCACCTAAATCCATGGCTGCCTCTGCTAAGTGTTTATTCATCTGCTTTAACTTAGGTAATACAGATAAAATTACATAAGGTGTACAGAAGGTTATGTGAGACAAAAGCATTGTAGTAAAGCCAAATTCAAGTTTTAAAAATCTAAACAGAACCATAAGGGAAACAGCTGTTACAATATCTGGATTTAACACAGGCAAATAGTTCAAATTTAAAATTATCTTCTTGCTTATCCCTGGCATATCAGAAATCCCTATTGCTGCAAAAGTACCTAATATGGTAGAGATAATTGATGAAAGTATTGCTATGAGTATTGTATTATAAAGTGCTCTTAACACATTGGAATCTCTAAATAATTCAACATACCACTTAAGAGTAAATCCAGACCAAACTCCTCTAGATTTGGAAGCATTGAAGGAGAAGACAATCAAAACGATTATAGGGGCATATAAAAACAAGAATATTAAAAATGTATATAGGTTCTTTAATCCTTTTTTTACCATAATCCTCTGCCTCCCCCTTCCTTGTCATGGTCAAACTTAGAAGTAAATGCCATAGTTATCAAGATAAATATCATAAGAATGATTGACATGGATGACCCAAAGTGCCAATCTCCAGTCCATCTAAATTGTTGCTCTATTAAATTACCAATTAAATTGTATTTGTTTCCCCCAAGTAGTGAAGAAATTATAAAGGTACTTACTGCTGGAATAAACACCATAGTAATACCGCTTATAATCCCAGGTATGCTTAATGGGAAAATAACTTTTGTAAAAACCTTCACTTTATTGGCACCTAAGTCTTCAGCTGCTTCAATTAGGTTTTTATCCATCTTAACCAATACAGAATAAATTGGCAGTACCATAAAAGGCAAAAAATTATAAACCATTCCTAATAGAACAGCTTTATCATTATATATTAAATCCAATGGCTTAAATCCAAATTTAGTGATAACTGTATTTATAAAACCATTTCTACCTAATAGAGTTAGCCAAGCATAAGTCCTTAATAAAAAATTCATCCACATAGGTATTACAAATAGCAATATCTTAACATTCCTTTTGCTGGCTTTTTCTTTTGAAATCATATATGCTATTGGATACCCTAATATTAGACAAAGTAAAGTTGAAATAAAAGCTAAACTCACAGATCTTCCCAAAACTTTCAAATAAATAGGAGTAAAAAACCTCTTAAAGTTTGCAAAACTAAAACTAAAAGTGGTTAGATTTTGGCTGTCACCAGTTGTGAAGGCAAAATACATTATCAGTAACAAGGGAATTACTATGAAGATTACTAGCCAAGCAACATAGGGGTAGGCAGCTTTCTTCATCTTCACTCTTCTTTCACCTTCTTCATTATATGGATGTTCTCTGGTAGCACTGTCATACCTATTTCAGTTCCTACAGGCTTCATAATTGTAGAGTGAATCATCCAATCAAAATCTTTAGCCTTTACAATCATTTCATAATGAACTCCCTTAAATGTTACTGATTGCACAACTCCTCTTAAAGCACCTTCTTCTGGTGGCACTATTTCTAAATCTTCAGGCCTGATAACAACATCTACTAATTCTTCCTTATTGAATCCCTTATCTATACATTTAAATTTCTTACCTGAAAATTCCACAACATAATCTTCATGCATTATTCCATCTATGATATTGCTTTCCCCAATAAACTTAGCTACAAAGGCATTTTTAGGTTCATTATATATATCAACTGGAGTACCTATTTGTTGAATAATGCCTTTATCCATAACAACAATTGTATCTGACATAGTTAATGCTTCTTCTTGGTCATGAGTTACATAAATGAAAGTAATGCCTACTCTCTTTTGCATATTCTTTAATTCCATTTGCATGCCTTTTCTAAGCTTTAAATCCAATGCTCCAAGAGGCTCATCCAAAAGAAGCACTTTAGGTTCATTTACCAATGCTCTGGCTATGGCTATTCTTTGTTGTTGCCCACCACTTAATGAATCTATGCTTCTTCTTTCAAATCCTTCTAGGTTTACAAGCCTTAACATCTCTTTAACTCTTCTATCAATCTCGTTTTTAGGCAATTTCTTTATCTTTAAACCAAAGGCTATATTATCATAAACATCTAAATGAGGAAAAAGAGCATATTTTTGAAAAACTGTATTAATTTGTCTTTCATAAGGTGGTACATTAGTTATATCCTTGCCTTCAAACAATACCTTACCCTTTGTTGGTTCTTCAAAACCTCCTATTATCCTAAGGGTAGTAGTTTTCCCGCAACCGCTGGGGCCTAATATTGTTAAGAATTCATTTTCCCTAATGTACAAATTTATATTGTCTAAAACAGTAACACCATTATATTCCTTTGTTACATTGACTAATTCAATAGTATGCATTTTATTTAAACTACCCCCTATCTTAAAAACTTGGTGGTGTGCTTATCCAGAGAACAGTGGCCTTATACTTGCTTTCATTTGCTATATAATGGTTGGAATTGGCCTTAAAATAAAAGCTTTCTCCCTTCCTAACCTTATATTTTTCCTTTCCTAAATATACATGTATAATACCTGATAATACATATCCAAATTCTTCACCTTCATGGGGCGAATGTTCTTTAGATTTGCCACCTGGTTCCAATTCAATTAAAATAGGTTCCATCTTATTTTTTTGAGAATTTGGAACAATCCATTTTAATTTATATTTCAATTCCTCATTTTCAGTTTCAAAAGCATCATTCTTTGAAAAGACAATCTTTTCATCAACCGTTTCATTGAAGAACTCTTGTAAATTTGTACCTAAACCTTCCAAAATATCAACTAAGGTAGCTATAGAAGGCGATGTGAGATCCCTTTCCAATTGCGAAATGAAGCCTTTAGTTAATTCTGTCCTTTCAGCCAACTCTTCTTGGGTGAGGGAATTTTGAATTCTAAGCCTTCTAATTTTTTCACCAATTTTCATAAGCCACCTCCTTAATAAAAATGAACATATATTAAAAAATTAGTTTAAAAATACTAAACTCAAATACTGACTATCATATTATATAATATATGCAAGAAATGTCAATAGTTTTTGTTAAAAAATATTATCACACAACCTATTGAAATTTACTAGTTTTTAATGGATTGACTTAAGAAAAAAGTTTAATAATTTTAAAAAAATAATCATTGTTAACTTTTACTTGCTAATATTTAAAAAATATTTAAAATACCATAAAAAAAGATTGGCGATGTACCAATCTTTTTTAATATTCTTATTCAATTATAGTAACTTTCATATTCTCAATTGCATCTTCAATTAACTGTTCCACATTCAATAACTCTTCTGATTTTAAAATATCTTCTAGTTTTGGTTTTGTAACTGGATGTTTTGGTAAAAATAATGTACAGCAGTCATCATAAGGCAGTATAGATGTCTCATAGGTTTCAATATCTTGGGCAATTTTTACAATATCTACTTTATCAAATCCAATTAAAGGTCTTAACACTGGAATTCTTACTGCTGAATTTGTTACATTTATACTTTGTACTGTTTGGCTTGCAACTTGCCCTAAAGATTCTCCTGTAATTAATGCATCAATTCCTTCTTTTAATGCAATCCTTTCTGCAATTTTCATCATAAACCTTCTTGAAAGTATAGTCATTTGGTCTTCCTTGCATTTTAAGTTTATTTCTTTTTGAATCTCAAGGATATTAACAGAAAATAGCTTTATCTTTCCAGTATATCTAGCAAGTATAGAAGCTAAATCTTTTACCTTTTCTTCTGACCTTTCACTAGTAAAAGGATAAGAGTGGTAGTGGACAGCTGATATTTCCACACCTCTCCTTGCCATCAAAAATCCAGCTACAGGGCTATCTATACCACCTGATAAGAGTAGCAACCCTTTTCCATTAGTTCCAACAGGAAGCCCGCCATATCCCTTTATGATGTCAGTATATAGATAGGCTTCCTGTTTTATATCTATATATAAATAAGTGTCTGGATTATGAACATCAACTGTTAAGTTTGGAAAATTTTTTAATATTACTCCTCCGATCTTTCGTGAAATTTCTTGAGAATTTAGAGGAAAATTCTTATCTGACCTTCTGCTTTCAACTTTAAAGGTTTTTATGTTATTATCTCTCAGCTTTTCATTCATTATTTCAATTGCAGCCTTTTCAATAAATTCCATGTCCTTTTCAGTTCTAATGCATGGGCTTATGTTTACTAATCCAAAAACTTTTTTAAGCCTATTTAAAATCTGGGGGAAATTTTCCTCATTGGCTTCAATATACAATTTCCCTTGTTCTTTGTAAATTTTGTCAAATCCTATATCCTTAATAGCCCTTTTTATATTGCTGACTAACTGGTCCTCAAAGAATCTTCTGTTCAATCCCTTTAAAGCCAATTCTCCAAAGCTTACTGAAATAACCTTATCCACCTAATCACCTCATTGTTACTCGTCTGATTTCTGATACAGATTGTTTTAAAACCTCTACTGTGTAATCAATATCTTCTTCTGTAATTTCATAGGAAAAGCAAAATCTAATTGCTCCTTCTATCTCATTATCCTTTAATCCCATGCTTTTTAAGACATGGCTCTTTTCTGTGCTCTTGGAAGAACAAGCAGAAGTTGTGGAAACATAAATGTCTTTTTGTTCTAAATAATGCAGTAAAACTTCTCCCCTTACATTCTTAAATGAAATATTTACTATATATGGTGAGGAATTGTCTAAGTCAGTATTTATCCTTATATCATCTATTTCTTCTTTAATCCTTTCAAGAAAATGTTTTTTTACTTTATAGACATGTTCCCTTTCTTCTTTATACTTCTCGCTCATTATCCTTACAGCTTCACCAAATCCTATAATTCCTGGTACGTTTTCTGTTCCGGACCTTAATCCCCTTTCTTGATTGCCACCAAAAACAATAGGGGAAATTACATGTTTTTTATCTAAATATAGCCCTCCAATACCCTTTGGGCCATAAATTTTATGTGCACTAAATGAATAGGAATCAATCCCTGCTGATTTTAAGGAAATATCAACCTTCCCAAAGCCTTGCACTCCATCTACATGTAAAAGCACATTGGGATTTTTTTCTTTAATAACCTTTTTTACTTGAGCTACTGGCTGTATTGAGCCAACTTCGTTGTTTACATGCATTATTGCAACTAATATTGTATCATCTCTTATGGCATTTCTTAATTCTTCTAAAGAAATAACACCGTATTCGTCAACATTTAAGTACGTAACATCAAAGCCCTGCTTCTCAAAATGCTTCATTATATTTAGTACAGAAGGGTGTTCAATCTTTGTAGTTATTAAATGCTTTCCTCTTTTTGCCATCTTGTTCACAAAGCTCTGGATGGCAATATTATTGCTTTCAGTACCGCCAGAAGTAAAATATATTTCATTAGCATCCACTTTTAAAAAATCCGCTATATATTTTCTTGCTTCCTTTACTCGTTTTTCTGCATTCATGCCAAGCCTATGGAGAGAAGAAGGATTCCCAAAGTCTCCCATCATACTTTCATACATTGCTTTTACTACTTCTTCTCTTGGCTTTGTAGTAGCACAGTTGTCCAAATAAATCAACTAGAACACCTCTTTTAATAACCTAATTCCTCATCAATTAAATATATATGGATTTGACATAAACCAGGATTTCTATGGATTATTGTTTCCACTTTGCAGATTTTTTGTGGTGAATTGCAATCGTTGCATTTACCAGTAATTGCACATGGAGTGCTTAAGTTTAACCTCTTAGCATTTAATGGTGCTGCAATATCCCTTATTCTTTGTCTTGCTTCATCATAATCCTTACAGATTTTATTTTTTCCAACTAATACATAAACATTCTTGTGGCCAAAAAACATGGATGCTACTCTATTGCCATTTCCATCCATATTAACAAGCTTACCATCCATAGTTATGGCATTTGTACTAGTTAAATAAACATCTGTATTCATTGCTTTTTGTAATGGAGATTCTTCGTCCTTTCTCCAATGCCAATATACCTTATTACCTCTGTTTCTCAAATCTTCATAAAGGCCCATTTGTTGTATTGTCATGGAACCGCCTATTCCAACTGTTTCATCTAATTTTATTTCATTTAATAATTCATCCTTAGCAGATTTGCTGTCCTCAAAAATCTTTACTACAAATCCATATTTTTCCAATGTCTTTTTAAGTTCCATAAATCTGTTATCCATGTTATTTCCCCCTTTAAATTTTTCTCTATTTTATTATATATGATTTACTCATTAGATTAAATAGAAATAATACATTGATGAAAAAATAAAGAAAATTTTTGTCAAAAAAAATAAATTTTTTTCAAAAAAGACTTGCTAAAATTGTCGAACTCTGCTATACTAAATAAGTGGTTATCCCCCTGGTAACCTCAAATAAGATCTCTATTCCCAATACCCCTTTTGAACGGTTTTTTTCATCCGTATGGATTTGGACTCCAATCTCGATTGGAGTCCTCTTTCTTTTTTGTTTTGTATTTTTGTAAGCTGTGACTCCTTTTATTTCACTCCCTCGAATATTAATCCAATTTTTGGCACTTGTTTCCTTAAAATGTGCTATTATATTATTGATATTATCGTTAATAAATTATTTTGGAGGTCTAATATGGGAAAAAACAAAGTAGCTATTATTTTTACTGGTGGTACCATTTCAATGAAATTGGACCCTAGAATTCATGCTGCTATTCCTGCTTTAAGTTCAGAAGAAATCATAAGCATGGTCACCAACATAGAAAGGTTTGCTGAAATTGAGGTGATAAATTATGCCAATCTTCCAAGCCCTCACATTACTCCAAAGATGATGATGGAAATAGCTGAATTAGTAAAGAAAAACATTATAAGAGACGAAATAACAGGTGTAGTTGTAACCCACGGTACAGACACATTGGAAGAAACTGCATATCTTTTAGATTTAGTTACAAATTCAGAAAAACCCATAATAGTAGTTGGTGCCATGAGGAATAGCTCAGAATTAGGGTATGATGGTTCAAGCAATCTTTCTGCAGCACTCTGTACTGCCATATCTCCTAAATCTAGAAATAAGGGAGTTCTGGTTGTAATGAATAATGAGGTCAATGCTGCTAGAGAAGTTACTAAAACAAATACTCTATCATTAGACACATTTAAATCCCCTGAATTTGGACCATTAGGTATTGTAGATAATGATGAAGTAATATATTATAGGGACATTGTATCACGCCAATTTATTAATACTGATAAAATAGAAGAAAAAGTAGGTTTAATAAAAGCTGCATCAGGTATGGAATCAGATATAATAGATTTCTATATAAATACTCATTATAAGGGAATAGTTATTGAAGCACTTGGTAGAGGAAATCTACCTCCAGCAATGGTTCCAGGCATAAAAAGGGCAATTGATAAAAAAATCCCCGTGGTAATGGTTTCAAGGTGCCCAACAGGTAGAGTATTAGATACATATGGTTATGAAGGTGGTGGAAAACACTTAAGGGAATTAGGAGTAATTTTTGGAGGCAACCTACCAGGTCAAAAAATAAGGATAAAATTAATGCTAGCGTTAGGGTTAACAAATGATTTAGATGAAATAAGAAAGATAATTGAATTTAATTCAATATAGATAAAAAGCAAAATATCTGGTATCTCCCTTGGGATACCATGATATTTTGATTTTATCTTTTTAGAACCCTCCTATAATTTCCTCTGCTTCTCCATTCCAAATAATCTTCGATATTTATTAAACATGTTTTCAGTGACTTTATTACATTTTCCAGCTCTTCAATTTTGTCCTTTATAGCCTGAATCTCATTGTAGTCTTTTTTTTTACCGGTATCTCTACAGCGCTTCTTGTGCTGCCAAAGCCTAAAAATCTTATTTCAGGATATATGCTTCCAAAGGAATAATTTAAACAAACATTTTCATCTTTTTCTACTGCCAAATATTTATATCTTATGAAATCTATTTTCTTTGTCTCATTCCACATATAGATTTGAGTCCAGCTATTGCCCATATCCTTACTCAACCTGCTGAAAACCTTATCCAACTCAAGCCATGTTATCCACAAATCATTTTTATAATAAATTACAGTAGGATGAGATGGGCTTCCTTCATTTGAAATAAATTCTTCTGCTGTTTTTATATAATTTTCATCTTGACATTCATACCTTAAGTATTTTACAACTAGATTTTCATCTACATATTCGCAAAAAGCCAAATGTAAATTGTTATTTACCACTATTCCATCTAAAAATAGCTTTTCATTGCTGTTACTTATAAGATTAAAAGAATTGCTCCATGTTAAATTATCAAGATTAAAACTTTTTATGGAGATATTATAATCATCATTATAATAAATTAAATGCAGTCTATCTTTCATTAAAATTGCCTTCATCTGGTTGATGACCTTTTTTACACTAATCACGTCTACCAGAAATTCTTCCCACTTGCTTCCGTCATAAAAATGATGTTTTATATAATACTTATTCCCCTCACCCCTGATGGCATATAAAATATGTATAAACTTATCTTTTATTTCTAAGCATAAATTAAATACTTCGGATAACCCAGTGTGGGTAAGCTGGATTTCTTCTTTTTTGTTTCCATTCACTACTATTAAAATCAAGTGTCCTTCTACATTTTGGTACAGAACATAAATCTTATCAGAGAGGATTGCTGCATCATATTCTTCAAGAACTTCTGCAGTCAAGTGTTCTTTATTCCCTTTTTTATTTTGTGATAGCCTTTCCAAAAAAATATTCCCTTTTGATTTCCTCAGTAAAACTAGCTCGTTGGATTTCATCTCACCTACTATCCATTTATCGGTAAAAAAACTCATTTGGACCCCTTCCCTGTATTCACAAAATTATTATTTTAATAATAAATATTAAATATGGCACGGTTATATTACATTTTTATTAGTAACAAAAAAAAAGGCATTGGAATATATTATGAGTAAGAAAAACCATTTTTCTTTGAAGGGAGGAAATTCAATGACTTCAAATATATTACCTGAGGATATTCAAGATTTTGGAGATAGATGTTGTGTAGGTACTACTGGCTGTGAATGGGATGGTACTTTAAGAAGAGTTGTAGCTGAACCAATATTCGTACAAAAAGTATATGATGCAACTGTTGTAAATCTTCAAGCATTGAGTACAGTAAACAATGTAAGATTCACTCCAAATCTACCAAGTGGTTCAAGAATTGTAAGAATTGAAGACATTAGATGCAGAAAATTCTTCAATCCTAGGAATATTAATGACCCACGCAATTTAGTAATTGACCCAGAAACAATTCTATCAGGCGGAGAATTTGTAAAAGATGAAAAAGGAAATATTGTAGAAGTCGTAGGACCAGATGGAATAAGAAATCAAAAACTAATATATGCAGATACTACAGAATGCGACAATAGAGGTAGGGGTACTCCTGTATTTGGAACTCAAAGAATTGCCATTAGAGGAAATGTATTCATAGAAATAGACGCAGTAATAGCAGATTCAAGAGGAAGAAGAAGCAGGGTTACTTTGTCAGCCAACGTTCCAATAGCTCCACCTAATACACCTTTAATACTAACAAACTTCTTTGAACTATGTATACCATCTGTATTTGATTCAGCATTCTTGCCAAGATTGGCAGAATTCTGCAATTTACTATGTGAAACAAGATTGGCTACAAACAGCATTTCTAGAGACATAAACATCAATCCAGACACTGGCGAAGTTAGAATAGATTTAATCATAGCACTTTGTGTATCCTGTGAGAAAAAAATAGTCCTACCAGTTCAATTATGCGTACTTTCAACAGGATTTGCTGAAATATCACCAGAAGTATCACCAATTTGTACAACATTCCCATCCCTATTCCCAAGACAAATAGATGCAGATAGTGTCGGTGGAGGGGAAGAATCAAAAAGACCAAGAAACGAATTTAGAGGATTAACTTTAGACAATGAATTATTCGAAAATGAAATAGAAGAAGATAACAATTAATGATAAAAAAGGTGCTTAAGCACCTTTTTAAATTTTTTCTATATTTTCCGATAAGGTAATTTTATTTAATACTCTTGAAGCTATTCTGGTTACGATTGTTGCTACAGCCATTCTAATAATTAACAAAAACCACATATTCACTCCAACAGCTGCAAATAACAGAGTATCTTCGATTACTGCATGACAAGCCACTAGAAAAATCATCAATATATACATATCTTTTTTATTAAGGTTATATTCCTTTGCACTCTCATATATAAATCCTGCTCCATAGGCTAATCCAAATATAATTCCGATTACTAATGGAAAAACTGCTTTATTAGATATATTTAAGAATTTTGCAACAGGTGATAACTTCTCAGATACTTTCTCAAGAACATTTAAATCTTTTAATATCTCCATGACAATCATCAAGGGGATGACTATTTTTGCCATGGAAAAAATAGAATCTAACGAACCTGTTATGCTTTGTTTAATAAATAGGCTGAAGTCCATTTCTTTCCTCCTAAAGGATAATATTTAAAACAAGCCCAGATATTATAGCTAAAGATATCCTTACTAAAACCACTACTGCTAGGCTCACCCCAGTTTTTTTTGCTATTGCTGATTCAACAAATAAATTGTGTGAAAAAGATAGCATGACTGACAATATGGTAATTTGCTTAATATTTAATGGTAAACTAGCAATAGCCCCAATCCCTGCATACAAATTTAAGCAGCTGCCAATAACCAATACAATTGAAGCCTCTCCTGGCAATCCCAAAAACCCCATAATTGGCCCAAACCATTTTGAAATAACATTTAGAATTCCACTTACCTTCAAAAAAGTTACAAAGAAATAAACAGGGACCATTACCTTAGTTAGCTTCCATAAAGTCAAAAGTCCCTTCTTTAGACCTCTCTTTATGCTATCAGCCATTATGTTCAACTCCATTATTCTTTATATTTCATCTAACATATAATAAATATAATCTATTAGCATATTGACTATCTCTTTAGGAGTTACAGTAATATCCAAAGAATATTCAATATAATCAAAGAACTCCCCAATTCCATTAAAAGGCAAATCAATCGAAGCCAAAAGATTTTTCATCCTAATCTTTCTTTCTATACTGCTCATGCCAGTTATAGCTCTGTTTATGTATTCTATCAAAGAATTAGATGCTTGTTCCAAAAAATCTGGAGTTACCATTCCTTCGTCTCCTAATGAAGGCGTTTCCTCTGTATCGAAAGCAATATCATTAAAATATGTTAGAACATCTTTTGTCTTTAAAAGTATAGGCTGTAATTCCTCATAATCAAAATCTTTTCTCTCTAAAGCTTCATTATTTAATGCATAAAAAACTTCCAATTCATCAAACATATTCTTTTCGATATCATCAATTTCTTTTTTAATCCTATCATTTAACTTTTCATCGAAAGAATTTTTAGCTATGAGTTCCTTCCAATCATAGTAAATATCTTCAATGTCATCAGAATCTAAATCTTCTCCAATTAAGCTTATAACAATTAGCTTATTAATTGTTATGCCTAGCTTCATCAATAAGCTTTTCAAAAACAACAGCTCTTCTGTTAAAGCTAAAGAAGAATTCATAACATTATCTAATTCTTCATAATCCATAGTTGAGTAATCTCTATTTCTCAAATTTTGAATTTCTCTGAAGTAATAATCGAATTTAGTACCATATCCATCAAACATGGAACTATCAAAAATCTTTTTATATTCCCTGATGGATTTTTCAAAATAAGCCCTTGGGCTGTTGTAAAAATTTCTTATAATGGAGTTTTTCAATACACTATAGTAGTTTTCCTTTACTAATCTCATGGGCAAAACAGAAATTACCAGGGAAATAATGTTAGTATATTTTTTATAGTCGTTTCGTGCTTTTTCCAATTTTTCGCTGATAAACTTAATTAATTCCAATATTTCAGTCTTGTCATATTCACTGTCCTTGTAATCCCTTTCAGCAATTATTCTTGAAGAATAATGATCAATTGTCATCATTATGTAATTTAATTCCCTGTAATATCCTTCAACAACTGAAAAATAATTATAAAGTTCCTTTTTAGTATTATGTAGTTTTATAATCTTTTCCTGCTTAACTTCCCCTAAACCTGATTGCACAATATCTTTAATTAAATCAAGAATTTCATTTAAGTAATTGTTTATATTCCTAAATTCACTAGTATTTCGGATATTATCTAACTCTTCAGAATTCCTCATTATTTCTTTAATTTCCAATATAGAATAAAACACAGTTAGAAAGCTAGATTCCTGAATATATTTTAATTGCTTGTAATTTGAACTGATAATACCTTCCTTTAATTCTAAATTGGTCTTTTCTTTTATATTTAAATTTTCCATACTTACTCTCCTAAACTTATATTTTGATTTGATTTTAATTAAATTATATAATTTAAATATAAATAATTATATCACAGAAAGAGTAATAGGTGAATAAAATGGATATGTTAAGAACAAATATTAAACATAATTTGAGCATACAAAAATACTTTCCAAAAGAAAAAGCGTGTTTTGTAGATATTGAGACTACAGGCTTAAACAGATTTAAAGATAACATATATCTTATTGGAATTTTATACCCAAGTAACGACAATGGCACTTGGGTTCTAGACCAATATTTTGCAGATAATCTAGATGAAGAAAATAAGGTTTTAAATGAATTCATAGCAAACATAATAAAATTTAATAAAATCATCACATATAATGGAGATTACTTTGATATACCCTTTATAAAGCAAAGGATTAGGCATTATAAGTTAAATAATCCTTTTAGCAATATAAAATCCTTTGACTTATATCAATATGTAAAAAAATATAGATTCCTATTTAATTTTCCAGACTTAAAGTTGAAGACCATTGAAAAAGAATTAGGCTTCTTTAGAGAAGATATATATTCAGGACTTGATTGTGTAGATTTTTATTTTAAGTATATTGAATCAAAAAATCCAGTATTAAAGGAAAATATACTAAATCACAATTTTGATGACTTAGCCCATATGCTTGATGTAATATCAATAATAGACTTAATAGAAGATAAAAAGGGAATTTCAATAAACAAAGACGAGGGAAGCATAGAATTAACAATTGAAAAAATTCAGTTTTCACAAGATATATTGAAAATTGAAGGAACTGTCAACCCTCCATTAGAGAATAATATAAAATATTTTCATAAAAACTTCAATCTTGTCACTGAAGACAAAAGAAATTTTACATTCTCTTTAGAATCAAACCTTGGTCTAATAACTAGAGAAGAAAAATGCAGATACATTGATTTAGAAGAAATTGGGATAAAGAATCTTATAAACAGCGAAAACTTTAACTTGCCACCAAATATATTTATTTTAAGCATTGAAAATAAATACTGCATAGATAATATTAGAAATCTATTAAGTGAAATAGTAAAATTGTTGATAAAATAAACGCAAATCGAATATCTGCTAACCATGCAGAAAAACCCTGTTTTCATTATTATGAAAGCTGGGTTTTTAATGAAAAGGTAGTTAAATTAGCATAACAATATAACAACAACCACTATAATCCAGTTATATTAACTTGATTATAGTGGTTGCTTATAAGCTATTAAATTCAATTAGGCTTTGAAGTTGCTGATTGTTCGTTCTATTGCTTCATTTCTCTCGCTTAATACTTTCATATTATCATTTATGGTATTTACTTTTTGTACAATGATTGCTGACTGTTCAGCAATAAAGCCTATTCCAGTGGCACTCTCCGAAATAGCAGTACTTACTTCGTTGATTGCCATAGTAATCTGTTCTCCACTAGCTGCAAGCTCTTCAATGACTTTAACAAGGGCTTCTATATCAGCTCTGATATCGTTAGCATCTTTGCTATATAACTCACC
>DATCJO010000179.1:0-2780 GCA_036562765.1 Tissierellaceae bacterium | reverse complement strand
AAATGGCGGCATAGCCAAGTGGTAAGGCAGAGGTCTGCAAAACCTCTATCCCCAGTTCGAATCTGGGTGCCGCCTCCAATATGCAAATACGCCGGGATGGCGGAACTGGCAGACGCACAGGACTTAAAATCCTGGGGGTAGTAAATACCCGTACCGGTTCGATTCCGGTTCCCGGCACCACGCAGTGGGCGCTTAGCTCAGTGGGAGAGCGCTTCCTTGACGCGGAAGAGGTCGTAAGTTCGATCCTTACAGCGCCCACCATTTTTATGCCTGAAAAAAGGCTTTTTTTTGTCCAAATTCTAGGCCAACTCCCTTATTTTTGCAGTATAAGACTTAAAAGTATCAACATATAATATCTATAAGCTGCGAAGGGAGTGGCCTTTGATGCGATCATTAACGGTGGGAATAGTAAAACCGTTTTCCAGTTTGGAGGAAAGATTTTGCCTTGAATTAGAGAACTTGAAGAGAAAGGGAGCGGAAGTAAGTTTTCATAAAAAAGTGTTAGGAAGTTCTATTTATTACGATTTTGAAATAGCTGAGGAAATTTTCGTTTCTTTTATTGAAATTCTAGCAGATTTAGTGATTGATTTTTGGGAACCCAAACTAATAAAAAGAATCATAAAGAAATTTTTTTATTTTACAGAGGCTGAACATAAAATTATATATGATTATGCGAGAGAAATGCTAAATTGTCCCAAAAGCAGCCAAAAGGGGACTTTTCCTGATATGTCAAAACGTAAGTCAGTAATAATACATAAATTATTGGACTACTTTAATGGCTGCGATATGGTAGTATTGGAAGGTTTTATTAATTTTAGATTAAAAGAGTATATAGAAATGCTGGAAGAAGTGATCGATAAGGCTGTAGATGAATATTTAGTGGAGAAAGAGTATCGGGAGTTTATTAACCTACTTAAATTTGTTGTTAATGTTAATGATCCCCGAGAGGAATTAGTCCATATTTTACTGTTCAATGGAGAATTTCATTTAATGAATGGTAATATGGAGCCCCTAGAAAGAGACGAAGGTATAGATATTTTAGCTAAAGAAAACCCAGATTTTAGCTTAGAAGATATAGCGTTAAGTATGCTTATCAACTTAGCACCTCAAAAGATCGTAATTCATGGATTTACCGGTATGGAAAAAAGTGAAGTTATAAATGTAATTTACAGCATTTTTGAGGATAGAGTTTATTTTTGCAACGAGTGTGAAATCTGCATAAATTCGAAGCGTGGTAAAAAATGATTTAGCTCCAATTTATGGGGCTTTTTTGCTGGTTATTTTACTTAATATGTGTTATATTATTTTAAAAAGCTATATAATTTGCGAGGTAGAAGCAATGGATCATAGTTACACGCTTTTGCAAATAATTCTCATGCCCCTTGTAGGTGCTTTTATAGGTTGGGAAACCAACGTACTTGCAATTAAACTAATATTTCGACCTTTGAGACCAGTTAAAATTTTAGGGTTTGAATTCCAAGGGCTTATCCCCAAAAGAAGAGCAGAAATTTCAAGAAATATAGGTGAAACTTTAGAAAAAGAAGTTCTTTCTTATGATGATATACTGACTCAACTAACATCGGAGGAAATGAAGTTTCATATCTTGTTAAATCTCAAAAGTATTATAGAACAAAAGGCATATGAAAAATTACCGTATTTTTTACCGAACTCTTTAAAGACAGTAATTACAAATTTTTTAGGAGAAGCCATAGATCGCCATGGAGGTAGTATATTAGAGGAATTAAAGAAAAATTTAGCCTCAAAAATCAAAGAGAAAATTAAACTGGGCAAATTAGTTGAAGAAAAAATCAATTCTCTTGAATTAGAGGAATTGGAAAGACTTATAGTAAGGCTTTCAAAAAAAGAACTAAAGCAAATCGAGATCTTAGGTGGAGTTATAGGATTTTTCATAGGCTTGATACAAGCGGCATTCTTGTATTGGACCAATTTTTAAATTGTAAAACTTGACTTTATTTACAAATAGGGGGTATAATTAACTAAACTGAATATTGATTAAGGACTATGAAGAGAAGAGTAGGCTTACGATTTCTCCCAGAGAGGGGCTAGCAGGTGGGAACGCCCTGAGAATAGTAAGCTGAAAACCACCTCGGAGTCCAAAGGTAGCACCTTTATCGCCGTAAAGAGTTAAAATAAGGGTGGAACCACGGGAGCAACCTCTCGTCCCTTTCAGGACGGGAGGTTTTTCGGTTTAAAAACTCATATACTGAAACGAGGTGAGGGTGATGCAGGAAAAGGTGAGAGTTTTCTTAAAAGGTGATGAAGAGAGAGTGTATCCCAAAGGTGTCACCGTGATGGATGTGGCACGGGACATAAGCCCGAAGCTAGCCAAAGAAGCTTTGATAGCGAGGGTCAACGGTGTACTTGTGGACTTAAATTACAAATTGGAAGAGGATTCTAAAGTAGAAATACTTACCTTTGAGGATGAGGAAGGTAGAAATGCCTTTAGGCATAGCACTTCTCACGTGATGGCTCAAGCTGTGAAAAGACTTTTTCCTGATGTGAAGTTAGGTATTGGCCCTTCTATAGAAGATGGCTTTTACTACGATTTTGACAGGGACGAGAGTTTTACACCGGAAGACTTAGAAAAGATTGAAAAAGAAATGGAAAAAATAGTAGCCGAAGATCATCCGTTTGTCCGGATAGAAGTAACCAGAGAAGAAGCAATAAAAAAATTACAAGAAATGGGAGAACCATACAAAATCGAATTAGTTGAAAATCTTCCTGATGACGCGAAGATAAGTTTTTACCAAAATGGAGAA
>DATCJO010000167.1:0-2437 GCA_036562765.1 Tissierellaceae bacterium | reverse complement strand
AATTGATGCTTTTATTGCAAAGCTTCCCGAGTACTATAAGAGGAAAATGGAGTATAAAAAAGCATCTTAATAGGTATATAAATTGGCTGAATTATTGATTTTTCAAGGTCTAGCAGTCAATATTTAACTGCGAAGTTTGAGGTTTTCATTATAAGCATATTCCATGTACTTACAGCTCCTAAAATTACCATTACCCAAAAAGTATCTATTAAGCCTAACTTTTGAACTAATAAGTAAGTCGGGATCATACCCCCACCAAAGAACATAGTGAAAGTAAAATAAAATGTCCAAATTTTCCTACCATAAAAATCACTTCTAGATAGAGGATACGCACCAGCGATTGTCAGAATCAGATTAATCAATGTACCTACTACCGTGTACATTATAGTATTTTTGTAACTTCTCCAAATATCAGGATTTGCAAACACTCTCCTATACCCTTCTAAACTGAATCCTTCCGGCAATAATCCTACTTTATTAGCCATAACAGCATAAGGATCACTAAAAGAAACACTAACCACATGGATCAATGGGTATAAAATGACTATACATGTAATTATGAGTATAAAAATTACTACTCCATAAAAAATTCTATCCCCTAACGTCTCCTTGATGACATTGCTCAAGGCCATCACCCACTCCTACCATAAACTTATCTCTGAAACTTTACGACTAAACTTGTTGAATGTCACTAACATGATAAAGTTAATAACAGAGTTAAATAGGCCTATTGCCGCGGTATAACTGTAATTGGCTTCCAAAATTCCCTTTCTATATACATATGTAGAGATCACATCTGCAGTTTCGTATGTTAAGGGATTATATAACAGCATTATCTTTTCAAAACCCACAGTAAACATACGCCCCATTCTCAATATTAACATGATGATAATGGTTGGTAATATCCCCGGGAGGGTAACATATATCAACTTTTGCCATTTTGTTGCGCCATCTACAGTTGCTGCTTCATATAATTCCATTTCTATACCTGCTAAGGCTGCAAGATAAATTATTGATCCCCATCCTGCCGACTGCCATACTCCAGATAAAACATATACTGTTTTAAACCATCTAGGTTCCGCCAGAAAATGTATAGGATTGCCACCTAACATTTGTATAAAACGGTTTATGATACCCGTGCTTGGAGATAAAAAAGAAATAAGCATTCCACATACAACCACTACCGAAATAAAATGCGGCATATAAACTATAGTCTGCACGCTTCTTTTAAATCTATTGCTCTTTACTTCATTAATTAGTAATGCAAGAATAATAGGAGCTGGAAAACCAACTACTAAATCATAGATGTTAATAGTCAAAGTATTTCTTATCAACCTATAGGCAAAAGGTGATTCAAAAAAAGCCTTAAAGTGTTTAAATCCTGCCCACGGACTCCCAAGTATTCCTTTGAACGCGTTAAAGTCTTTGAATGCAATAATTACTCCATACATTGGGATATAATGAAATATAAAATAATATACTATCACAGGTACTATCAATAAGTACAGATATCTGGAATGATATAATCCTTTCATAAAATTATAAATTTTAGTATCCGACTTTTTACTTTTAAGCATTTGGCTGCCATTATTGTCTTCTAACAAAACCTTATTAGTGGCCGGTGCGTACAACTAGGTTCTCCCCTTTCTTTGGAGTTATTTGCATCGAATGATGAAAACCACGACATGCTTAGGATATTAATACTCTGCGTTTTCATTACACCGAATAGCTACACACTGTTCTAGCATTATTTAAACATTAGACTGAATTATTGTAAAGTGATAATTTTTATTTGCATTTAACAAATACTTAGATAATGGGTTTTTTCTACGATCCAATTTATGTCCTTATTGTCCCGAAATTTACATAATAGTTTAAACTACTTTAGGTCCTGTTCATCTTTATAAGGCGATAATCTGTAGGCGTAATGCCCTCATAACGTTTGAATACTCTAGAAAAATTATGCAAGCTGTTATATCCAACTTCTTCTGCAATGTATGCTACAGGCTTGTCAGTTTTCTCTAAAAGGAATTTTGCACGCTCCAACCGTACTTCATGAATGTAATCAGTAAGAGAACGTCCTAAATAATCTTTCATATACCGACTTAAGTAGGACGGTGAAATAGAAAAATGGTCAGCAATGCTTCCTACCGAAAGCATACTGTTCATATAATTATCTTTAATGTACTGCATAACTTTATCACGCAATTCTGTGCTTTTTGACATTTTTGCTTCTTTTATCTTGGCATAGAACCGTCTATAAAAATCCAACACTGTAGTATATATCTCATCTAAGGTTTCCATATGAGTCATCTTTTCCATAAGTGTATCCACATCAGAATTGTGTACATCTATCTCAGCCGCCACCTTTATCGCAGTATTAATGAGCTCAAAACAGATGTACTTTACAGAATTTAAACTTATAGGTTTGCTTTTT
>DATCJO010000166.1:0-19912 GCA_036562765.1 Tissierellaceae bacterium | reverse complement strand
AAATGGTAATGCCAGGAGACAATGCAAGATTTACAATAGAATTAATCACACCAATAGCAATGGAAGAAGGATTAAGATTTGCTATTCGTGAAGGTGGAAGGACAGTAGGAGCAGGAGTTGTAAGTAAGATACTTGAATAATGTTAAATGATAGGGACCCTAAGTTATTAGGGCCCCTTCTATGAATTTATAAAAGAATTAAAGATTTATTAAAAAAGGTCTTGAGTTTTTGCTATTTCTATTATAAAATGTAATAGTGCCTATTTTTGACATTGCGATGAGGCAAAAGGTTGCTCCGTTTATACGGGGGGAATTTTTGCTGAGAATGTCCGGTTTTAAATCGGGCGACTAGAATTGCGAAAAATTATAAAAAAAAATACAACACACCTGGGAAGGTGTATCGGCAATTCCAGTCGCATGTCAAAATATAACATGCGATAGAAGGAGGGAATTACATGTCAAAACAAAGAATCAGAATTAGGTTAAAAGCGTATGATCATGAGTTATTAGATGCATCAGCTCGAAAGATAGTTGAAACTGCGAAGAAAACTGGTGCTGAAGTGTCTGGTCCAGTACCATTGCCAACAGAAAGGGAAGTTATTACAATTCTAAGAGCTGTTCACAAGTATAAGGATTCTAGAGAACAATTTGAACAAAGAACTCACAAGAGACTAATCGATATCTTAAATCCAAACCAAAAGACAATAGATTCACTTATGAAGTTGAATTTACCTGCTGGTGTAGATATTGAAATCAAATCATAGTTTTATAAGATTACCTAACAAATTTCAGGTAATCCGCTGTAAAATATAGGAGGTGTAAGTATGAAAAGCATAATTGGAAGAAAAATAGGAATGACTCAGATATTCAAGGAAGATGGGACTGTAGTTCCTGTAACAGTAGTGGAAGCAGGACCAGTGGTAGTAGTACAAAAGAAAACAGTAGAAATCGATGGATATAATGCAATACAAGTAGGTTTTGGAGACATAAACGAAAAGAAACTAAATAAGCCATTGAAAGGCCATTTTGCAAAAGCTAGTGTACCATTCAAGAAGTATTTGAAGGAAATTAGAGTTAATAATCCTGATGAATTTGAAATAGGCCAAGAAATTTATGTGGACATATTTAAAGAAGGAGACCGTGTAGATGTAACTGGTATATCAAAAGGTAAAGGAACTCAAGGTCCAGTTAAGAGACATGGATTCGGTAGAGGTAGAGAAACACACGGTTCCAAAATGCACAGAACCGCTGGCGGTATGGGTGCAGCCACATATCCAGGAAGAGTATTTAAAGGACATAGAATGGCTGGCAGAATGGGTGGAGAAAGAGTTACTGTTCAAAACCTTGAAGTTGTAAGAGTAGACAAGGAAAGAAACTTAATGTTAATCAAAGGCGCAATACCAGGACCAAAGAAAGGTATTGTAACAATAAAAGAAACTGTTAAAAAGTAATAGTCTAGACGGAAAGGAGGATGCGAGATGCCTAAGGTAAATGTGTACAACATGTTAGGAGAAAAGGTTAGAGAAATCGAATTAAGTGACAGCGTTTTTGGCGTTGAAATAAATCAACATGCGGTTTATGAAGTTGTAAAGAATTATTTAGCAAATCAAAGACAAGGTACTCAATCTGCTAAAACTAGGGCAGAAGTAAGAGGCGGTGGAAGGAAGCCTTGGAGGCAAAAAGGTACAGGTAGAGCTCGTCAAGGAAGTATTAGAGCACCACAATGGAAAGGTGGCGGAGTTGTATTTGCACCAAAACCAAGGGATTACAGATACAGTGTACCTAAGAAGGTTAAGAGGCTTGCATTAAAATCAGCTTTAACATCAAAAGTATTGAACAATGAAATCATTGTGGTGGATGAAATCAAGTTTGATGTTCCAAAAACTAAAGAGATGGTAAAATTCTTGAACAACATAAAGGCAGATAAGAAAGCCCTAATTGTTATGTCAGAAAAGAGCGAAAATGTAATAAAATCTGCTAGGAACATACCAAACGTTCAAACTACACTAGTTAATACTTTAAATGTTTATGACATCTTAAAGTACAACTCATTCATCATAACAGAGGACGCAGTTAGAAAAGTGGAGGAGGTGTATGCGTAAATGCGTGATCCACACGATATCATCATAAAGCCAGTGATAACTGAAAAAAGTATGGAAGATATGGCTGAAGGCAAATATACTTTTATCGTTGATAAAAAGAGCAATAAAATAGAGATTAAAAAGGCAGTTGAAGCCATATTTGGAGTTAAAGTTGCAAAGGTAAACACTATAAATATGAGAGGCAAAGTTAAAAGACAAGGGCTAACATCTGGAAAGAGACCAGATTGGAAAAAAGCAATAGTGAAACTTACTGAAGACTCTAAGAGGATAGAATTCTTTGAAGGAATGGAACAGTAGTTTAGATAAGGAGGGACAACGATGAGCGTTAGGAAATTTAAAGCGACTTCTCCTGGCCTTAGACAAATGACAGTGCTAACATTCGATGAAATAACAAAAACTGAACCTGAGAAATCACTTGTTGTTAGCTTAAAGAAGAGTGCTGGTAGAAACTCACAAGGAAGAATCACTATACGTCATAGAGGCGGAGGAGCTAAGAGAAAATATAGAATAATAGATTTTAAGAGAGATAAGGACGGAATTCCAGGTCGTGTAGCAGCTATTGAATACGATCCAAATAGAACTGCTAATATTGCACTTATTAATTATGCCGATGGTGAAAAGAGATATATATTGGCTCCAAACGATTTGAAAGTTGGAGATATTATTGAATCCGGAGAACATGCGGATATAAAGGTAGGAAATACATTAAAACTTAGAGATATCCCTGTTGGTACAATAGTGCATAATATTGAATTATATCCAGGAAAAGGCGGACAAATAGCAAGAGCAGCTGGAGCTTATGCTCAACTTATGGGTAAAGAAGGGGATTATGCACAACTTAGACTTCCATCAGGCGAGTTCAGGTTAATAAGATTAGATTGTAAAGCTACTATAGGTCAAGTTGGTAACATTTCTCATGAGCTTGTTAATATAGGTAAAGCTGGTAGATCAAGACACATGGGCAGAAGACCTCATGTAAGAGGTAGTGCCATGAACCCAGTAGACCATCCACACGGCGGTGGCGAAGGTAAAGCTCCAATCGGTAGGCCAACACCAGTAACTCCATGGGGTAAACCTACATTAGGATTGAAGACTAGGAAGAAACACAAGGCATCTGATAAATACATCATAAGAAGAAGGACTAAGTAGTTAGTATCTGAAAGGAGGAGTAGTAGTGGGTAGATCTCTAAAAAAAGGACCTTTTTGCGATGAACATCTTCTCAAAAAGATCAGGGAATTAAATGAAAAGAATGAAAAGAAAGTTATAAAAACATGGTCACGCCGTTCAACTATATTGCCTGAAATGGTTGGGCATACTATAGCTGTACATGATGGAAGGAAACATGTTCCTATATATATAACTGAAGATATGGTCGGTCATAAATTAGGTGAATTTGCGCCAACTAGAACATTCAGATCCCACGTAGATAAAACAGAAAAGTCATCTAATGTAAAATAGGTAGAAGGAGGGATATACAGTGGAAGCAAGAGCTATAGCCAAGTATGTGAGAATTTCACCTCTAAAAGTAAACTTCATTTGTAAGGAAATAAGAGGAAAACAAGTTGATGAAGCCTTGGCAATTTTAAAGTTTACACCTAAGAAAGGTGCTAGAATCCTTGAAAAGGTTTTGAAATCTGCAATTGCAAATGCTGAAAACAATTTCAATATGGATAGAGAAAAATTATATGTGGCTGAAGCTTTCGCTAACGATGGTCCACGCATGAAGAGATGGAGACCAAAGGCGAGAGGAATGGCTTATCCAATATTAAAGAGAACAAGTCATATAGGTGTAGTAGTTAAGGAAAGAGACTAGAAAAGGAGGGAAAAAATATGGGTCAAAAAGTTAATCCCCACGGATTGAGAGTTGGTATAATTAAAGACTGGGATTCAAAATGGTATGCAGACAAAAAGAATTTCGATGAGCTTTTAATTGAGGATTACAAGATTCGTGATTATATAAAGAAAAAGCTCTATATAGCTGGGATATCAAAAATTGAAATAGAAAGAGCTGCAAATAGAGTTAAGGTTACTGTTCACACAGCAAAACCAGGTATGGTAATTGGAAAAGGTGGAGCTGGAGTAGAAGAATTGAGATTAGAATTGGAAAAGCTAACTAAGAAATCAGTAGTTGTAAATGTTGAAGAAATCAAGGTTCCTGAAATAGATGCTCAATTAGTAGCTGAAAATATAGCTGCTCAAATTGAAAAGAGGGTTTCATTTAGAAGGGCCATGAAGCAAGCTATTCAAAGGGCAATGAGGTTTGGAGTAAAGGGTATTAAGACAGCAGTATCAGGAAGACTTGGCGGAGCTGATATGGCGAGAACAGAGAGATACAGCGAAGGAACAATACCACTACAAACATTAAGAGCGGATATCGACTACGGATTTGCTGAAGCAGATACAACTTATGGAAAAATTGGTGTAAAAGTATGGATATATAAGGGAGAAGTTCTTCCAATTAAGAAGAAAGAAAAGGAAGAAGAGGCTGAAAACGAATAGACTACAAATCGTACAAATCGCAGGAAGGAGGAAAAAAAGATGTTAATGCCTAAAAGAGTAAAATATCGTAGAGTTCATAGAGGTAGAATGAAAGGGAAGGCAACTAGAGGTAATACAATTACTTATGGTGAATATGGATTACAAGCATTAGAACCAGGCTGGATTACCTCTAACCAAATAGAAGCTGCAAGACGTGCTATGACTAGATACGTAAAAAGAGGCGGTAATGTTTGGATAAAGATATTCCCAGATAAGCCTGTAACTGAAAAACCTGCTGAAACTCGTATGGGTGCTGGAAAAGGATCACCAGAATATTGGGTAGCAGTAGTTAAGCCAGGCAGAATTTTGTTTGAAATGGGCGGAGTATCAGAAGAAGATGCTAGAGAAGCTATGAGGCTAGCTTCACATAAATTGCCAATTAAAACAAAGTTCGTTGCTCGTGAGGAAGTGCAAGAAAAGGGTGGTGAAGCTAATGAAGGCTAAGGAAATACGCCAATTATCGGATACAGAATTAAAAAACAAGTTAAATGAATTGAAGGCTGAACTATTTAATTTGAGATTTCAATTGGCTACCGGTCAATTAGATAATCCAGCTAGAATAAAGCAAGTAAGAAAAGACATAGCACGTGTAAAAACTATAATGAGAGAACGTGAACTAGGGTTAAGAAGGGAGGTCTAATCATAGATGGAAAATAAAAGAGGAAACCGTAAGGTCAGAATAGGAACCGTAGTAAGCGATAAGATGGATAAAACTGTTGTTGTAGCAGTTGAAAGAATGGTAGCTCATCCTTTATATAAAAAGCAAATGAAGCGTACAACCAAGTTTAAAGCCCATGATGAAAATAATGAATGTAGAGTTGGAGATATAGTTAAAATAATGGAAACTAGACCATTAAGCAAGGAAAAAAGGTGGAGAGTTGTTGAAATAATAGAAAAGGCAAAATAGTTCTACTATTTTAGGAAGGAGGTATTAGAATGATTCAAAATGAAACCCGACTAAAAGTAGCTGATAACTCTGGAGCAAAGGAATTGCTAGTTATAAGGGTTCTAGGTGGTAGTGAGCAAAAATATGCAAATATCGGTGACATAGTTGTTTGTTCTGTTAAATCTGCAACACCTGGAGGAGTTGTAAAAAAAGGTGATGTTGTTAAGGCTGTAATCGTTAGGTCAACAAGAGGCGTTAGAAGAAGCGATGGTTCATATATAAGATTCGATGAAAATGCTGCTGTTATTATAAAGGAAGATAAAAACCCAGTTGGAACACGTATATTTGGGCCTGTTACTAGGGAACTTAGACAAGGAAACTTCATGAAGATAATTTCCCTAGCACCAGAAGTACTATAGGAGGAGGTGTGCAGCATGCATGTAAAAAGTGGAGACACAGTTGTTGTTATCGCAGGAAAAGATAAGGGTAAAATAGGAAAGGTTTTGAAAGTATTTCCAAAGGAAAATAGAGTTATTGTTGAAGGCGTAAACATGCTTACAAAACATCAAAAACCAATGGGCCCTAATAAACCCGGAGGAATAATTAAAACTGAAGGACCAATTCATGCATCAAATGTAATGTATTATTGTGAAAAAGATAAAACTGGAGTCAGAGTTGGTCGTAAATTTTTAGAAAACGGTAAGAAAGTAAGATATTGTAAAAAATGTGGAGAAATTTTAGATAAATAGTTGATGGAAGGAGGTAATAGGAAATGACTCCTAGGTTAAAGGAAAAATACAAGAACGAAGTAGTCAAGGCATTGATGGAAAGATTCAATTATAAAAACATTATGGAAGTACCTAAATTGGAAAAGATTGTAATCAACATGGGAATTGGAGAAGCAAGAGACAATCCAAAACTATTAGAACAAGCAGTAGAAGAACTTACACTTATTGCAGGTCAAAAACCTATAATCACAAAGGCTAAAAAATCAATTGCGAACTTCAAACTTCGTAAAGGAATGAATGTAGGTGCTAAGGTTACACTAAGAGGAGACAGAATGTACTACTTTTTAGATAAATTAATTAATGTTGCATTGCCAAGAGTTAGGGACTTTAGAGGTGTTAGCGATACATCATTTGATGGTAGAGGAAATTACGCTTTAGGAATAAAGGAACAATTGATTTTCCCAGAAATTGATTACGATAAGGTAGAAACAGTAAGAGGAATGGATATCATAATGGTAACAACTGCTAAAACAGATGAAGAAGCAAAGGCTTTATTAGAAGAATTGGGAATGCCCTTTAGAAAGTAAAGTAAGGAGGGAATATTTTTGGCTAAGAAATCAATGATTGCTAAACAAAAAAGAAAACCAAAATTCAGTACAAGAAAGTACAATAGATGCAAAATCTGCGGAAGACCTCATGCATATTTGAGGAAATATGGAGTATGCCGTATTTGTTTTAGAGAATTAGCTTATAAAGGCCAAATACCTGGTGTAAAAAAAGCAAGCTGGTAGTAGGAAGTATATGAAAGGAGGTAGCTAAATTATGATGACTGACCCAATTGCAGATATGCTAACAAGAATAAGAAATGGGAACAATGCGAAGCATGAATCAGTAGATGTACCTGCTTCTAAAATAAAGAAACAAATAGCTCAAATTCTATTGGACGAAGGATTTATAAAGGGCTATGATGTAATAGATGATGGTAAGCAAGGAATTATCAGGATTGAATTAAAATACGGTCCTAATAAAGAAAAAGTATTAACTGGAATTAAGAGAATATCAAAGCCAGGTCTTAGAGTTTATGTAAAGTCTGACGAAATTCCAAGAGTATTAGGAGGCCTTGGAATAGCAATTCTTTCTACATCCCAAGGCATAATGACAGACAAAACTGCTAGAAAATTAGGCATTGGCGGAGAAGTAATCTGCTATGTTTGGTAGTTAATAGATAATTTATCGGAACAGGAGGTGCACTCATGTCAAGAATAGGATTAAAACCAATTAAAATTCCATCAGGAGTTGAAGTTAAAGTAAATGATAAGAATGTAGTTGAAATAAAAGGTCCTAAGGGACAATTATCACAACAATTAAATCCTGATATGAAAATCACAATTGAAGATGGAGTTATAACTGTTTCAAGACCAAGTGATCTTAAGAAGCATAGAGAATTACATGGCTTAACAAGGACATTGATTCAAAATATGATAATAGGAGTTACTCAAGGATATTCAAAAGCGTTGGAAATAGAAGGTACTGGATATAGAGCTGCAAAACAAGGAAAGAAACTTGTTTTAACATTAGGATTTTCACATCCTGTTGAATTAGAAGATCCAGAAGGAATCGAAGTGGAAGTACCTCAACCTAACAAGATAATTGTAAAAGGTATAGATAAGCAAAAAGTAGGAAACTATGCAGCAAAAATAAGATCACTTAAGAAACCTGAACCTTATAAAGGAAAAGGTATTAGATACGAAGGCGAAGTTATCAGACGTAAGGTTGGTAAGACTGGTAAGTAGAAGGGAGTGAAGGCGTATGATTAAGAAAGTAAGTAGAAATGAAAATAGAAAGAAAAGACATGCTAGAATTAGAAAGAAAGTCTTTGGAACTCCTGAAAGACCAAGGCTTAATGTATTTAGGAGTGGAAAACACATTTATGCACAAATAATAGATGATACTGTAGGACATACATTAGTTGCTGCTTCAACATTGGAAAATAGGGAAAACCTTGCTTCTACAAAGAATAAGGAAGCAGCAAGATATGTAGGTGAAGCTATTGCAAAGAAAGCTTTAGAAAAGGGAATTAAGCAAGTTGTATTTGATAGAGGCGGATATCTATATCACGGAAGGATAAAAGAACTTGCAGATGCTGCAAGAGAAGCTGGACTTGAATTCTAATAGAAGGAGGGGAATTGATGAAACGTTCATTTGCTGATGAAAACCAAATGGAACTAAAAGAAAGAGTAGTTACTATAAATCGTGTAGCTAAGGTAGTAAAAGGTGGTAGAAATTTTAGATTCAGTGCCTTAGTGGTAGTAGGAGACGGGAATGGGCACGTTGGAGTTGGAACAGGAAAAGCTCAAGAAGTACCTGATGCTATCAGAAAGGCAATTCAAGATGCTAAAAAACACATTATATCTGTTCCAATTGTTGGCACTACAATACCACATGAAGTAATTGGCGAATTTGGTGCAAGCAAAGTTCTATTAAAGCCATCAAAAGGAGGTACTGGAGTTATTGCAGGTGGACCAGTACGTGCTGTATGTGAATTAGCGGGCATTAGGGATATAAGGACTAAATCCTTAGGTTCAAATAATCCAAGAAATGTAGTTAATGCTACAATAGAAGCATTAAAATCCTTGAAGAGAGCAGAAGAAGTTGCTAGATTAAGAGGAAAATCAATAGAAGAAATATTAGGTTAGGGGTGATATGAATGACTACGATCAAGATAAAATTGGTCAGAAGCCCTATAGGCAGACCAGAGGCTCATAGAAGAACTATAAAAGCACTAGGATTTAGAAAAGTTGGTCAAATAGTGGAAAAACAAGATACCCCTCAAATTAGAGGTATGATAAAACAAGTACAACATATGGTAGAAATTGTAGAATAGCATAAGGAGGTGTACCAAATGAAATTAAATGATTTGAGACCAAATGAAGGTGGCGGATCAAAACCTAGAAAAAGAGTTGGTAGAGGTATAGGTTCAGGACTTGGGAAAACATCTGGAAGAGGACATAAGGGTCAAAAAGCTAGGTCCGGTGGTGGAGTAAGACCAGGTTTTGAAGGCGGTCAAATGCCATTATTTAGAAGACTTCCAAAGCGTGGATTTACTAATATATTTGCTAAAGAATATGCTGTAGTTAATGTTGAAGATTTAAATAGATTCCCTGAAAATACAATTGTAACTCCAGAACTTTTAATCCAAGAAGGCTTAGTTAAGAGTGGCAAAGTTGTGGACGGTATTAAAATCCTTGGAGATGGAGATGTAAAGGTAAAATTAACCGTAAGAGCTCATAAATTTAGTAAAACTGCTGCTGAAAAGATAGAAGCCGCAGGAGGAAAGGCAGAGGTGATATAGATGCTTTCAACCTTGAGAAATGCTTGGAAAATAGAGGAGCTGAGAAAAAGAATCATATTTACACTACTAATGCTATTAGTATTTAGGTTAGGCTCCAATATACCAGTACCATATATGAATAAAGCCATAATAGCTGATATATTTGAAAAATCTAGAGGTGGAATATTAGAATTCCTAGATTTAATGGGTGGCGGTACTTTTAGCAATTTCAGCATATTTGCTACCAATATTTATCCATATATAACTGCATCAATAGTTATTCAGCTATTAACAATCGCTATTCCAAGCTTAGAAGAATTAGCTAAACAAGGTGAGGAAGGAAGAAAAAAGATAAGCAAGTATACTAGATATCTAGGTATAGGTTTGGCTTTAATTCAAGCTATCGGATATACCTTTGGATTATTTAGTTCTGCATTAGAAACTTCTAATGCATTTCAAAATATAATAGTTATTCTTTCTTTAGTTGCAGGAACAGCCTTTTTAATGTGGCTTGGAGATTTAATTACTGAAAAGGGTATAGGCAACGGCATATCTTTGATGATATTTATAGGTATAATTTCCAAGTTGCCAACTGAAATACTTGAAAAGGCAACATTGATTAGATATGGTTACTTAAGCTGGATAAAAGAGTTAATTTATATAATTCTACTTGTAATAATCATTGCATTTGTAGTAGCATTACAAGAAGCTGAAAGGAAAATTCCAGTGCAATATGCAAAAAGAGTAGTTGGTAGAAAAATGTACGGTGGCCAAAGTACCCATATTCCTGTAAAAGTATTAATGGCTGGAGTAATTCCTGTAATATTTGCTTCATCTTTATTAGCATTTCCACAAACAATAGCGTTATTCTTTAAAGGAGAACCTTCTGCCTGGATTACAAAGTATTTGACACCATCAGGGAATGTTGGAATCTGGATATATTCAATATTGAATATAATATTGATTTTGTTCTTTACTTATTTCTACACTGCAATCCAATTTAACACTGTAGAATATGCAAAGAACCTACAACAACACGGCGGATTTATCCCTGGAATAAGACCTGGTAGGCCAACTGCAGATTATTTAAATAAAGTTGTTATGAGAATCACATTTGTGGGCGGTTTATCATTGGCAATATTAGCATCATTACCAACAATTTTCTCTAGAATATTTGGCATGACAGCTAATTTCACAGGAACAGGTATTATCATCGTAGTCGGAGTTGCAATTGAAACAGTTAAACAATTAGAAGCTCAAATGGTAATGAGACACTACAAAGGATTTTTGAATTAATCTATGGGAGATGATTATTGTGCGTTTAGTATTACTTGGTCCTCCAGGCGTAGGAAAAGGTACTCAAGCAGCAGCAATAGTAAAAAGGTATAATATACCTCATATTTCAACAGGTGATATATTTAGGGCAAATATTAAGGAAGGCACAGAACTTGGGAAAAAAGCTAAAGAATACATGGATAAAGGCCTTCTAGTACCTGATGAAATTGTGGTTTCCATAGTAAAGGATAGATTATCAAAGGACGATTGTAAAAATGGATTCTTACTAGACGGATTTCCAAGGACTATAGAACAAGCAGAAGCTTTAGATGAAGAATTAAAAAACATGGGTATAAAACTCGATAAAGTTGTTAATATTTATGCAGATAAGGAAATTCTAATTGAAAGGGCAACCGGAAGAAGAATCTGCAAAAAATGTGGCGCCACCTACCACATAAAATTCAATCCACCAAAAGTAGAAAATATATGCGACATTGACGGTGGGGAATTATTCCAAAGAGATGATGATAACGAAAAAACTGTTGCAACAAGAATAGAAGTATATCAAAAGCAAACTGAACCTTTAATTGAGTATTATACAAAAAAAGGAATAATCCTCAATGTCGATGGAACTAAGCCAATTGATGAAGTCTTTGAAACAATAGTTAAAGGTTTAGAAGAATAAAAAAATTGAGGTGAACGTAATGGTTTCCAATGGCGAAATAACCATTGGGCAGGTGGTAAAGTCACGAGCAGGACGGGATAAAGGCAGGGTTTTTCTAGTTCTAGACATTATTGATGACCAATATGTGTTAATCGTTGATGGCGATTTAAGAAAACTAGAAAAGCCTAAAAAGAAAAAGATTAAGCATTTAATGGTTTATAATACAGTAATCAAGGAATTTGAAGAGAAATTAAAGAGTAAACAGGGAATAAATGATGCGTATATTAGAAAATTGTTAGAACCTTTCAATAAATAACAATTTCTAAATTTGTTTAAACAGGAGGTTCGAAAACTTAATGCCTAAAAACGATGTTATTGAAGTTGAGGGTACAGTGATTGATGCTTTACCCAATGCTATTTTTAAAGTTAGATTAGACAATGGCCATGAGGTATTGGCCCATATTTCTGGAAAACTTAGAATGAATTATATTAGAATACTCCCTGGAGATAAGGTTAAAGTAGAACTGTCACCCTATGATTTGACTAGAGGTAGGATAACCTGGCGAAATAAGTAGCATAGGAGGGATACAAGTGAAAGTAAGACCATCAGTAAAGAAAATATGCGAAAAATGCAAGATAATTAAAAGACATGGGAAAGTTATGGTTATTTGTGAAAATCCAAAGCATAAGCAAAGACAAGGCTAACATAACACCATAGTAGATTGATAATTTTAGGAGGTGTAGACATTAATGGCAAGAATAGCAGGTGTTGACTTACCTAGAGATAAAAGAATCGAAATAGGTTTAACATATATATTTGGTATCGGTAGGTCAAGAGCAAATGAAATACTAAAAAAAGCTGGTATAAATCCAGATACAAGGGTAAAAGATTTAACTGAATCAGAAGTAGCCACTCTTAGATCAATTGTTGATGAATATACAGTTGAAGGTGATTTAAGAAGAGAAATTGCAATGAATATAAAGAGGTTAAAGGATATTAACTGTTATAGAGGAATCAGGCATAAGAAAGGACTTCCTGTTAGAGGCCAAAGGACTAAGACTAATGCAAGAACTAGGAAAGGTCCAAGGAAAATGTCAATTAAGAACAAGAAGTAAAGGAGGGAAAACTAAGTGGCAGCTAAAAAAGCTAAATCAACTCGTGTGAGAAGAAGAGAACGTAAAAATATTGAAAGAGGGCAAGCGCATATTCAATCAACTTTTAACAATACTATAGTTACTATAACTGATATGCAAGGTAATGTAATATCATGGTCTAGTGCGGGACAAATAGGATTTAAGGGTTCAAGGAAATCAACTCCTTTTGCTGCACAACAAGCAGCTGAAGATGCTGCTAAAAAGGCTATGGAACATGGGTTAAAGACAGTTGAAGTATATGTAAAAGGCCCAGGAGCTGGTAGAGAAGCAGCAATAAGGTCATTACAAGCAGCGGGATTAGAAGTAAGCATGATAAAGGATGTTACTCCTATTCCACATAATGGATGCAGACCACCAAAAAGAAGAAGAGTTTAATAGGAGGTGTTACGATGGCAAGATATACAGGTCCAGTTTGCAGATTATGCCGCAGAGAAGGTATGAAGCTATATCTTAAAGGAGATAAATGCTATTCAGATAAATGTCCTGTTCAAAGAAGGTCTTATGCACCAGGGCAACATGGACAAATGAGAAAGAAACCAACTGAATACGGAATGCAATTAAGAGAAAAGCAAAAAGTTAAGAGATATTACGGTATAACAGAAGCACAAATGAAGAGATACTTTAGAATGGCAGACAAGATGAAGGGTATCACTGGGGAAAACCTATTAAAGATATTAGAATTGAGATTAGACAATGTTGTATACAGAATGGGCTTTGCATCATCTAGGGCAGAAGCAAGACAATTAGTTACACATGGTCATTTCCTAGTAAATGGTAAAAAAGTTGATATACCATCAGTTATATTAAAGGTTGGAGATACAATTGAAGTTAAAGAAAATTCAAAAAGCAGCCCTAAATTCAAAGAATTAATTGAAAAACACAGTGGTACTACTGTTAAATGGGTAGATGTTAATATTGAACAATTAAAAGGCAGCATAATAACAGAACCAACAAGAGAAGATATAGATTTACCAGTACAAGAACACTTGATTACAGAATTGTACTCTAAATAATAGGTGTGAGTGAGTTTAAGTTGCCCTCAATGTAAGGAAATCAAATTTTAAGGAGGGTTAATATTAATGATAGAGATAGAAAAACCTAAAATTGAAATAGTAGAAATGAGTGAAGATGAAACTTACGGGAAATTTGTTGTTGAACCACTTGAAAGAGGTTATGGTATCACTCTAGGAAATTCATTAAGAAGGGTATTGCTATCATCTTTACCCGGTGCAGCAGTTTCTTCCGTTAAGATTCAAGGAGTGCTTCATGAGTTTTCAACAATACCTGGTGTATTAGAAGATGTTCCAGAAATTATTCTAAACATTAAAGGTATTGCTGCTAAGATGTATACAGATGAGCCTGTAACATTGACTATAGATGTAAAAGGGCCTGCAGAAATAAAAGCAGGAGATATAATTACAGGTCCTGAAGTTGAAATAATAAATAAAGACCACCATATAGCTACCATTAATGAAGACGGAAGCCTATACATGGAGCTAGAAATGGTAAAAGGGCGAGGATATGTAACTGCTGAAAGGAATAAAAAAGAGGGTCAACCAATTGGGGTTATACCTGTGGACTCATCTTTTACTCCAGTTAGAAAGGTTAACTTTACTGTTGAAAATACTAGAGTGGGACAAATAACCGATTATGATAGATTGATATTGGAAGTTTGGACTAACGGAACAATTAAGCCTGATGAAGCAACTTCTTTAGGAGCAAAGATACTTGTAGAACATCTAAATCTATTTATCGGATTAACTGAGCATGTAAATGATGTTGAAATAATGGTTGAAAAAGAAGATGACAAGAAAGAAAAGATATTGGAAATGACCGTTGAAGAATTAGATCTTTCTGTACGTAGCTACAACTGCTTGAAGAGAGCTAATATTAATACAGTTCAAGAGCTAATTCAAAAGACTCCTGAAGAAATGATGAAGGTAAGAAATCTTGGCAAGAAGTCCCTTGAGGAAGTAGAAAGAAAACTTGCTGAATTAGGATTGAGCTTAAGAAAATCCGAAGATTAATAAGGCATAAAGGAGGGATATACATGGCAAAATTAAGAAAACTTGGTCGCCCTACAGATCACAGAAATGCAATGCTTAGAAATTTAGTTACCTCATTATTGAGGGATGGAAGAATTGAAACTACTGTAACTAGAGCAAAAGAAACAAAGAGAATGGCAGATAAGATGATAACTCTTGCAAAAAGAGGAGACCTACATGCTAGACGTCAAGCCTTAGCATATATATACGATGAAGATGTAGTGAAGAAATTATTTGATGAAATTGGTCCAAAATATGCTGATAGAAACGGTGGATATACAAGAGTATTAAGAGTAGGACCACGCCGTGGAGACGCAGCAGAAATGGCTATAATTGAGTTAGTATAACGAGTAGGGGATTAAGTTTATCTTAGTCCCTTTTGTTTATCATTTTGCTTGAAAATTAATGGCTTTAATTGTAAAATATTGACTGTTATGTTATATTATAGTGTGAACGTGCATTACATTTTGCAGTACTGAATTGAGGGATAACATGGAAGACTATATGATTAAAATGGAAAATGTAACTTATGAATACAAATCGCTGATAGATGACAGCATTCAACAAGCAGTAAAAAATATAAACATCGAGATAAAAAAAGGCGAATTTTTAGTAATTTTAGGACATAACGGTTCAGGCAAATCTACCTTAGCAAAGCTTATGAATGGCCTTATTACGCCTACTTATGGCGATGTATATGTAATGGGAATGAATACGAAAGACGAAGAGAATATATGGAATATAAGGGAAAAGGCAGGTATGGTCTTTCAAAACCCAGATAACCAAATTGTTGCAACTATTGTAGAAGAAGATGTTGCCTTTGGGCCAGAAAACTTAGGTATTCCTCCAGAAGAAATCAGAAGAAGGGTAGATAAAGCGCTGGAAATCGTAGAAATGACCGAGTACAAGAAACACGCACCACATCTATTGTCTGGAGGACAAAAGCAAAGGGTAGCCATTGCAGGGATACTTGCTATGAAACCAGACTGCATTATTTTAGACGAACCAACAGCTATGCTAGATCCTATAGGAAGAATTGAGGTAATGAACACAATAAAAAAACTAAATAAAGAAGAAAATAAAACCATTGTTTTAATTACCCATTATATGGAAGAAGCAGTTGAGGCTGATAGAATAATTGTTTTAGAAAATGGCAACATAGTAATGGAAGGAACTCCAAGGGAAATCTTTAGCCAAGTAGACAAGGTTAAGTCCTTAGGGCTCGATGTACCACAGGTTACAGAGTTAGTCTATGAACTAAGAAAAGAAGGCATAAACCTAAAACCAGATATATTATCAATAGAGGAATTGGTGGAATTACTATGATGAAAATAGAAAATTTGAGTTTTATATACAATCCTAATACTCCTTTTGAAAAGAAGGCATTAGATAATATAAATCTAGAAATTAAAGAAGGGGAATTTATTGGATTAATTGGACATACTGGTTCTGGAAAATCTACTTTGGTCCAACATTTAAACGGGCTTTTGAAGCCTACATCAGGGAAAATTACTATAGATGGTGTAGATATTACTGATAAAAATGCAAATCTAAAAGAAGTTAGGCAAAAAGTAGGCCTTGTATTTCAATATCCAGAGCACCAGTTGTTTGAAGAAACAATCTACAAAGACATTGCCTTTGGGCCTAGAAACTTGGGCTTAAAAGAGGATGAAATTGAGCAGAGAGTAAAGGAAGCAATGGAACTTGTAGGATTGGATTTTGAAGAGTTAAAGGGCAGATCCCCCTTTGAATTAAGTGGAGGGCAAAAGAGGCGTGTTGCCATAGCGGGAGTATTAGCAATGAAGCCTAAGATTTTGATATTAGATGAACCAACAGCAGGATTGGATCCAAGAGGGAGAGATGAAATCTTAGGTGAAATTCAGAGACTTTATGAAAAGGAAAAAATAACTATTATCCTTGTATCCCACAGCATGGAAGACATAGCAAGGCTTGTAAATAGAATATTAGTTATGCATAGAGGCAAAATAGTCATAGATGGGAAGACAAGGGAAGTATTCCAAAGGGCTAAAGAGCTAGAGAAACTTGGATTAGGAGTTCCTCAAATAACTAAGTTTATGATGATGTTGAAGGAAAAAGATAAAGAAATTATGGACACTGTTTTGACAGTTGAAGAGGCTAAGGAAGAAATACTTAAATATTTAAGGAGAAAGAAAAATGCTTAAGGATATAACTGTAGGTCAATATTTTCCAGGAAATTCGTTTATTCATAAATTGGACCCTAGAGTTAAGATTATCATTACTGTCCTATTTATAGTTTCTTTATTCTTCATCAATAGCTATATTCCATATTTGTTCATAGTAGCTTATATATATTTGGTTACAAAAATTTCAAAAATCCCTATAAGGTATATACTCAAAGGAATCAAACCATTAATGTTCATTATTTTAATTACATTTTTTATTAATGTGTTTATGACAAAGGGTGAAGTATTAATTAGTATTGGTTCATTGCAGATTTCCAAGGAAGGCCTATATATAGGCGTTTTTATGGCATTAAGGCTAATTTTTTTAATAACAGGGACTTCCCTTTTAACCCTTACAACATCACCTATATCCTTAACAGATGGAATAGAAGAATTATTATCTCCTTTTAAAAAGATAGGGTTGCCTGCACATGAGTTGGCAATGATGATGACAATTGCCTTAAGGTTTATTCCAACTTTATTAGAAGAAACAGATAAAATCATGAAAGCACAAATGGCTAGAGGTGCTGATTTTGAATCAGGCAACATCTTAAATAGGGCTAAGAGTTTAGTACCTCTACTAGTACCTTTGTTTATCAATGCTTTTAGAAGGGCAGAAGAACTAGCAACTGCTATGGAAGCTAGGTGCTACAGAGGTGGAGAAAATAGGACTAGATTAAATGAATTAAAGTTAGATAAAACTGATATTGTTTCATTGGTATCTATGATAATATTTTTTGGATTAATAATTAGTAGTAAGTATTTATTGAGGTGAATATGAGAAACATAAAGCTTACTATTGAATATGATGGAACTAATTATTTTGGATGGCAGGTTCAGGATAATGTTGTTACAATCCAAGGAACAATTGAAGAAGCCCTAGAAAGGCTTTTGGGAGAGAAAATCACATTGATAGGCTCTGGCAGAACTGACAGAGGAGTTCATGCCTTGGGGCAAGTAGCAAATTTTTGGACTAAATCTAATATCCCTGGAGACAAATTCAAATATGCCTTAAACAGCTTACTGCCAGATGACATTACGATTGTTGATTCTGAAGAAGTAGAATTAAAATTTCATTCAAGGTTTCATGCTATCAAAAAAAGATATAAATATCTAGTATATAACAGTGAAATGCCAAGAGCTCTCTATAGGAATTATGCTTATCATTTCCCATATAATTTAAACATAGATGAGATGATAAAAGCAGCACAGCATTTTATAGGGACTCATGATTTTAAGGCATTTATGGCTGCAGGTTCAGATGTAAAAACGACAGTGAGAACCATTTATGATTTTTCAATTGTAAAAAATAAGGATTTAATAGAATTTAGCGTTGAAGGAAATGGATTCTTAAGAAATATGGTTAGAATAATGGTAGGAACTTTACTCAATGTAGGCATAGGCAAGATAAATGCTGAAGATGTTCCTAAAATAATAATAGAGGGCGAAAGGAAAAACGCAGGCCCCACTATTCCACCTCAAGGTTTATATCTTGAAAAGGTGTTTTATCCAGAAAAAATCTCTTGACTAAAAAAATTACATGTATTAGAATATAAAAGAGTGTTTTAGAAAGCCCCGGAACTTTAATATATATATTTTTATGTTGTTATAAGGAGGGAAAATGATGAAAAGCTACATGGCAAAGGCTAATGAAGTTGATAGAAAATGGTATGTGATAGATGCAGAAGGAAAAGTCCTAGGTAGATTGGCTTCAGAAGTTGCTAAAATATTAAGAGGCAAGCACAAACCAACATATACTCCCTATGTAGATACAGGAGATTATGTAATAGTAATAAATGCTGACAAAGTAAAATTGACAGGAAAGAAACTAGAAAAGAAAGAATACATTTACCATACTGGCTATCCAGGAGGATTAAAGAGAATTCCATACGAAGAATTGCTAAAGAGAAAGCCAGAGAAAGTAATTGAATTAGCTGTAAAGGGAATGCTTCCAAAGAATAGGTTAGGCAGAAAGATGTTTAAGAAATTGAAAGTATATGCTGGCCCAGAACATAAACATCAAGCACAAAAGCCTGAAATATATGAATTTTAAGCTTTAGCGAAAGGAGGACTGTAAGTGTCTAAAGTACAATATTTCGGAACTGGAAGAAGAAAGACTTCTGTAGCAAGGGTTAGGCTAGTACCAGGCAATGGAAATATAACAATTAATGATAGAAGCATAGATGAATATTTTGATTATGAAACTTTAAAGGTTATAGTAAGAGAGCCATTAGTTCTTACCGAAACTTTAGATAAATATGATGTTCTTGTTAATGTAAAAGGCGGCGGGTTTACTGGTCAAGCTGGTGCTATAAGACATGGTATTGCAAGGGCATTACTTAAGGCAGATGAAGGTTTAAGACCAATACTAAAGAAAGCTGGCCTTTTAACAAGAGACCCAAGAATGAAAGAAAGAAAGAAGTACGGCTTGAAGAAAGCAAGAAGAGCTCCACAATTCTCAAAGAGATAATTATTTACATTATATACAAATATTTCAAAATTTCAAAGTTATTATGGATACAAGCGTCAGACTGAAAAATCAGCCTGGCGTTTTTTGATTTTTGGAACATTAAAATATACCTAACTAAAATGTAAGCTCTCAATATATTATATTACTGTTCTTTCATACCTGTTTGGATAGAATCAATTATAATCCTTCCTCATTTTATGTTCCAATAGAATTAATACAACATTTTGATATTACAAATCTTGTCTGCATATCTAATTATGGAATTTTATATTGTAAGGCACTTTCCCCATTGGTAAGTTTGGTTATTTCATAGTGCATAATGTTAAGATTGTAATGGAAAATGTTTTTGTATTTTTGATGACAAATCTTATATTGTATTTGGTAAAATAAAAATACAATAAATGGTCATCAAAAATACAAAAAGTAATTGCCAGTACAACCCATAAAATATACCCTATTAAGTGAGCAAACTTAGTAGGGGAGGAAAGGATGTGCTGACAATTACTCAAGTAAA
>DATCJO010000164.1:0-15160 GCA_036562765.1 Tissierellaceae bacterium | reverse complement strand
TGGAGCCTTGTCTATGTTGTCATAAGCTATGAATTGTCCTGTTCCATATCTCTTATTTAATACTAATGTTATAGCTGCTGTTAAAGTAGTCTTACCATGGTCTACGTGACCAATTGTACCTATGTTTACGTGTGGTTTTGTTCTTTCAAACTTAGCCTTTGCCATCTTTTTTCCTCCTTATTTTAAATTATTTTTTTCCTATAATTTTTTCTGCAATATTACTTGGAACTGGTTCATAGTGATCAAACTGCATTGAATAAACTCCTCTTCCTTGAGTCTTAGAACGAAGATCTGTTGCGTAACCAAACATTTCAGCTAGTGGTACGAATGCTCTTATAACTTGTGCTCCACTTCTAGCTTCCATACCTTCAATTCTACCTCTTCTGGAGTTTATATCACCTATAACATCACCCATATACTCTTCTGGAACAATAACCTCTACCTTCATTACAGGTTCAAGTAATACTGGCTTCGCTTTCATTATGGCATCCCTTACAGCCATAGAAGCTGCTATCTTGAATGCCATTTCAGAAGAGTCTACTTCGTGATAAGAACCATCATAAAGAGTAACTTTTACATCTAACACTGGATAACCTGCAAGAACACCAGATTCTAATGCTTCTCTAACTCCAGCATCAACTGCAGGTATAAATTCCTTTGGAATAGCTCCACCTACTATAGCATTGACAAATTCATACCCTGCACCAGGTTCTTGTGGTTCTATTTTTATCTTTACATGACCATATTGTCCACGACCACCAGATTGTCTTACATACTTGCCCTCTGCATCTGCAGCTTTTTGGATTGTTTCCTTGTATGCAACCTGTGGACTTCCTACATTTGCTTCAACCTTAAATTCCCTCATAAGCCTATCTACAATTATTTCTAGGTGAAGTTCTCCCATACCTGCAATTATAGTTTGGCCAGTTTCTTCGTCTGTATATGTCTTAAATGTTGGGTCTTCTTCTGCAAGCTTTTGTAAAGCTGTAGCCATCTTGTCTTGAGAGGCTTTTGTTTTTGGCTCAATAGCAACCCTAATAACTGGTTCAGGGAAATCCATTGATTCTAGTATTATTGGATGGTTTTCATCGCATAAAGTATCACCAGTAGTAGTGTCCTTTAATCCTACAGCTGCAGCTATATCTCCTGCAAAGACTTCATCAATTTCTTGCCTTTTATTGGCATGCATACGTAATAGTCTTCCAATTCTTTCTTTCTTGCCTTTTGTAGAGTTGTATATATAACTACCTGATTTTAGAGTACCAGAATATACTCTAAAATATGCAAGCTTCCCAACAAATGGGTCTGAAACAATCTTAAATGCCAATGCAGAGAATGGTTCATCATCTGATGATATTCTTTCTTCCTCTTCTTCTGAATTTACTCCTATTCCCTTAACAGGTGGGATATCTATAGGAGAAGGAAGATAATCTACTATGGCATCTAAAAGAGGTTGTACTCCTTTATTCTTATATGAAGAACCACATAGAACAGGTGTAATCTTAACATTAACTGTTCCTTTTCTAATAGCCCTAATAATTTCTTCTTCTGTTATTTCTTCACCATCAAGGTATTTCATCATTAGTTCTTCATCAAAATCAGCAATGCTATCAAGCAATTTTTCTCTATATTCTTCAGCTAGGGATAGCATATCAGATGGTATTTCAGTTATTTCATATTTTTCACCTAAATCATCTTTATATATCCTAGCATTCATTCTTACTAAGTCTACTACTCCAACAAATGTATCTTCTTTTCCAATTGGTAATTGTACTGGAACTGGTTTTGCATTTAATCTATCCCTAATCATATCTACAACTCTAAAGAAGTCAGCCCCAATAATATCCATTTTGTTTACAAATGCTAATCTTGGTACATGATATTTGTCTGCTTGTCTCCAAACTGTTTCAGATTGAGGCTCTACTCCTCCTTTAGCACAGAATACTGCAACTGCACCATCAAGAACTCTTAGGGACCTTTCTACTTCTACTGTGAAGTCCACATGGCCTGGTGTGTCGATTATGTTAATCCTATGTCCTCTCCACATACAGGTAGTGGCCGCGGAGGTAATTGTTATACCTCTTTCCTGTTCTTGTTCCATCCAATCCATTTGGGCTGCTCCCTCATGGGTCTCTCCTATCTTGTGTATCTTTCCAGTGTAATATAAAATTCTCTCTGTGGTGGTTGTCTTCCCTGCATCAATATGAGCCATTATCCCGATATTTCTAGTCTTCTCCAACGCAATTTCTCTTGGCACAATTTTTCCTCCTTCTTCTTCTTGAATCTTGGTCCCCCTCAAATGTTAAGAAATCAAGTCTACCATCTATAATGAGCAAATGCCTTATTAGCTTCTGCCATCTTATGAGTGTCTTCTCTCTTCTTAACGCTTCCACCTACACCATTAGAAGCATCTATGATTTCTTTAGCCAATCTTTCAATCATAGTTTTTTCTCCACGTTCTCTAGCATAGTTAACTATCCATCTAATGCCTAGAGTTTGCCTTCTTTCTGGTCTAACTTCAACTGGGACTTGATATGTTGCACCGCCTATACGTCTTGCTCTAACTTCAAGTACAGGCATAACATTGTTTAATGCCTTATAGAAAACTTCTAATGGGTCTTGATTAGTCTTTTCCCTAATGTAGTCAAATGCACCATATACAATCTTTTGTGCAATACCTTTTTTGCCATCTTTCATGACCCCATTAATAAGCTTAGTAACAACAGTATCATTGTATAATGGGTCTGGCATTACTTCTCTTTTTGGTACGTGTCCTTTTCTTGGCACTATTCTTCCCTCCTAACCATTAAAGTAATTCATTGGTACTCGGTAAAATACCGATTGTGCCAAAATGCATCTATATAAATGGATTATATAAATCCTGCATTTTTAGCACTATTTCTTGTCTTTTGGTCTTTTAGCACCATACTTAGATCTACCTTGTTTTCTGTTTTCAACGCCTGCAGCGTCCAAGGCACCTCTAATTACATGGTACCTAACACCAGGTAAGTCCTTAACTCTTCCACCTCTTATTAGGACAACGCTGTGTTCTTGTAGGTTGTGTCCTATTCCTGGTATATATGCAGTAACTTCTTCACCATTTGTAAGTCTAACTCTGGCAACTTTTCTCAAAGCTGAGTTAGGCTTCTTAGGTGTAACAGTCTTAACTGCTATACATACCCCTCTTTTTTGTGGAGAATTAACTTCTGTTACCTTCTTTTTTAATGTGTTTAGGTTAACTCTCAAGGCAGGTGATTTAGATTTGTATTCAACCTTTTGTCTGCCCATCCTTATTAATTGGTTGATTGTTGGCATAAGGCACCTCCTTTAATCTATTTTAACAACGCAGCTGTGGCTGCGTTTACATCAATACCACATGCATTTCCAAGTTCCTTCATTGTTTCTACATAGACAATTTGAACTTGTTTTTCATTGCAAAGCTTTATGATTTCATCTGTTATTCTGCTTTCTGCATCCTTAGCAACAAAAACAACTTCTACATCCTTTGAATTTAAAGCCCTTTTTACTTGCTTGGTACCGACAACTTTTTTGCCGGCTTTTAGTTTAGAAAGCATCAATACTCTCCTCCTTTTAACATTTCAAAGATTATGTGGACAACAGTCCACATAATCTTAATGTTACCGAGAGTAGCTAAAAATTTGCACACTAATACATTCTACCATCAGTTATTATTACTGTCAACATTTAATTCTTCACTGTTTTCCTTATCCTCATCTTTTACTACAACGTTTATGTTCTTATATCTTCTCATTCCTGTACCTGCAGGAATTAGTTTACCAATTATTACATTTTCCTTTAGTCCTATTAGGTAGTCTTCTTTTCCTTCTATTGCAGCTTGTGTTAATACCCTAGTAGTTTCTTGGAATGATGCTGCAGATAGGAATGAATCAGTAGCTAAAGATGCCTTTGTTATTCCTAATAGAACCCTTCTACCAGTAGCTGGTTGTAATCCTTTTTCAATGGCTTCTCTATTTTTATCTTCAAAATCGAAAATGTTTACTAAAGAACCAGGTAGCATATCGGTATCTCCTGAATCTTCTACTTTAACCTTTGATAACATTTGCCTTACGATGATTTCAATGTGTTTATCATTGATATCTACACCTTGTAATCTGTAAACCCTTTGTACTTCCTTTACTAAGTAATCTTGAACTCCTCTAACGCCTTTAATCTTCAAGATATCATGTGGATTTACTGAACCATCTGTTAATTCATCTCCTGCTTCTACTATATCCCCATCCTTAACTTTTAATCTTGCTCCATAAGGTATATTGTATCTTACAGATTCACCATTAGGTGATGATATAACTACTTCTTTTCTTCTCTTGTTTTCTTCTATCTTTACTACTCCTGAATTTTCAGATATTACTGCAAGTCCCTTTGGCTTCCTTGCCTCAAACAATTCTTCAACCCTTGGCAAACCTTGAGTAATATCTGCTGCTGCAGCAACTCCACCAGTGTGGAATGTACGCATTGTAAGCTGTGTACCAGGTTCTCCAATTGATTGAGCAGCAATTATACCAACTGCTTCTCCAACCTTTACTTTATCTCCTGTAGCTAAGTTCTTTCCATAACAATGAGCACATACTCCATAACGAGTCTTGCATCCTAATACTGAACGCACCTTAACTTCTTTTATACCCAATTTTTGTATTAATTCAGCTTGGTCTTCATCAATCATTTCATTTGCCTTTACTATAACTTCTCCAGTTTGTGGATTAATTATGTCTTCAAATGCATATCTTCCTTCAATTCTATCTTTCAATTCTTCTATTACTTCATTTCCATCTTTAAATGCCTTAGCTATAACATATTCATCTGTACCACAATCTACTTCTCTTACTATTACATCTTGACTTACGTCTACTAACCTTCTAGTTAGATATCCAGAGTCAGCAGTTCTTAAAGCAGTGTCAGCCAATCCCTTTCTAGAACCGTGAGTTGAAATGAAAAATTCCAATACTGACAAGCCTTCTCTGAAGTTTGACTTAATAGGAATTTCAATTGTTCTACCAGTAGCAGATGCCATAAGACCTCTCATACCAGCCAATTGTCTTATTTGGTTAACGCTACCTCTAGCACCGGAATTGGACATGATATATAAGTTATTTAAAGGATCTAATTCATTCATTAATACTTTTGTTAAATCTTCTGTTGTCCTATTCCATATTTCAATAACCTTTTCATATCTTTCTTCTTCAGAAATTAATCCTCTGCGATATGACCTTTCAAGCTTATCTACTTCTTGTTCAGCTTTCCTAATCATATCTTCCTTAGCTTTTGGTACATATACATCTGCCATTGAAATAGTTATGGCACCTTTTGTTGAATACCTAAACCCTAATTCTTTAATGTAGTCAAGAACTTGAGCTGTAACTACATTGCCATGTTTCTTGAAACATTTTTCTACTATTTTACCCAACATCTTCTTGTCAACCAAAGTATCTATTTCTAGTGAATACTTGTCTACATTTCTATCTACAAAACCTAAATCTTGAGGAATATGTTCATTGAATATAAATCTTCCTACTGTTGATTCAACAATTTTTCCTTTATCTTCTTCATTTAGTTTTCTTCTTACCTTAACCCTTGCATGCAATCCTACATAACCATTGTAGTATGCAGTAAGCATTTCTTCATAATCTTTGAAAACCTTTCCTTCTCCAGGTTCTCCAGGTATCTCAATAGTCAAGTAATAAGACCCTAATACCATGTCTTGGGTTGGAGTAGTAATAGGTTTCCCATCCTTTGGCGCTAATATGTTATTGGTAGAAAGCATCAAAAGCCTTGCTTCAGCTTGAGCTTCTGCTGACAATGGAACGTGAACCGCCATTTGGTCTCCGTCAAAATCTGCATTATATGCTGTACATACCAATGGATGTAGTTTTATTGCCTTACCTTCTACTAATACTGGTTCAAAAGCTTGAATACCAAGTCTGTGAAGTGTAGGAGCCCTGTTTAATAATACAGGGTGATCTTTAATTACTTCTTCCAAAACATCCCAAACTTGAGGTTTAACCCTTTCAACCATTCTCTTTGCAGATTTGATGTTGTGAGCATATTCCTTTTCTACAAGCTTCTTCATTACAAAGGGCTTGAATAATTCTAGAGCCATCTTCTTTGGTATTCCGCATTGATAGAACTTTAATTCCGGTCCTACTACTATTACTGAACGGCCTGAATAGTCAACTCTCTTACCTAGAAGGTTTTGTCTGAATCTCCCTTGTTTACCCTTTAGCATGTCAGATAGGGATTTTAATGGCCTATTTCCAGGGCCTGTTACAGGTCTTCCACGTCTTCCATTATCAATTAGTGCATCTACTGCTTCTTGAAGCATTCTCTTTTCATTTCTTACTATAATATCAGGTGCACCCAAATCTAATAATCTCTTAAGCCTATTATTTCTATTTATTACTCTTCTATATAAATCATTTAAATCTGATGTTGCAAATCTTCCACCATCCAATTGAACCATAGGCCTTAAATCTGGTGGAATAACAGGTATAACATCAAGTATCATCCATTCTGGCCTATTTCCAGATTTCCTGAAGGCTTCTATTACTTCAAGCCTTCTAGTTATTCTAACTTTCTTTTGCCCAGTAGCTTCTTTTAATTGCTTCTTCAATTCTTCTGATTCTTTATCCAAATCTATTTTTTGAAGAAGTATCTTTATTGCTTCTGCACCCATCATGGCTTTAAATTTATTGCCATATTTTTCTAATGCTTCCCTGTATTCAGTTTCTGATAACAATTGCTTTTCTTGCAATGGAGTATCGCCTGGATCTACAACTATATATGAAGCAAAGTATAAAACCTTTTCCAAAGCCCTTGGAGACATATCTAGCATTAATCCCATTCTGCTTGGGATGCCTTTAAAATACCATATATGGGATACAGGGGCAGCTAGTTCTATATGCCCTAATCTTTCCCTACGTACTTTTGATTTTGTAACTTCAACTCCGCATCTATCGCAAATAACGCCTTTATATCTTACCCTTTTATATTTTCCACAGTGACATTCCCAGTCTTTTACAGGTCCAAATATCTTTTCACAGAAAAGACCTTCTTTTTCAGGCTTTAATGTTCTGTAGTTTATAGTTTCTGGCTTTTTAACTTCTCCCTTAGACCATTGTCTTATTTTTTCAGGTGAAGCCAACCCTATTCTAATTGAGTCAAAATTATTGAACTCTAACAAGGAGCAGTCTCTCCTTTCTTATATAAGATTATTAAAGTTTATCCAGCCTAAGGCAGAGCCCTAGGCTTTTGAATTATCTATATTAAAAATCGTCATCATCAAAATCTAAATCATCAAAATCTATATCTTCTTCGTCAAAATCTAAATCTTCGTCTTCTTCCTCTTCTAATATGAATCCAGAAGACATATCATCGTCATCTGCATCTTCATTATCTTCGTCATCTTCTTTGTCTTGGATAGCTCCGCTTGGTAATGCTTTTCCTTCTAATTCTTCGCTAATTGAATCAATATCGGATAAATCATCATCTATTGATTCTTGAATTTCAATTTCTTGATTTTCTTCAGTTAGTATCTTTACATCTAATGCCAAGCTTTGTAGTTCTTTTATGAGCACTTTAAATGATTCTGGAATGCCTGGTTCAGGAATATTTTCACCTTTTACTATGGCTTCATAAGTCTTGACTCTTCCTACAATATCATCTGATTTAACTGTTAGGATTTCTTGTAATGTATGGGCAGCACCATAAGCTTCCAATGCCCAAACTTCCATTTCTCCAAATCTTTGGCCACCGAATTGTGCTTTTCCTCCTAGTGGTTGTTGAGTAACTAATGAATATGGTCCTGTAGACCTTGCGTGAATCTTATCGTCAACTAAGTGGTGAAGTTTTAACATGTACATGTATCCAACAGTTACTGGATTATCAAAATACTCTCCAGTTCTGCCATCTCTTAGGTGGATTTTACCGTCTTCTGGATATCCAGCCATTTTCAAGGCATCTATTATATCCTGCTCATTGGCGCCATCAAATACAGGTGATGCAACATGCCATCCTAATTTCTTAGCTGCCAATCCTAAATGTACTTCTAGTACTTGACCTAGATTCATACGAGATGGAACGCCTAATGGGTTCAAAACTACTTCTACTGGGGTACCATCTGGTAAGAAAGGCATATCTTCTTCAGGAAGTATCCTAGAAATTACACCTTTATTACCGTGGCGGCCGCACATCTTATCTCCGACGCTTATCTTTCTCTTAGTTGCAACATATACTCTAATCATTTGGTTAACTCCTGGTGGAAGCTCATCTCCATTTTCTCTGGAGAAAATCTTTACATCTACTACAATTCCAGATTCACCATGAGGTACCCTTAATGATGTATCCCTTACTTCTCTGGCTTTTTCACCAAAAATAGCCCTTAAAAGCCTTTCTTCAGCAGTTAATTCTGTTTCACCCTTTGGTGTTACTTTGCCTACCAATATGTCTCCAGCTTCTACTTCAGCTCCAATTCTTACGATTCCCCGTTCGTCCAAATCCTTTAACATATCTTCGCCAACATTAGGAATATCTCTAGTTATCTCTTCAGGTCCTAATTTTGTATCCCTTGCTTCAGCTTCATATTCTTCAATATGAATAGATGTTAAAACATCCTCTTTTACAAGTTTTTCACTAAGTAATATTGCGTCTTCGTAGTTATACCCTTCCCATGGCATAAATGCTACTAATAGGTTTCTACCTAAAGCAATTTCTCCTTGGTCTGTACTTGGACCATCAGCTATAACTTGACCCTTTTCTATCTTTTCACCTTGTTTAACAATTGGCCTTTGATTGATAGTAGTGCCTTGGTTAGACCTTCTAAACTTCAATAATTTATATCTTTCCAATTGATTATCTGAATCTCTTCTAATTACAATTTCAGATGAACTAACTTTTTCCACAACTCCTGAACTCTTTGCTATTATTACTACACCTGAGTCCCTAGCAGCTTTGTATTCAATACCTGTTCCTATAATTGGGGCTTCAGTCTTTAGAAGTGGAACTGCTTGTCTTTGCATGTTTGCTCCCATCAATGCCCTGTTGGCATCGTCATTTTCTAGGAAAGGAATCATGGCAGTTCCTACTGAAACAATTTGCTTAGGTGAAACATCCATATAATCAACTTCACTGCTTGGGAAAATATCTATTACACCATTTTTACCTCTTGCTATAACTTTGGAATTTTCAAAATGTCCGTCTTCTGTTAATTTTTCCGTAGATTGTGCAATGATGAATTCATCTTCTATATCCGCTGTTAAATATTCTATTTCATTTGTTACTTTTCCTTCTCCTTTGATGACCTTTCTATATGGAGTTTCTATAAATCCATATTCATTTATTCTAGCATAAGTTGTTAATGAAGTAATAAGCCCAATGTTTGGACCTTCTGGAGTTTCTATAGGACACATCCTACCATAATGGGAGTGGTGTACGTCCCTTACTTCGAAACCAGCTCTGTCCCTGCTAAGTCCGCCAGGTCCTAAAGCAGACATTCTTCTTTTATGAGTCAATTCTGCAAGTGGATTTGTTTGATCCATGAATTGGGAAAGTTGGCTGCTTCCGAAGAATTCTTTAATTGCAGCAACGACTGGTCTTATGTTGATTAAATCTTGAGGAGTTACTACTTCTATGTCTTGAATAGTCATTCTTTCTCTGACTACTCTTTCCATCCTAGATAAGCCTATTCTAAATTGGTTTTGCAACAATTCACCTACACATCTTAGCCTTCTATTCCCTAAATGGTCTATATCATCAATATTTCCTATACCATAAAATAGGTTTAATTCATAGTTAATGCTTGCAACTATATCATCTACAATAATATTCTTTGGCGATAAGTCCTTTACCCTTTCTTCGATTGCTTTCTTTAACTCTTCTTCGTCATCGTAGGTTTCTATTAGCTCCTTCATTAATGGATAATATACTTTTTCCTTTAGACCTAATTCTTCTAATGAAAATGGTAATTTAAATGCCTTTCCATTTACAAAATTATTCCCAATAACTCTTACTTTTCTTCCGTCATCTAGTAATACATCAACACTATTAATACCTGTATTTTCTATTTCTATAGCTTTTTCTCGAGTAATCTTTTCGCCTTGAGCGACAATGATTTCTCCTGTTTCTTTGTTATAAATATCTTCTGCTGCTTTTCTTCCAGTAATTCTACTATATAATGACAACTTTTTATTGATTTTATATCTTCCGACCTTGGCTAAATCATATCTCTTTGAATCAAAGAATAGATTTTTAATAAGGTTTTTTGCGCTTTCAACTGTAGGTGGTTCTCCAGGCCTTAATCTTTTATATATTTCAATTAGTGCCTCTTCTTGAGTTTTAGTTGTGTCCTTTTCTAGAGTCTTAAGTAGCTGTTCAGATTCTCCTAAAACTTCAATAATCTCAGCATCAGTTTGTAATTTCAGTGCCCTTAACAATGTGGTAACAGGAAGTTTTCTAGTCCTATCTATCCTTACATATATGATATCATTGGAATCAGTTTCATACTCAAGCCACGCACCTCTGTTTGGTATCACAGTAGCAGAATAAAGCTTCTTTCCAGTCCTATCTACCGATTCTGCATAATAGACACCGGGTGATCTAACTAATTGGCTTACAACAACCCTTTCAGCACCATTTATGACGAAAGTACCATTTTCAGTCATCAAAGGTAAATCTCCCATAAAGACTTCTTGTTCTTTTACTTCGCCAGTCTCTTTATTTATTAGCCTTACCTTTACCTTAAGGGGAGCTGCATAAGTGGCATCTCTCTCTCTTGCTTCATGTTCACTATATTTGATATTATCTCCTATGTGGTAATCAACGAATTCCAATATTAAATTTCCTGTATAATCTTGTATGGGAGAAATATCTTCGAATACTTCCCTCAACCCTTCTTTTAAAAACCATTCATAAGAAGATTTTTGAACTTCAATTAAGTCTGGTATTTCCAGTACTTCATCAATACGTGAATAGCTCATTCTCACGCGCTTGCCATAGGTAACAGGATGCACCATTAAATTTTCACCCCTTATTAAAACTAAAATATCCAAAAGCAATCATGCTTTTGGCAAAGCCTGCAAATATACTATAATATTGTCAATATATTAAAATTTTATACCCGTATCTACTTTTTTGCAATATTGTGCATTTTAACATAGTACCACAATATTTTTTTTATGTCAATATAAATTTTAAAATATGTACAAAAAAATATATGTATAAAAAAGGCTTTCATTTCGAAAGCCTTTTTATATGTTATTGCTTAACTATTTTATTTCTACTGTTGCGCCAGCTTCTTCTAATTTAGCTTTGATTTCATTAGCTTCGTCTTTTGAAACTCCTTCTTTAACTGGCTTTGGAGCATTGTCTACTAAATCCTTTGCTTCTTTTAATCCTAATCCAGTTATTTCTCTAACAACTTTTATAACCTTTATCTTTTCGCTTCCAGCTGATGCTAATATTACATCAAATTCTGTCTTTTCTTCAGCTGCTGGAGCTTGAGCTTGCGCACCTGCAACTGGAGCTGCTGCAACTGCTACAGGAGCTGCTGCTGATACTCCAAATTCTTCTTCTAAAGCCTTAACTAATTCAGCTAATTCTAATACTGTTAAACTCTTAACTTCTTCAATTAAATTTAAAACCTTTTCACTTGCCATTTATAAATCCCTCCAATTAATTTTCTTTTATTTTAAGCTTGTTGAACTTCTTGTTTTTCTTTAATTGCATTTAATACTATTGCAAGGCTCCTAATTGTGCCTTGTAATACATTGACAAATCCTTGTAGTGGAGCATTGAATCCACCAAGTACTTGAGCAATAAGAACTTCTCTTGATGGCAATTCAGCTAGTGATTTTACTCCTTGTACATCAATTACCTTGCCATCTACAATACCTGCTTTAATTTCCAAGTTCTTATTTTCCTTGGCAAATTCATTTGTGATTTTTGCTACTTGAACTGGGTCATCATATCCAAACGCTATAGCATTTGGCCCTTCTAAGTATTTATTGAATTCTTCATAACCAGCATCTTTAAAAGCAAATCTCATCATGGTGTTTTTATAAACTTTGTATTCAACACCAGCACTTCTGTATCTCTTTCTTAGTTCAGTTAATTGTTCTACATTTAGGCCTCTATAATCAACCAAAACAATAGATTGGGCTTTACTAATCTTCTCTTTTATTTCTTCTACTATCTCTCTTTTAGCTTGAAGGGTTTTTTCGTTCACCGCATTCACCTCCCAATAAATAAAGGTCTCTCCGTAGACACAGAGAGACCTAAATTTCTCAACTCGAACCAGATCCATCTCTGCCTCGGTAGGATATTAAACCCATCTGGGTACCTACTGTCTACGGCATCATATTGAATTAACATGATGATTATATCATAAAAATATCATTTGTCAATATCTAATTTTATTTTAATTTTTTATTGGTTTCTATCCATTAATTTTTGTCCATTTATCTTAATACCAGGTCCCATTGTACTGGATATTGCAACGGACCTTAAATACTTTCCTTTGGCTGCAGCTGGCTTAGCCTTTATAATAGCATCCATAACAGTCAATAGGTTTTCTTTAATCTTTTCCTTACCAAAGGAAACCTTACCTATAGGTACATTAATAATACTTGATTTGTCTACCCTATATTCAACTTTACCAGCTTTTATTTCTTTAACAGCTTTAGCAACATCAAAGGTTACAGTACCTGATTTTGGGTTTGGCATTAAGCCTTTTGGTCCTAAAATTCTACCTATTCTACCAACAATACCCATCATATCAGGTGTTGCTACTACAACATCAAAATCTAGCCAACCTTCATTTTGAATCTTAGCAACTAATTCTTCTCCACCAACATATTCTGCACCTGCTTCTTCTGCTTCTTTAATTTTATCGCCTTTAGCTATTACAAGCACTTTCTTTGTTTTACCTGTACCATGTGGTAAAACTACTGCACCTCTAACTTGTTGGTCTGCATGTCTTGGGTCTACACCAAGTCTTACGGATAAATCAACAGTTTCATCAAAATTAGCTTTTGCTGTTTGAAGCATTAATTCAATTGCTTCATCTACATCATATTGTTTTGTTCTGTCTATTAACTTTAAGCTTTCTTGATACTTTTTACCTCTCTTTGGCATTACATTCTACCTCCTTGTGGTTATAGCGGAATATCCTCCCACTTTATTTTAATCTTCAACTACAACGCCCATACTCTTAGCAGTACCTTCTATCATGCTCATAGCTGCTTCCAAAGACGCAGCATTTAAGTCGGGCATCTTCAATTCAGCTATTTCTTTTATCTTAGCTCTTGAAATCTTACCTACTTTTTTCTTATTAGGTTCACCTGAACCTGATTCTATACCTACAGCCTTTTTAATTAAAACTGCGGCTGGAGGGGTCTTTGTGATGAATGAGAATGATCTATCTTGATAAACAGTAAGAACAACTGGTATTATCATTCCTGCTTGGTCTGCAGTCCTTGCATTAAATTCTTTAGTAAATTGCATTATGTTAACACCATGAGGACCCAATGCAGTTCCTACAGGTGGTGCAGGAGTAGCTTTACCAGCTGGTATTTGTAATTTTACTACAGCCATTACTTTCTTTGCCATAACTTCCACCTCCTCATATGCTTTGTGGTTTGGCGGGATAACCCTCCCACTAAATTAATGAATAACTAATAGTGAATAACTAATAACTAATAATAATTTAATTAATTGATAAATTTATATAAAAAGCAATTATTTGCTTTTATAAACTACAATTATACCTTTTCAACTTGGTCAAAATCCAATTCTACTAAAGTTTCCCTACCAAACATAGAAACATACACTTTGACTTTTCTCTTTTCCATATTTATGCTGTCTACAGTACCCATGAAGTTTTCAAATGGTCCTTGAGTTACTCTTACAACATCCTTAACATTTAAGTCAATGCTTGGCACTTGAGTGTCTTTAACTCCTAAAGCCTTAACTTCACTATCTGTCAATGGTACTGGCTTTGAAGCAGGACCAACAAATCCTGTAACTCCTCTTGTATTTCTAACTAAGTACCATGATTCATCGTTAACAATCATCTTTACTAGAACATATCCTGGAAAAAGCTTTCTTTCTTTAACTTTCTTTTTTCCGCTTTTATTATCTACATATTCTTCTGTTGGTACCACAACTTCAAAAATGTCATCTTTAAAACCTCTATTTTCTACTAATTTCTCAAGATTAGCCTTAACCTTGTTTTCGTGACCTGAGTAAGTATGGACCACATACCATTTAGCCTCTTTGGCCCTTTCTTCTCTACTTTTTTCCGTCATGTCTTGGGGCAAAAGCCCTTCCCCTCCTTATACTAAATAATAAGGCTTAATCCACCATTAATCAACAAATCTATTACCCATACGGTTAAAGCTACAATGGCACTAATTACTATTACAACTGCAGTATAATTTATTAATTCCTTTTTATTTAACCATATAACTTTTTTCATTTCAGCTCTTACGCCTCTAAAGTATGAAGCTAACTTTCCTTTTTTAGTTTCAGTTGGTGCAGCCATAACACTCACATCCTTACTTAATTATAATTTCTATTTTGTTTCTCTGTGAACGGTATGAGTTTTACAGAATTTACAATATTTCTTCAATTCAAGCCTTTCAGTATGTTTCTTCTTATTTTTTGTAGTAACATAATTTCTTTGTTTGCATTGTGTACATGCCAATGTAATCATATCACTCATCCAAAACACCTCCTACGAATAACATATATATATGCTAGCCAGTTGTTCGGGCACAATATCCCACCATATACAACGTTACTAATATAAACTATCATAATTTAAAAATTATGTCAATAAAAATTCTATTATTTAGCATTTTTTTATTTTTATAAACTTTCCGCTATATATAATTTCCTATAGATGTAAAAAAATTCTTGTTAAGTTAATTCTTTTCCAGAAAAAAAACTAGGCCAAAAGACCTAGTCTTTTTAAATTCTATAATCAGCTTAAATTATTCAAGTATCTTACTTACAACTCCTGCTCCTACTGTCCTTCCACCTTCACGAATAGCAAATCTTAATCCTTCTTCCATTGCTATTGGTGTGATTAATTCTATTGTAAATCTTGCATTGTCTCCTGGCATTACCATTT
>DATCJO010000160.1:0-56515 GCA_036562765.1 Tissierellaceae bacterium | reverse complement strand
GGATAATGAAGGAAATCAGCCAGTTGATGAAATTATATTTGAAGATGGAGAAAATGCTTATTTTTCCAATTTACCAATAAAAGCTTTGGTTGAAAAAATCAAAGAAGCTGGGATACCTGCAAGTATTTCCAACAGTGCAGGCACCTTTGTATGCAATCATATTATGTATGGATTGTTATATTTGATAGATAAGAAATATCCCCATATAAAAGGTGGCTTTATACATGTTCCATATTTGCCAAAGCAGGTAGTAAACAAAAGAAACACCCCGAGTATGAGTTTGGATAACATTAAAGAGGCTCTTATATTGGCAATTAAGGCAATTATAGAAAATAGCTAAAAATCCATATCTTAACAGGTATGGATTTTATTTTTTAATGTTTATAGTTCAATATAGCAGAAATTGGCAATCCTTATGATATAATATCTTTAAAAGGAATTCCTTAAAAGGTGATATTATGAAAAATAAAAAGGAAGAAATTAATTCTTTATTGGACCAGCTTGATGAGGATTCACTTGACATAATACTTGATTTAATTAAAAGAAGACTTAAAAAGGATGAGAAGAAAAATTATCTAGCTAATCCTGATGCTAAGAAAATATGGGATAAAGCTTGTGAATTAATAAGAGTGGAACTAAATGAAGTATCATATAATACATGGATTAAAAACATAGTACCAGTTGAGGTAAAAGGCAACAAGATAAAATTAGGAGTAGAAAGCGAATTTCATAAAGTTATCCTCGAAGGAAGGTATATGAAATTGTTTAAAAGTGCACTATTTTATGTGACAGATATTGACTTTGAAATTGAATTTTTTGTATAAGCTTCATAGTAAATGGACATCTTTTGACAAACTAGGTATTTCACCCTATATAATCGACTAATAAAATGTAGTATTATGAAAATAAGGATTAAAAAATCAAAGGGGGATGAACTATGGAAGTCAGGGGAATTATGAAATCGCCAGTAATATCAGTGACTCCTGAGGAAACTATAGGCAAAGCTTTGGAGATTATGCACAGAGAAAATATAAATGGAATGCCTGTGTTAGACAAAAATGGGAATTTAGTTGGGATAGTGGTTAGAAGTGATATTTATAGGTTTTTAATTGACCCTGGTCATTATAAATCCTGCCCTGTAGAATGGGTTATGACAAAAGATGTTGTGAAAGCTTATGCCAGTGAAGATATAAAAGTTGTAGCAAAAAGGCTTAGAGATACGAATGTTGTTGCATTGCCAGTTATAGAAGAAGATAAAGTTGTAGGCATTGTTTCATTAGAAGATTTTGTAGATTATTTTATTTCATTAGATTGATGAATTAAAGAAATTTCAAGGCATATTTGTTATTTAGCAGATATGCCTTTTATTTATTAATTGACCTCAATGTGGCATTTATTTCGCCACCAAGGATAACTATAATACTGCTTAAATAAATCCAAATTAAGAGGATTACTATACCGCCTAGGCTTCCATAGGTTTTGCTGTAGTTCACAAAGTTATTTACATAGTAGGAAAAGATAGAAGATGTTACAATCCATCCGACGGTGGAAAAGACTGCACCGGGGAAGGCATGTTTAAAGCTGATTTTATTGCCATTTTTTATAGATGGTATATATCTATACATTAGTGTGAAAATGAATATCATAGAGAATAATGAAATGAGAATTCTAAAGTATTCCCAAAATGATATGAAATTTTGTGCAATGCCTAGGAATTCAAATAATCTATTTCCTAAAACTTCACCGAATACCAGTGTAAGGAGAACAATGGCTAAAAGGGCTAAAAGTGCTAAAGTAAATATTATTGCGACAAGCCTTAATTCGAGATAAGCTCTAGTTTCTTCTACATCATAGGCTTTATTTAACACTCGAATTAGTGCCATAATACCCTTTGATGCAGCCCAAATACCTGTTATAGCACTTAAAGATAAAAGCGATGCGTTGCTTGTAGTTATTGTTTCTATTAATATTGTGCTTACTAATCTTTGGAGGTCAACTGGTACGAGAATAATTATATTATGTAGTACATCTTCTCTTGCAATGGGAGTAAAGCTTAATATATTTAGAAAGAAGATAATAAAAGGGAAAAGGGACAGTACTAGAAAGTAGGACAGCTGTGCACCAATGGCTGTTACATTGTCTTCCCTTATTCGGTATATTAGCTGCTTCAAGAATTTTGCATATTTGTTATTGTGATTTCTTATCCATTTCAAGGAAAACACCTCCAGTTATAAATTTATACATATTTTACCACATATATGCTACTTTACTAAAATTATGAGTGGAAAAATAAAATAACTGGCAAAAGAGCCAGTTATTTTTTTAGATGCTTATTAAACCAGTTTGTTATTTCTTCAAGCCTTCTTATTCTGTGTTTAGGCTTTCCAGAACGGCTTAGTTCGTGGTTTTCTCCTCTGAACATTACAAGCCTTGCTTCAACTCCATGGTATTTTAGGGATGTAAACATTTGAATGCCTTCAGCCAACCAGCAGCGGTAGTCTTCTTCTGAATGGATGAACAGCGTTGGTGTAGTTACTTTATCTGCATATTTCATAGGAGAATGGAACCAGAGTTTTTCAAAATCGGACCAAGGTGTTGCAGCTTGTTGGTCTTCAACGAAGTAGTATCCTATATCTGTTGTTCCAAATTTGGAAATCCAGTTGGAAATAGACCTTTGAGATGCTGCTGCTTTAAATCTATTGGTATGGCCTATTATCCAGTTAGTCATAAATCCGCCATAGGAGCCACCAGTAACGCCTATATTGTCCCTGTCTATAAATGGATATTTCTCTAAAACAATATCTGTAAATTTCATGATGTCATCATAGTCGATAGTTCCATATTTGCCCCTTATATCTGCAAATTTATTGCCTTTTCCATCACTTCCTCTTGGATTGCAGAAGAATACAGCATATCCGCAGTTTGCCCAGTACTGCATTTCATGGTAGAAAACTTCGCCATAAACTGTTTTTGGACCTCCGTGGATATCCAATATAGCAGGATATTTCTTTCCTTCTTCAAAATCAACAGGCTTCATTATCCAGCCATCAATAGTAACTCCATCGTTTTCAAAGGTTATGTGTTCTGGCTTAGATAGTTTCTTTTCTTTAATTACCCATTCATTGAATGTAGTGAGCTGAATTTCTTCTTTATTTTTTAGAGCATAAAGTTCTTGTAGCCTTAAGCCTCTTAATCCAATAAAGTTTATTTTTCCATCTACTACATCAAATCCATCTATGGAGCCATTGTCTCCGGTTAATTTTTCAATATTGCCATTTATGTCTATCCTATTGATATATGAGTTGTATCCTTCTGTAGTAACGAAGTATAGATAATCCCCGTCTACAACCATGGACCTGCTTCCTCCAAATCTGCAGTCGGAGCCAACGGAATTCCACAAGCTGCAGTCGAAACTTTCATCAGTAATTCTCTCTACATTTCTTCCATCTAAATCCATTGTATAGAAATGGGGATTCTCGTTAATGCCATAGGATTTCATATCATGTCCTGCAAAGATAATCTTGTCTCCTAGAAAGTCAGCGTATGAATAGTTAAATACTTCTTCATGGGTTAATTTTTCAAAGGTTCCTTCTTTAATGTCATATATATACAAATCAGATTTAATTGGCATTTTATCTGTGAAGGAATTGGTTATGACAATTATTTTAGTTTTTTCCCTGTTAAGCCTTGCACTTTCTACATTTGTAAATTCATCAGTTATTGTGGTTAGTTTCTTATCCTTTAAATTATATATATAAAGCCTATCCCTCTTTTTATTGGTGAAACCTGCACCATTAGCCCAGAATGGGATTTCGTCCAGTACCTCATAGTCCTTTTCTTCTTCCATTTTCTTTAGTGCCTTTTCCTTTTCTTCTTGTGGAAGTTCGTCTAATTTAGGCTTGTTTAAATCAAAAGAAGCTATTACTAAAAGGTTTTCTTCATCGATGAAATCTATGCTTCTTACATTTAGAGGGATTTCAAAAACCTTGTTTGCTTCTCCTCCATGGATGTTTATTTCATAAAATGATGTGAATTCTTCTTGCTTTTCCTTTCTTTCTTTATCCTTCTTTCCCCTTATGGCTGGGAAAATAATAGTGTCGTTATCTTTCCAGATGAAACTCCTTTCTTCGTCAAGGGATGTCATTTTAGTACAGGAATTGTTTTCTTCATTGTAGACATAGATATTTGATAAATACTTGTTTTCTTCTACATCCATTTGATGTAGCACAAAGCCTGTCTTTTTGCCATCTGGAGAAAACCTTATTCCTGACAAAAACTTATACTTCGTAAAATCATCCAATTTTAAATTTTCCAAAATTTATTCCCCCTTTTTAATTCACAGTTCACAATTAGCTGTGTAAATTAATAAGCGAATCCAAGGTAAGACCATAGCTGTGATTAACTCAATTTATTCATTAATTTTACTTATTTATGGATTTTTAAATTGTATTATTCGCAACCCTAACTTTTATTATATACTATTTATACCAACAAGTTAAATAAGCATAACTTACTGCAACCTTTTTTTGTTTTTTTCGTCTAAATGATAAAGGAGGGTACGGGGTGGAATTAAATAAAGAAAAAGATTTAGTAAAAAGACTTAAAAAGGGACATGAAGAAGCCTATGTTGAAGTTATAAACCTCTATGGAAATAGGCTTTTAAAGACTTGCTATCTCATACTGAAAGATAGGCATGAGACAGAGGATGTTGTACAGGAGACCTTCTTTAGGCTATTTAGGCAGATAGATTCATTTAAGGAAAACAGCTCTATTTATACTTGGATATATCAGATAGCTTTAAATTTATGCAGAGATAGGCTAAAGGCTGGAAAGGATACTGCTCTTTTTGAAAGCATAGCGGAAAGCGATGAAAAGGTTGAAGATACTGTAATTGAATCAATAGATAGGGATATTTTGCGAAAGGAATTGAAAAACCTTGATGATTTATATAGAGAAGTCTTAATACTGTTTTACTATGAAGAACTATCCATAAAGGAAATTTCTAAGATTTTAAATGAAAAGGAAGGGACTATAAAAAGCAGGCTAAGCAGGGGAAGAACATTACTTAAGAAGGCAATAGAGAAGGGAGGAGAGTTAAGTGAATAGGGATAGGCTTGGCAGTGAGATAAAGTTAATTTTCGAAGAAGAAGCGAAAAATATAGAGCTTTCTCAAGAGTTAAGGGATGGGATTCTTAAGTATAGGAAGAAGAGTATAAAGGAAAAAATAAATGAGTTTTTAAATAAAGAAATAGAAATACCATTGGTACCTGTAGTAGCAGTATTTGTTTTGGTATTATTAATTTCAGCTTTTCCAAAGGACATATTTAAAAATGAGGATATAGATATAATAGATATTGGCTCATCTGAAGTAATAGTAAGAGTTGAAAGGGGTTTAAGGGATAATGATTAAGGTAAGAGTAAAGGTTAAAACTCTTATTAAGATAATAATTGGAATATTATTTTTCATAATATTCATAGTGCCATCAATAAGTATGGAACTGGGAAATCATTATATAAATAAATATCGTATGAATAAAGCAGAAAAGTTTTATGATTATTATATAAAGTATCCTTTTGGATTAAGAAAGGACGAGGCTTTGTATAAAAGATCCAAGTGCTTGATGAATAATTACATTAGATATTTTATTTTTCTTGATCAAAAACAGGGAGGTAGTGTAATAGATAAAGATGCTGTTAGTAAAGTTGTAGAAATTAATAAGAGGATAATTGAGGATTATCCAAAAAGCAAATATTACTCAAACGCCTATAAAAATATTCTTGATACTTATATATATTCTAGCAATAGTAAAGAGCTAAAGAAATGGATTGCATGGGGAAAGGAACATGATAATGAGGAGATAAAAAGAATCTCTATTTTATATGATGGATATGTTTATTTTGTAAACAGAAAATATGATGAAGCAGAAAGAATCCTTACGGATTATACTATGGGAATAAGGGATTTGGATTACATTTATTATTTTCTAAAAGGACATATTGCATTTGCTAGGGAGGATTTCGAAAAAGTTGAAGGTTATTATAAGGAAGCACAGGATATTAGATGGGGTACTGATTTTAGCTTTTTTGGCACACCTGTTCCTTATGACAGATTATATTGGTTAAGTGAATTAAAGTTTTTTAGTGGGCAGAATAGAATTAAAGGAAGAGTAACAGTCGATGGAGTAGGCATCCCTTTTATAGAAGTATATATTCAATATACCTATGAAGGTATTTCTTTTCCGTACAATAACTTTGTTGCAATTACTGATGAAAATGGATATTTTGAAACCATAGGTATTAAGGATGGAGAATATAACATAGGTATTGGCATAGGTTATCCATTATTGTTTGATAAAGTATATTTAGATAAAAATATTAGGTCTATTAAGGTAGATGGAGATATGGAATTTAATTTTGAGTTTACAACTCCTATGAGAATAATCAGTCCTAAACCAGGAGAAATAGTTGAGGATAACAAATTTATAGTAGAATGGGAAGAAGTAGAAGGGGCAGATTATTACATTGTCAATTCTGTTGCCTTTGAAAATCCTGAGGATAAAAGGAATAATATTATGACATTTTGGATAAAAGATGAAAATCGAGAATACGAGATAAGGGATACTAAAGCAGTATTTGATTTGGACATACTTAATAATGAAGAATCCCTTTTGGGAAAAATATTATATTCTGGTGATAAATTGATAAATCCTTATTTCATAATTGGATATTTTCATAGAGGGATGGAGATTCCTATTATAGTTAATGCCTACGATAGGAATGGCAATAAGTTAAACAGCAGCATTCCCCTTGCCACATATTATGAGAATGTTCCAAGTATAAAAATAGAATATGGGGATTTCACTTATGGTGAAAAATTGATTTTAGATGAGAAATACGAAGAAGCTATTTCCTATTATGAAAACCTTTTAATGGAAGACAATAACAATATTGAAGCTCTTAGATATCTTTCAAGAATCTACATGGTAAACTGGGATGAAGGCAAAAAGGATATAAGAAAGTCTGTTGATTATGCCATAAAGCTCTATGACTTGACTGGAGAAACTGATTCACTAAAAGCTCTACTGTTTCACATTAGGTTTGAAGAAAGAGAGCAATATAAGGATTTAGTGGAAATGATAAACAACATACTTTCTAAAGAAGATAGCTAGATAAGATAAAACAGGGTAGTAAATCCTACCCTGTTAGTTTTTTTTGTGCAGTTCTAGTTTAATTAAATTACACTGCTTTTTGTTTTCATCTGCAAATTTTAGATATTCTGCCAGCTTTTTCCCTAATGGTGTAATTGAAAGTTCATAGTAAGGATAATAGATGCAGTTGATTATTCCTAAGCAGTTTAAATAATCACATAATCTGAATATGAACTTAGGCGAATCAATAAGCATCTTCATTAATTTGCCCATATCATACCTTTTATCTATTTTCAATGAATATAGCACATCTATTAAATTTCTTTTTATAATTTCTAATATATTTACACTGTCAACTGCAACTGCACCTTTTAAGAATTCATTGCTTAAAATATATTGGATAAATAAAGTGTATTTATCCTCATCCTTTAGCTTCAAGTAGCTGCTTGCGTTTTCAGTAAATTTTAGTGTATCGTTTTCTATAACAAGTATGTTAAAAGACAATGAAAATCTATAGAATAAATCTATTATTGTAAAATCCTTTTGTGTGATTGACTTTTTATTTACATCCATTGCATTTTCAAGCATGTCGTTTATCTCAAATAGATTATGTTTTCTTATATATTTATTCTTCTTAGTTAAGTCCAATGGCTTGTCAAAAACATATAATAGAAACTTATCATAATCCATGAGGAAAGCAATGGCTTCCTTGTTTAGTGATTCCACTACGATGTTTGAAATCCCTTTGTTTATTTTAAATGGAAAGTTTGCAGTATTTAATTTATTCATCAATTCAAATCTTCTCTTGCTAATATTTAATATCTCCTTATATGCTTCCTTGTAGCTTTCATCCTTGCTGCTTAAAAATTTTAGAAAGTCCTTAAAAGTAGATATATATGAGTTTAAATCCTCTTGAGATGTTATAAATCCATTTTCTATGGCATCTTGGAAAAATAGGTTGAAATCTATCAAGTTACAGTCATAGAGAGTTAGGTTTTCGTCGACTAAATAATATTCAAAGAATTCCATTAAATTAGAAAGGTGCTTCTTTATATTAACTCCTTGATTTTTTATCTCGAGATAGGCTTCAAACTCGTCTATTTCGTCGTGAAGTGTGGCTATTATGTCGTCGTCCACTTCTATTGCTTGAAAAATGCAGTCGGTGTAGATTTTATAAAGGTTTATGGTGTACTTTTTTAAATATTCTTTAATGGTTAGATTAGGATATTTTGACCTAACCCTGTTAAAATCAATGAAAACTTCTTCTAAAAAAATATCCTTCATAGATGGTGGAAGATAGCTGATATCACCAACAAAGGACATATTGCCAAACAGTCTTCCTGTCCTTGCAAATATATAGTCTCCAGCAGAAAAGACTCTGGAAAGCTCTGGTTCCCAAAGGTCATAGGTTTCATTTTTTAAAAGGTCCAAAGCCTTTATGAACTCCCCATCTATTGAAAGTATTTGATGAAGGGATAAGATTGATTTATTTCTTTCAGCTAACAACTGCCTTTCCTCAGGAGTAAGTTTTACAGATTTATCTTCTAATAATTTTTCTATGAAAGTTTTTCCATCTTCATCTATATAATCTATGCTTAACCACACATTAAAGGCTAGCCTATATTTGTTTTCACTGAAATCAGGATAGTAAAATTCAATATTATCTAATGGAATCTCTTCCTTTTGTATCTTATCGGATATATAGTTTAACAGTTTTTCTGTTGCTGACATTTCTATTTTTTGTATTTCCTTATATGTCAAATTTTGCATATTTCCTCCTCAATTAAAATAATTCCTGTTGTTTTATTATATACCATTAAAGATAAATTTGTATATATAAAAACAAAAAAAAGCATCAAAGCACCCATATTATTGAGATGGGCACTTTGATGCTTTTACAAGCTATTTGCTTTTAGCTATTTAATGTTAGTTTTTGATGCTTGCTGTATTTTTAGCCTTTTCCCAGGCATGTAGTAGAAGTGCCAAGCCTATTACTCCATAGGCTATAAATACTCTAAAGTATTCACCTATTTGGGCATTGCCCATTAAGTTTTGCCCTGCTTGTGGAGATACGATAAATAATAGGTGGAATAGGAATGTACCAATTAATGCTTCCTTCCATGAAGCTTTATCAACGCCTGCTCCTCCAATTAATAGGGAAGCTACTGCAAATAGCCCAACTTGTTCATGGTTTGTATAGGTGCTTAAGGTACCCATATTTTGTAGATATACTATTTGTCCCCATGCAGCCAATACTGTGGAAATTATTATGGCAATAATTCTAGTTTTATCAACATTTATTCCGGAAACGCCTGCTATATACATGCTTTGCCCAACTGCCCTCATTTCTTGGCCAAGTTTAGTCTTAAGTAGGAAATATAAGCCTACAAATAGTAGTGCTGTAATTATTAAAGTCATTATTGGTAGTGGTGTAATTTTCCCAAATAACAAGTTATCCAAGGATTTCCTGATGATATTTAAATCGATGGTATTTTTTAATCCTACGCCAGTAGACATCAACATATCTTTATTTTTAATTGGTATAATTTTTCCAGCTAATAGGATAAATACTAACTGATATATACCGTTGGCAAAGAAGCCTAAAATCATGGATGTTATCATTTCTTTTCCTTTTGCTTTGTTTAATACCTTTCCTGTGAGGTACCCTAATAATATGGCTATGGGAGTGGATACAAGTACTGCCACTAATACACCTAATATGCCTCCTATTTTATAGTTGACTATGAAAATCAGCCCTATTTGTCCAGCCATGGCTCCTAATACAATACCAAAGTTGAGCCCCATACCTGTAATTACTGGTACAATTAAGGACATGACTAATATTAAGTTTCTTGAAAGCCTAAATACCATTTCGTTAACTACGAAATTAAAGGGCAGCCCTGATAGGAAAAATCCAATTACGCTGAGCAATAAGAACACTATTGGAACTATCATGCAGTCTCACCTTCTTTTCTTGTTAGGGCATAGAGGATTATGCCATTACTTATTACAATTCTAATTATTTCTGCCATACTTCCTTCAGATAGTATATTGATTACTGGCAGTGCAACAACTAATAGCCCTTGGAATAGGAAAGTACCTATGATTACATGGATTATCTTTGCTTTTCTTAAGCTGGCTCCACCTATTAAGATAGATGCAGCTGCAGGGAGAGCTACATATAAAGGAGCGTTATACAATTGTACGAATCCAAAGGATTGGCTGTATATTATAATTCCAATTGCAGCCAATACTGTCGATAAGGTAATGCCTAGAATTCTATATTTATCTACATTTACACCATTGGAGCTAGCGAATTTGAAGGAACTTCCAGCTACCCTCATTGAAGTGCCTAGTTTAGTCTTGGAAAATATCCATACAATTGCTGCCAATACTGCAAATGTAAGGATTAATCCTAATGGAACTATTTCTAAAAAGCTTACTAGCCATTTTGGCATCCAGCTAGGATATACTTCAAATCTAAAAGCGTTGTCTAAAACTCCGCCTATTGTAGATGCCATTGATAGAGTAACTCTTAGACCACTTCCTCCAATAGCCCAAGTCATTTCTGGGTTCTTAAATGGGGCTATTAGCCAGAAAATACACATAAAGGATACAATCGAATATCCAAAGTAATTACCTACAGTCATTTCTTGCCCTTTAACTTTGTTTAACATTAATCCATATAAGATTCCAGCAATTGTTGAAAGAGGGACTGCAATTAATATTGCAACAAAGAATCCAGTCCAGCTTTTAAGGCCAAATTCCATACTTACTAATGCACCAATAAGTCCAAAAATAACGCCTAGTGGAAGGTTGAAATTAATTCCTACACCGCATTGGATTGAAGGTACCATTGCAAGAACTAAAACTGCGTTCATGCCAAACCTAGTAAGTATATCTTGTACTATTCCTGACATTGGAATTTTCAACGCAGTTGCAATAATCAATAATAAAACTAAAAAGGTTGATATTATCAGTCTTGGAAAACCTATTTTTCTGTATATTTTCTTTAAGTCCATTTAGTTCACCACCTTTTCTTTTTCATGCCCTGCCATGGCCAATCCAAATTCTTCGTCTGATGCATCAGGTGGAAGAATTGCCTGTACTCTGCCTTCTGCTATTATGGCAATCCTATCAGCTACTTGCCTTAGTTCTGCCAATTCGCTTGATGTCATTATTATAGTCATATTATGTTCTCTGTTGAGTTTAACTAGAGTATCAAGCACTAACTTTTTGGCTCCTATATCTATTCCTCTAGTAGGCTCTGATACCAATAGGATATCTGGATTTAAGGTAAGGGCTCTGGCGATACATACTTTTTGCTGATTACCGCCGGATAATTCACCTACCCGTTGTTCTGGGCCTGTGCATCTTATGTCTAAGGATTCAATCATCTTTTCTGCATGGTCCTTTATTTTCTTGTTATCTACTATCTTTAATGGGCCAATTTTCTTTATAAATTCTTCCTTTATTTCTAGAGCTGTAAATGCAATGTTGAAATCGATGGGTTCGTCCAACAATAGCCCAACGCCTTTTCTGTCTTCAGATAAGAATGCTATAGAGTGCTTTAGCATTTCCCTTGGATTGTTTAGTGGCAATTCTTCTCCGTCTTTTAATATGGTGCCTTTTGTAGGATATAGTCCCATAATTCCGTTAGCAATGCCTATTTTTCCATGGCCTGCTAAACCGCCTATTCCTAGAATTTCACCTTTATATACCTTTAAATTTACTCCTTTTACCCTTTCACCGGGCATGTCAACATAAAGGTCTTTTATTTCAAGGTATGGCTTTTCTTCAGTGTTGATTTTTCTTCTGTTAGCTGATGATGTTTCAATTTCCCTGCCAACCATTAGTTTTGCAATTTCTGGTATTTCTATGTCCTTTGTTGCTACGGATTTTACTAAGCATCCATCTCTCAAGATGGTAATATTGTCTGTTACTTTCTTAATTTCCTCCAACCTGTGGGTTATGAATAGAATTGATATACCTGATGATGCAAGGGTTTTTATAACTTTTAAAAAGTGGTCTGCTTCTGATTCTGTAAGAACTGCTGTAGGTTCGTCTAGAATTAAAAGTTTTAAATTAGATTTATCTATTTCCCTTGCAATTTCAATAAATTGCATATACCCAACAGGAAGGCCTGCCACAGGTAGAAATTCATCTATATTCATGCTTAATTTTTTCAATGCAGCTTTTGCATCTTCACGCATTTTGGCAATATCTAACTTCTCCAACTTTGGGCCAAATATCTTAGAAAATAGCGAAGGCTTTGTGTTTTCCCTATTTAATTTAATGTTTTCTGTAATGGTAAAACCAGGAATAAGCATAAATTCCTGATGTACCATTCCTATACCTTTTTCCATTGCTTCCATAGGGCTTTTTGGGTTATATGGCTGCCCGTCAAAGAATATTTCTCCCTCATATCCGCCAGTATTGTGTATTACTGGCATTCCAAATAATATGTTCATCAATGTAGATTTGCCAGCGCCATTTTCTCCAACAAGGCCATGTATTTCTCCCTGCTTGATAGTTAGTGAAACCTTATTTAGTACCTGATTTTCACCAAAGAATTTTGAGATGTCCTTCATTTGAAGCAAATCCATAAGCTAACCTCCTTTGACTAAATATAAGGAGTCGTGAAACGACTCCTTATATTTAGAAACATCTAATTATGTCAATCTTTATACTTTAGAATATTTCTGAACCTAATACAAATACTAAGAAGTTTGGAGTGTCTTCACTGTATGATTTCATTACAACTTCATTCTTAGTGTCGTTAGTAACTTCCTTCATAATCCTTTCCATAGCATCTTTATCGAATCTGTCGATTTTGCCTTCTAGGTATTCTATAGCATATTGAACACCAGCTTCAATCATGGCAGCGTTAGCTGGTTTATTCCATGTTGAGAATCTGCCAGTTCCGTTCTTTTCAGCAACCTTAGCCTTAATTTGTCCAATTAGGTAATCTACATCTCCTGCTTTATCTTCTGGAATTTCAATACCTAAAGCTCCTGGATAACCGTGGTATGGTGATGGACAGCATTGTTCTGGATAAATTCCGCCATATTCTAGGGTTTGTTTAATCATAGGCTCTTGCATAGCACAGTTTGTACCGAAGAATGCTGTATCTTTGCCATATTTTTCAATTTCTCTTGGAATATCTTCAAGGATGAATTGTTGAGTACCAGTAACTCCAGCATCGGATGTTGGGTCTGGTGCGTCAACTTCAACGAATTTAATTCCATATTTTTCACAAGTTTCTTTGAAGATATCTCTTCTAGCTGCTAGTAGTTCCATTGACATATGTCTTGGGAATGAGTAGTGCACAAATGTCTTGGCTCCCATTTCCTTAGCTTTTTCGATTATTGATACACCACGTTGCAATTGGTCTAGTTCTAATACTATGTCTGCACGAGAAGCTACTACTGCTGGATCTTCATGTGGTACACCAAGGATGAACAAGATGTCTGGTCTAGTTTCTTTAACCTTATCTATTGCTGCAGCTGCACCTGGTACAGCTTGAACGAAAACTATTGCCTTAACATCTGGGTCTGCTGCCAATGATGTAACTTGAGCAATAGTTGTTTCTACTTCTTGAGAGAATCTGTCAGGATAAGTAACATGTTTAATCATATCGCCATATTTTTGAACCATTCTTTCCCCTGCTCTAAACTCTTCTTCTCCTTGGGATACGGTACCAGTTACAATACCTATCTTATATTTTGGCTTTTCTGATGATGTAGATGTAGTAGATTGATTACTACATGCAGATAAACTAAGTACTAGAATACCTACAAGGATTAATGCTATTAGTTTTTTCATATAAAATCTTCCCCCTTTTAAATGTTGTTTGTATATATAACTCCCATACGGGGAGTTGATAGTGTAAGTAAAAGAAAAGGTTTTAAAAAGCCTAAATGATTAAATGATTAGATAAATCCTTTGTGCATTAATGGATAACGATTTAAAGTGATATCACATTAAACTGACAACTCATTAAAGTTATTATAAAAAATATGTTATATTCTGTCAACATGAATGTGCATTTGGGAAAAAATACAAAATAGTTAGTTTTATAACTAATATTTTTATTTAATAAATATATTTTGTTATGATTTTTTATGCATAAAATTTAAAGGCCCATAAGATTAAAACATCTACTATTTTTTAGATTGTTTTGATAATATAGAATTAAATAAATGTAAGAATGGGGGTTTATTATGCTAAAATTTAAGGATTATAAATATGAAAGGCCAGATATGGATAAGCTTACTGATGAGTTTAATTTATTGCTTGAAAAGTTTAGGGAAGCAAAAAGCTATGATGAGCAAAACGAAGCTTTAAAAGGAATAAATAGATTGAGAAGTTATTTTGAAACAATGGCTACTTTAGTATATATTAGACATTCTATCAATACTGAAGATGAATTCTATTCTAAGGAAAATGATTTTATAGATGAAAATAGGCCTAAGTATGATAATTTGGTTTCTAAATTTTATAAAGAATTGGTTAATTCTAAGTTTAGAGATGAATTAGAAAGAGAATGGGGAACTCAAATTTTCAATATTGCAGAAATGCAGCTAGAAGTTTTCTCTGAAGAAATAATTGATGATTTAGTGAAGGAAAACAAATTAGTTACAGAATATGATAAATTAATAGCTTCAGCTAAAATTCCATTTGAAGGCGAAATAAGAAACTTAAGTCAAATGAGGCCTTTCATGGAATCTAAAGATAGGAGTATGAGAAAGAGAGCAGCAGAAGCTTTAACTAAGTTCTTTGAAGAAAATGAAGCTGAATTTGATAGAATCTATGATGAATTGGTTAAAGTAAGGGATAAAATGGCTAAGAAATTGGGATATTCTAATTTTGTAGAAATGGGATATAAGAGATTATCAAGGTCAGATTACAATCCATTAATGGTTGCTAACTTTAGGGACCAAGTATTAGAAGATTTAGTTCCTTTAGTAGCTGAGCTAATGGATAGGCAAAGAAAAAGGCTTGGATTAAAAGAATTAAAATATTATGATGAAGGGCTTCAATTTTTAACAGGAAATGCTACCCCAAAGGGCGATCCAGAATGGATATTAGAAAATGGTAAGAGGATGTATAAGGAATTATCTCCTGAAACAGATGAATTCTTTACCTTCATGGTAGAAAGGGAATTATTAGACCTATTATCTAAAAAAGGTAAAATGGCTGGTGGATATTGTACTGTAATACCTGATTATAAATCTCCATTTATTTTTTCAAACTTCAATGGTACTTCTGGTGATGTAGATGTTTTAACCCATGAAGCAGGCCATGCTTTCCAATCCTATTTAAGCATGGGATATGAGTTGCCTGAATATCAATTTCCAACTTTAGAGGCTTGTGAAATCCACTCTATGAGTATGGAATTTATTACATGGCCATGGATGGAATTGTTTTTTAAAGAAGATGCAGATAAGTATAGATATAGCCATTTAACAGATGCAGTATGCTTTATACCTTATGGAGTTCTAGTTGATGAATTTCAACACTTTGTATATGAAAATCCAGAAGCAACTCCTGAAGATAGGAAGAACAAATGGAGATATCTTGAAAAGAAATACCTTCCATTTAGAGATTATGATGATATAGAATTTTTAGATAAAGGAACTTATTGGTACAGGCAAGGCCACATATTTGCAAATCCATTCTATTATATAGACTACACTTTAGCTCAAGTATGTGCTTTCCAATTCTGGATTAAATTCAATGAAGATAGAAAGTCAGCTTGGGAAGATTATATTAGGCTTTGCAAAGCTGGAGGAAGCAAGCCTTTCCTTGAATTAGTGAAAATTGCTAATTTGGAAAGCCCATTTAATGATGGAATAATTAAGAAAGTAGTTGGGCCAATTAAAGAATGGCTAGATAGTATTGATGACAAAAATCTATAATTAACAAAATTAGCTTCCATTTTGGAAGCTAATATTTATTAAAGTAAAATCTCCTCAAAGCCGATATATTCTGTAGAAGATTTTACGAGGGGGTAAAATTATGGTCGATGCAATAAATGGCAGCACCGTGCTAGATGCATCTACTCAAAGATATGGGAGTATTCAAAATGATGTTGTAGCAAAGGGAGAAAAGCCACTTAGTCAAGGTCAAATGAAAACTGGAGAGGGAAAATGGATTCCTGAAGAAAGAAAGTTTACAGAAGAGGAAGTAATCGATTTAATCGAAAAGGCAAACAAGAAATTTACTGTATATGATAGGAGATTTGAATTTTCAATTCATGAAGCTACCAAGCAGATAATGGTAAAGGTAATAGATGTAAATACTGAAGAAGTAATAAGGGAAATCCCTCCAGAAAAGATATTGGACATAGTGGCTGCAATATGGGAAGTAGCAGGGATTTTTGTAGATAAGAGAATTTAGGTGGTGATAAAATGAACACAAATAATACTTTAAGGATTACAGGGTATGTCTCAGGCTTAGATACAGATTCCATAGTTGAATCATTGATGAGAGTAGAAAGGCTAAAGGTAACTTCACTGGAACGAAATAAGCAGCTTGCTCTTTGGAAGCAGGAAGCCTATACTAATATGAACAAGACATTTGCAAACTTCATAATAAACACTAAAAAGTATATGGGTTTAACTAAGACTACAAGTACTGGTCTTTCTTTTAGCAATGCTTACACTAACATTGACTATATAAGGAAAGCAACTTCTTCTAATGAAAGCGTTGCCAGTGTTACTGTTACCAGCAAAGCAATGAATGGGAATTTTAATATTGAAGTTAAGCAGTTGGCAACATCTGGTGCAATAACAAGTGCTAAGCTAACAGATGCTGATGTTGTTGATGGAATGAAATTTAGATTAAAAGGGACAAAAGATGGGGAATACGTAACTATTACAGTCAATGGTTCAACAATGGATGATGTTGTTAAAGCAATTAATGCAAAGAAAAGCGAAACAAATGTCTATGCATTCTATGATAAAGAAAATCAAATATTATTCTTACAATCAACAGCTACTGGAGAGAATTCTGTAATTAATCTATCAAGGGTTTCTGGAGAAGAAGGAGATACAGGTTATGAATTTTTACAAAAACTAAGAGGAGAAGGCTTTACTAAGATTAATGGGCAAAATGCTGAAATTGTTTACAATGGCGTAAGTTTATATTATTCATCTAATAATATTAATTTTAATGGCCTAAGCATAGAACTAAAGTCTGTAGGCAAAACTAGCATAAGCGTTTCCACCAATGTAGATGGAATCATTGAAAAGATAGAACAATTAATAAATGACTACAATGATTTAATCGATAAAATATCCCAAGCAATCAATGAAAAGAGATATTCGAATTACTATCCTCTATCAGACGAAGAAAAACAAGCCATGAAAGATAAAGATATTGAGCTTTGGGAAGAAAAAGCAAAATCAGGCTTGTTAAATCGCGATGATATTTTAACCAGAACTTTGTCTTCCATTAGGCGAAATCTATACGAAAAAGTTGATGGATTAGATAAAGATTATGATGCTTTATTTAAAATAGGAATAACAACTAAATCCTATGTATATGGAACAACTGGTGGGAAATTACAAATAGACAAAGACAAGCTAAGGGCAGCCATAGAAAAGAATCCTGAAGAAGTAATGGCATTATTATTCAAAGAATCTGATAATGAAAAGGAAAAAGGCATTTTTACAAGGATTTATGACAGCTTGACTGAAGGTATAAAATCTATTGTAAACAAGGCAGGCACAGGAAATGATGCAGATTTGTTGAGGTCTGTAAAATCAAACATTCTTATTGATTTTGTAACTAGCAAATCCAGTATATCTGATTTAGATAGAGAAGTATTGAATCTCAACAACAGGATTAGCTATTTAAATGTGTTGTTATTTGAAAAAGAAGAAGCATACTATCAAAAATTTGCTAACTTGGAAACTATGCTGCAAAAGATGTACAGTCAAAGCAGTTGGCTATCTTTACAATTTAGTGGTAACTAATTATTTTAATTAAATATTATTGAGGGGGCTTAAAATGACAAATGAAGCATTAAACGCCTATAAACAAAATACTGTTCTTACAGCCACTCCTGAAGAATTAACCCTTATGTTATATGAAGGGGCCATTAGGTTCATGAATATTGCTAAATACAGCATTGAAAACAAAGATTATGAAAAGGCTCATTCATCATTAATTAGGGCACAGGATATAATAATGGAATTAAATACAACCCTTAACATGGATTATGAAATTTCCCATAATCTAAGAAAGTTATATAATTTCATCTATGAGAGACTAGTAGATGCAAATATAAGGAAAGATATTAAAGCCATAGATGATGCCCTTGAAATAACATCTGATATGAGGGACACATGGAAGGAAGTAATAAAGCAAATTAGGTTGAAAGTTTATCAAAATAAGTAGGTGTTTTTATGATAAATGAAAATATAAACAGAATGATAGACCTTTCCATGAGAAAGAAGCAATACCTAATGGAATTGTTGGATTTGACACAAAAACAAGGAACTATAATTGAAGAAGAAAAATTGGACGAGCTTGATAAAATATTAAAGGAAAAGGATAAAGTCATGGAAAAGGTCGATGAACTTGACAGCCAGTTTCTATCAATATTTAATCAAATTAAAGATGAAGAAAAAATTGATGACTTTGAAAAGCTTCCTGTGGAAAAATATGAAAATGTAAAGGAATTAAAAGCCATAATCGGTGAAATTAACAATATATTAAATTCATTATCTATTTTAGACAAAAACAATATTGCAAAGATGAAAGCAAAAGTAGAAGAAACTCAAGCTCAGCTTAAAAATATTCGAATGGCAAAAAAAGCTAATAAAGGATATGGATTAGGTGATATAGGAAGCGTATTTTTGGATGAGAAAAAATAAAAATTAGTAAATATTAAAAATAAAGGAAGGACATATTGGCATAATATGTGTCCTTCTTATTTTTATCTACCAGTTATCCACAGATTTATTATTCAAAATACAAATTATTTACAATTTTCATGGTATTTATTCACATTATCCACAGAACTATCAACATATGTTTCCCACAATATATATTAAAAGATTAACAATTTATCCACAGGACAAGTTTAAAATAGTAGTTAATTGTTAAAAATATTAGATAATTGTTATTAAAATTTGATTTAGGGTAATATATATTACAAACAGTATAAATATACTGTTTTTATATGAAAGGAGTTGGGTTTATGAAATTAAATTTTGCAGGGAAAAATATTGAAATAACTGATTCACTTCGAAATGTGGCAACAAAGAAGCTAGGAAAATTGGACAAATATTTTCAAAAAGACATTGAAGGAAATGTAACATTTAGTTGTGAAAAAAACCGAAAAATTATAGAAGTGACCATAAACCTACCAGGCACTATTCTTAGGGCAGAAGAATCAACAGATGATATGTATGCTTCTATTGATAAGGTTGTTGATGTGTTAGAAAGGCAAATAAGAAAGTACAAGACTAAGCTTCAAAAGAGATATCAAAATAATGAAACCATAAGATTCGAAAATGTTATGCCTTTAGTTGAAGAGGATGAATACGATAAACCCAAGTTGGTAAAGAGGAAGAAATTTGGATTGAAGCCCATGTCCACTGAAGAAGCAATTTTGCAAATGGAATTACTTAGACATAATTTCTTTGTATACTTAGATTCTGATACAGAAAGGGTAAATGTTGTTTATAAGAGGAAAGATGGGAATTACGGATTGATTGAGCCAGAGCTTTAATATAGATAATATGGAATATAATAACAGGGCATTAAGCCCTGTTTTTTATGCGTTTTGTCAATATATTTCATGGAAGCTTTTTTGTTGAAAGGATGTTAAATTAATGTTAAAATAATATGATAATGGAAAAAAGATATTTAGTTGAAAGGTGGTAAATTTAAGTGGGCTTTTTTGAAAAGATATTTGGCTCATATAGCGAAAGAGAATTGAAAAAGATTACACCTCTTGTAGATAAAATAGAATCTCTTGATGAAGCTATGCAGAAATTAACTGATGATGAGTTGAGAAATAAGACATTAGAATTTAAAGATAGATTGAAAAAAGGTGAAACATTAGATGATTTGTTGCCTGAAGCCTTTGCTGTAGTTAGGGAAGCTGCTTCAAGAGTTTTAGGGATGAAGCATTTTAGGGTTCAGTTATATGGTGGAATTATACTTCACCAAGGAAGAATTGCTGAAATGAAGACAGGTGAAGGAAAAACCTTGGTGGCAACTTTACCTGCTTATTTAAATGCATTGGCAGGCAAAGGAGTCCATATAGTAACGGTTAACGACTATTTGGCAAAAAGAGACAGGGATTGGATGGGTAAAATCTATGAATTCTTAGGCCTTTCAGTGGGATGTATTTTACATGGGCTAAATAGCCAAGAAAGAAAGGCTGCCTATAACTGCGATATTACTTATGGTACAAACAATGAATTTGGGTTTGACTATTTGAGAGATAACATGGTTATTTTCAAGGAAGATATGGTGCAAAGGGAGCTTCACTATGCCATAATTGACGAAGTTGACAGCATATTGATAGATGAAGCAAGGACACCACTTATTATTTCTGGTGCAAGCAATGAATCTACTGAAATGTATGAACTGGCAGATAAGTTCGTTCAAACTCTAACCTATAGAGTAGTAAATCCTAACGAAGATAAATTAGATCCATTCAATAGGGAAATTAAAGAAGAAAATGTGGACTTTTTAGTTGACGAAAAAAATAGAACCTGCTCTATTACTGAAAGAGGTACAGCAAAAGCAGAAGCATTTTTTGGAATAGAAAATTTATCAGATATAGAAAATATGGAAATTGCACATTACATTAATAATGCCATGAAGGCCAGAACCTTGATGAAAAGGGATGTAGACTATGTAGTAAAAGATGGTGAAGTTATCATAGTAGATGAATTTACTGGAAGGCTCATGTATGGCAGAAGATACAGCGATGGATTGCATCAAGCCATTGAAGCTAAGGAAAAGCTTAAAATAAGGTCCGAGTCAAAGACATTAGCAACTATTACATTTCAAAACTATTTCAGAATGTATTCAAAGCTTGCAGGTATGACTGGTACAGCAAAGACCGAAGAATCGGAATTCAGGGAAATCTATGGCATGGATGTTGTTGAAATACCAACCAACAAGCCTGTAATAAGAATAGACTATCCTGATGTTGTATATAAAACTGAAGATGCTAAGTTCAGGGCTGTAGTTAGAGAGATAAAGGAAAGGCACAGTACTGGCCAGCCTATACTGGTAGGTACTATTTCCATTGAAAAATCTGAAAAGCTCTCCAAGATGTTGAAAAAAGAAGGAATACCCCATGAAGTGTTAAATGCCAAATACCATGAAAGGGAAGCTGAAATAATTGCCCAAGCAGGAAGATTAGGCGCTGTAACTATTGCTACCAATATGGCAGGTAGAGGTACAGATATCTTACTAGGTGGCAATCCAGAATTTTTGGCAAAACAAGAGATGAAAAAGATGGGCTATTCTGATGAAGTATTGGCCTTGGTAGACAGCTTTGCAGATATAAAGGATGAAGAAGTACTTGAAGCAAGAAAAGTATACAGGGATTTGTATAAGAAGTTCAAGGCTCAAACAGATGAAGAGGCTAAAAAAGTAGTAGCCCTTGGAGGACTTCACATCATTGGTACTGAAAGGCATGAAGCAAGACGTATAGATAATCAGTTAAGGGGACGTGCTGGTAGGCAAGGGGACCCAGGTTCATCGAGGTTCTATGTATCCCTAGAAGATGATTTGATGAGGCTCTTTGGCGGAGAAAGAATAATGAATTTAGTAGAAACTTTAAATATGCCTGATGATGAGCCTTTGGAACATAATTTGCTTACAAAAGCCATTGAAAATGCTCAAAAGAAAGTAGAAGGCAACAACTTCAGCATAAGAAAACACGTGCTAAAATATGACGATGTAATGAACAAACAAAGAGAAATAATATATGGTGAAAGAAGAAAGGTATTGGAAGGAGAGAACCTCCGCTCCCATATTCAAAATAACATTAGAAAATTGGTAGAAGAAGCAGTAAATATTTATACTGGACAGAGCATGGATAAAGAAGAATGGGATTTAAATGGCTTAGAAAAGTATATAACTGAGCTATTCAACATAAATAAGTTTATATCTGCTTTGGATATAAAGAATTTCACTCCTCAAGACTTAGTTGAAAAAATCATGGAAATGGCAGAAGAAAGATATAAACTAAAAGAAGCTGAATTTGGAGAAGATAGGTTTAGGGAAGTAGAAAGGGTAGTATTACTTCAAGTAGTAGACAGCAAATGGATTGACCATATTGATGCCATGGACCAATTGAGACAAGGTATAGGCCTTAGGGCGTATGGACAAGAGGACCCAGTTATGGCATATCAAAATGAAGGATTTGAAATGTTCAATGGGATGATACACAATATTTGGGAAGATACTGTTAAGTTCTTATACAGGGTATCCAATCCAGAAAAGATAAAGAGAAAGAAAGTCGCTGAACCTGTAATGGCAGGAAACACTGAAGGCAATAAGCCAGTTGTGAGAAAGGAAAAGAAAATAGGAAGAAACGACCCTTGTCCATGCGGAAGCGGTAAGAAATATAAGAAGTGCTGCGGAAGAAATGTAAGCTGATGAAGGGAGAGGTGATATATTGGAGGATATCTATCTATATAGAGAAAAGTTAAATGGCATTAAAAATGAAGTTGTTGAATTGGGTGTTTCCCTTTGACATAGAAAATTTGAAAAATAAACTAAAAGAACTTGAAAACAAGACATGTGAAGAGGGATTTTGGCAAGACAGTTCAAAGGCCCAAAAAGTTATACAGGAAATGAAATCTATAAAGAATCAAATAGAAGAATATGATGATTTGATTTCCAACATAGAAGATTTGGAGATTCTAATAGATTTAGCCATTGAAGAAGAAGACTATGAAACATATAAGGAAATAGAAAATGGGATAAAAGATTTATCTAAAAAAGCTGAGAAGTTTAAGCTGAATACTCTTCTATCAGGTGAATATGATAAAAATAACGCTATCTTATCTATACATTCTGGGGCAGGGGGATTAGAGGCTCAAGACTGGGCGGAAATGCTTTTAAGAATGTATAGAAGATGGGCAGAAAATAAAGGGTTTCAGGTAGAGACTTTAGACATCTTGCCTGATACAGAAGGTGGCATAAAATCTGTTACCCTATTAATAAAGGGATATAATGCCTATGGATATTTAAAATCTGAAAAGGGGGTACACAGGCTTATAAGGATATCCCCATTTGATGCTGCAGGGAAGAGGCATACTTCCTTTGCCAGTGTTGATGTATATCCTGAGCTAGATGAAGAAACCGATGTTGAAATCAACCCTTCAGATTTGAAGATTGAAACCTTCAGAGCTGGGGGAGCAGGAGGTCAATATGTAAATACTACAGATTCTGCTGTCAGGATTACTCACATACCTACAGGGATCGTAGTACAGTGCCAAAATGAAAGGTCCCAGATAAGCAACAGAAATACTGCAATGAAGATGCTTAAGGCGAAATTAATACAGTTAAAGGAAGAAGAGAAAAAGGAAAAGATTGAAGACCTCCATGGAAATTATAGCCAGATTGCGTGGGGTTCCCAAATAAGGTCCTATGTATTCCATCCTTACAGCATGGTTAAGGACCATAGGACCAATGTTGAAGTTGGAGATGTATATAGGGTAATGGATGGAGATATTGACATTTTCATAAATGAATATTTAAAACAACAAGCCCTATCATAGGGCTTTTTTGATAGTGAATAACTATTCACTATTAGTTATCCACTTTTCACTGTAATTGTGAATTGTGAATTGATAAAAGGGAGTGGTTTTAAAATGGATATAGTAAAATTGCTTGCTGAAGAATTCAACCTGAAGCCTTATCAAGTGAAAAATACAATACAACTGCTTGATGAGGGAAATACAATTCCTTTCATAGCCAGATACAGGAAGGAACAGACAGGAGAGCTTAAAGATTATGTCATTAGGGAACTGGCTGATAGGCTTAATTACTTGAGGAACCTTCAGGCAAGAAAAAATGAAGTTATAAGGCTAATAGACGAGCAAGGAAAGCTTACAGAAGAATTAAAAGACAAAATACTGGAAGCTGAAACCCTTCAAAGAGTAGAAGACCTATATAGGCCATATAAACCAAAAAGAAGGACAAGGGCTACTATTGCTAAGGAAAAGGGATTGGAGCCCCTTGCAGAGATAATATATAATCAAACCTTAGAAGGGGAAGAATTTAAAAAAACATTGCTGACCTATGTTGATGAAGAAAAGGGAGTAAATAGTGAAGAAGAAGCACTAGAAGGCGCAATGGATATAATTGCAGAAATGGTTTCCGATGATGCAGATACAAGGGAAATGTTGAAAAGGGTTTTATATAATAAAGGAATTATGGTAGTTGAGGCGGTGGATAAAGAGGAAAAGTCAGTTTATGAAATGTACTACGACTATAAGGAACCAATAAAAACCATTGCAAATCACAGGATACTTGCCATAAATAGGGGAGAGAGGGAAGGCAAATTAAAGGTTTCCATAGAAATAGATGCTGACATGGTAGAGTTGTTAATAGACAAAATAGTTAAAGATAGGAATAAAGATACTTCAATTTATTTGGAAAAAGCCATCGAAGACGGATATAAAAGGCTTTTATTTCCATCGTTAGAGAGGGAAATTAGAAGCAGCCTTACAGAAAGGGCTGAAGAGGAAGCCATTAAGGTTTTTGGTTTAAATTTAAGGCCTTTACTTATGCAGCCACCAATTAAAGGAAAGACAGTAATGGGTATTGACCCTGGATATAGAACTGGTTGTAAAGTGGCAGTCGTAGATGAAACAGGAAAGTTATTGGATTATACAACTGTATATCCAACTGAACCTCAAAACCAAGTAGAAGAAACAAAAGAGGAATTAAAAAGGCTGATAAATAAGCATTCAGTAGACATAATAGCCATTGGAAATGGCACTGCTTCCAGGGAAACTGAAATGGTTGTTGCAGATATGATTAAGGAATTAGACAGGGAAGTATCATACATAATAGTAAGTGAAGCAGGGGCATCTGTTTATTCAGCTTCTGATGTTGGAAGGGAAGAATTTCCTGATTTAGATGTATCCATAAGGGGTGCCATTTCAATTGCAAGAAGGCTTCAAGACCCATTAGCAGAGCTGGTTAAGATAGATCCAAAACATATTGGAGTAGGGCAGTATCAGCATGATTTGAATCAATCGAGATTAGATGAAACATTAAAAGGTATAGTGGAAGACTGTGTCAATACTGTAGGAGTAGATTTAAATACTGCCAGTGCTTCTTTACTTAAGTATGTATCTGGAATAAACGCCAAAATTGCCAATAATCTAGTCAAATTTAGAGAAGAAAATGGCAAATTTACCAATAGGAAACAGATACTAAAAGTAAAAGGGGTTGGAGAAAAAACATTTATCCAATGTGCTGGATTTTTGCGCATCCCAGATGGAGATAATCCTTTAGATAATACTGCTGTTCATCCAGAGTCCTACGAAGTGGCAGAAAAGTTGTTGGAGATAGATTATAAAAATGAGGATTTAAATGTACTTTCTGAAAAGTTAGGTGTAGGGCTTCCCACATTACAGGATATTATCAAGGAACTTGAAAAGCCCGGAAGGGATCCTAGGGATGAGCTTCCTAAGCCAATATTGAGGAAAGATGTGTTAAAAATTGAAGATTTAAAGAAAGATATGATACTACAGGGCACTGTGAGAAATGTAGTAGACTTTGGAGCCTTTGTTGACATAGGTGTAAAGACAGATGGACTAGTCCACATATCTCAGCTTTCTGATAAGTTTATAAAGCACCCAAAAGAAGTAGTACAGGTAGGAGATATTGTGAAGGTTAGGGTATTAGATGTTGATGTTGAGAGAGGAAGGATTTCCTTGTCGATGAAAGAAGTATAGATTTTAATTCACAGTGCACAATGCACAATTCATAATTATTTATAATGAATAATATATGTAAATTTACAGTTTGCTTATTAAATTTAATTGTGAATTGTGAACTGTGAATTGTACAAATAAAGAAGAAAATTGTAAATTTTGATAGATTGTAGTAATTTATGATTTAAAGATAAAAGTGTTTGGGTTATAATATTATTTAGAGTTTCGAAATAAAAAGGGGGAATTTTTATGTTATTAATTAAAAATGGAAAAATATATACAATGGCTGGCGAAGTAATAGAAAATGGTTCAATACTTATTGATGAGGGTAAAATAAAAGAAATAGGGAAAGATATTATTGCACCATTAGACGCAGAAATTATAGATGTTGAGGGAAGAATGGTAACTCCAGGATTTATTGATGCCCACTGCCATTTAGGAATGTGGGAAGAAGGAATTGGATTTGAAGGCAACGATGGTAATGAATCAGTTGACCCTGTGACTCCTCATTTAAGGGCTATTGATGGCATAAATCCAATGGATATTTCCTTTAGGGAAGCCTATGAAGGTGGTGTAACAACTGCTGTTACAGGTCCTGGAAGTGCCAATGTAATAGGTGGAACTTTTGCAGCTATAAAGACATATGGTAACAGAATAGATAATATGATAATTAAAAACCCAGTGGCTATGAAAGTTGCTTTTGGTGAAAATCCAAAGAGGGTATATTGCAATCAACATAAATCTCCTGTTACTAGAATGGCTACTGCTGCTATTTTAAGGGAAACACTATATAAGGCCAAGACTTATATGGAAAAGAAAGAAAGAGCTAAAGATGATCCTTCAAAGATGCCAGATTTCGATATAAGAATGGAAGCTTTAATTCCTGTATTAAAGAAGGAAATTCCACTTAAGGCTCATGCACACAGGGCAGATGATATATTTACAGCTTTGAGGATTGCCAAGGAATTTGATGTGGATATTACCTTAGACCACTGTACAGAAGGCCATTTAATAGCTGAAGAATTGGCTAAGGAAGGAAAACCAGCTTTAGTTGGCCCAACTTTTGGCAATAGGTCAAAATATGAATTAAAAAATAAGACCTTTGATACTCCAAGAATTTTAGTAGAAGCAGGAGTAAAGATAGCTATTATCACAGACTCACCAGTAATACCATTGCAACATCTAGCATTATGTGCAGGCCTTGCACACAATGCAGGTTTGGATGAAATGGAAGCATTGAAGGCTATTACAATTAATCCAGCAGAAATAATAGGCATCGCTGATAGAGTAGGAAGCATAGAAGTGGGCAAGGATGCAGACATAGTAGTCTTCGATGGCAATCCTATAAAGGATATAGACAGCAAGACTTACATGACTATAATCGATGGAAAGATAGTTTATAGAAGAGCTTAATCAATTCACAAAGCGCAATGCACAATTCACAATTGTTTCCAAATATATAATTGATTAAATTGTGAATTGTGAACTTTGAATTGTGCATTTTTATTAGGTTACAGGGGGTGTATGGATGAAGATTGGATTTATCGTAAATCCAATTGCTGGAATGGGTGGAAGAGTTGGATTAAAGGGGACCGATGGCCCTGAAATTTTGGAAAAGGCCATAAGATTAGGGGCAGTGCCAGAATCTCCAAAAAAGGCTAAAAAAGCTTTAGAAGTACTTATTCCAGTTAAGGATGAAATAGAAATATATACTTATCCTGATGATATGGGCGAAAATGAAGCTCGTGAGATGGGATTCAATCCTGTAGTTTTAGGGGAAAGAAAAGAGAGGTATGAAGCAAAAGATACTGAAAAAGCTGCCAAGGAAATGGCAGATTTGGGAGTAGATTTGATACTCTTTGCTGGTGGAGATGGTACAGCGAGAAATGTGTATTCTGCCATTGGGACTTCAGTTCCAGTTATTGGCATACCTGCTGGGGTTAAAATCCATTCAGGAGTTTTTGCAAACCATCCAAAAGCTGCAGGAGAGATAGCTTTAAAATTTATAAAAGGTGAAGAATTGAATATTACAGATGCTGAAGTAATGGATATAGATGAAGATGCCTTTAGGGAAGGAATAGTTACTGCTAAACTATATGGCTACATGAAAATACCATTAGAACCTGAGCTTGTCCAAACTACGAAATCTGGTGGAGGTAATGTATCTGAAGAAGAAGCATTACTGGGAATTGCAGACAGGATAATTGAGGAAATGGAGGAAAACCCAGATACATTTTTTATAATAGGTTCTGGCACATCTACAAAACCTATAATGGATGCCCTAGGGCTACCAAATACTTTATTAGGCATAGACATAGTAAAAAACAAAAAATTGGTAGCTTCAGATGTAAATGAGAAGGAAATACTAGATATTATAGATGGACACAAAGCAATTATAGTAGTTACTGTTATAGGCGGTCAAGGCTATATATTTGGACGAGGTAATCAACAAATCAGTGCAGAAGTAATTAAAAAGGTTGGAAAGGAAAACATCCGCGTCATAGCTACAAGGAATAAGCTTCAATCATTAAAAGGAAAACCACTTTTGGTAGATACTGGCGATGAAGAAGTAAATAAGATGTTTAATGGCTATATAAAGGTAATAACTACTTATTATTCTGAATCATTGGAAAAAGTTCAAGGTTTATAATTAAATCATTAACAAAACCTTGACAATTTTCATGCTTCTGTCTATAATATATATGAATCTTCAGGGGTAGGTGAAATTCCTCACCGGCGGTATAGCCCGCGAGCCGAGTAATCGGTTGACTTGGTGAAATTCCAAGGCCGACAGTTAAAGTCTGGATGGAAGAAGATTATTAGGCTTAATTTTGATGTCTAATATTACCCCGAAGATTATTCTTCGGGGTTTTTTATGACATTAAGCTAAATAATCCAACCTAATAAAATCCCTGAAGAAATAAATATTTTGGAGGGATTTTATGCACAGCTTAAGTAAAGATATCTGGAACACAAGGACAATGGTAAAGGTCTCTGTTTTAGGTGTAATTTCATTTATCCTAATGTTTTTTGAATTTCCAATACCTTGGTTGGCACCAACCTTTATGAAGCTTGATATTAGCGATCTCCCATCTTTAATCGGTGCCTTTGCTTTAGGGCCTATGGTAGGAGTAATGGTTCAGTTTTTGAAAAATCTTTTAAATGTTTTAATCGAAGGAACTACTACTGGTGGAGTCGGAGAGTTAGCTAATTTTGTTGTAGGCTCAGTTTTTGCATTTACAGCAGGATTAATATATCATAGGAAGAAAACTTTCACTAGAGCTTTAGTTGGGCTTATATGTGGTACCATAGCAATGACTATAACAATTACTTTAGCAAATTATTTTGTAATATTTCCACTATATGCAAAGCTAATGGGCTTGGATATGCAGGTATTTATTGATATGGGTAAGGCTATAAATGAAAATATAACTGATTTGAGGTCTTTAATGTTATTGTCAGTTGTTCCATTTAACTTGTTAAAAGGAATCATATTGACAGCTTTATCTCTTTTGATATATAAGAGAGTATCACCAATACTTCATAAATAAAATAAATCTCTAGGAAATCCTAGAGATTATTTTATTCTATGACCATATTAATCTCATTATTTGAGAATAGTGATTATTTGCCAAAATATTATATCCAATGGTAATTAGGTTTACAAAGAAATTGCTGTCGAACTTTTCATTTGGGACAGTGTATGTAATTCTTGCCATAATGGCATCGTTTTCATCTAAGTAGTATCTTATTAGAAGGTCATCTCTATTCAACTCATTCATAAGGTCAAGCATTTTTTGTTTTTTGCCAGGGTTTTCTAATTGTCCAAGGTAGAAGTGGATGGAATTAAAAACTCGGTTATCGACGGTAACAGTTATTAGGCACCTGCCTGTATTTTGTATGTATTGGGTTGTCTGAAATAACGTGAAATCAGGTTCTTCAACGGTAACGAAGATGTTGTATAATCCAGCGTCTTTCAGTGCCTTTATTACCTTGTCCCTTTTAATTATATGTTCCATATCGTTTCCTCCAATACCTGTATATTTTTTAATTATGTACTTATTATATATTAATAATAATTTTAGTTCAATGAATAACAGGGAAAAGATAAGTAATTTAACAATTTTTGTTTACTATGATATAATAATTACTTAGCAATATAGAAGAAAGGTTGATGTTTTTGAAGGTAGTATTAAGTAATTTAGAAGAAACTGAGGAATTTGGGATAAAACTGGGGAAAATATTAAAAAAGGGAGATATAGTCTGTCTAATTGGTGATTTGGGAGCTGGAAAGACTACTTTAACAAAATCAATAGGATTGGGCCTCGGTGTCAAGGAATATATTACAAGCCCAACCTTTACATTGATAAATCAGTATAAAGGAAGAATCCCTGTCTATCATTTTGATGTATACAGGCTTGAAAATGCTGATGAATTATATGATTTAGGTTTTGATGAGTATTTTTATGGAGATGGTGTATGCATCATTGAATGGGCTGATAAAATAGAAAAGCTGCTGCCCAAGGAGAGAATTGTTTTGGATATAAAAATGGGTAAGGACATAAATGAAAGGGTAATAGATATTACAGCCTATGGAGATAGGTATAAAGATTTGATTAAGGAGTTGAAAGAAGATTGATAGTTCTTGCTTTAGATACATCAACTATGATATCAAGCTGTGCTGTATTAGATGAGGAACAGGTATTGGGGGAATATTCTCTAAATCAAAATGAAACCCATTCGGAAAACCTAGTTCCAATGATTAAAGAAGTATTAGAAAATCTGGATTTAAAAGTTGAAGATATAGACCTATATGGCGTAGCCATAGGTCCAGGCTCCTTTACTGGATTAAGAATTGGAGTTGCAACTGTAAAGGCTTTGGCTCATGTATTTGATAAACCAGTAGTAGGAGTATCGACATTAGAAGCCCTAGCATATAATCTGCCAAATCACAAGATAATAGTGCCAATGATAGATGCAAGAAGGGATAGAGTATATACAGGAATCTATACATGGCAGGATGGAAGGATAAAAACCATAATGGAGCCTACAGTTCTAGAAATAGATAAGCTTTTGGATATTCTAGAAGGATATGATGAATTAATAGTAAATGGCAATGGATCAGTGATTCACAAAGAAAAAATAAATGATAGGTTGAAGGGCAAAGTAAGGTTTTCAACTATGGGAAACAATTTCTGCAGGGCAATTAGTGTTGGAGAACTGGCTTTGATAAAATATAAAGGCGGATATGTGGATAATTTCTATTCATTAGTCCCTGAATATTTAAAGGAATCACAAGCTCAAGCAGACCTAAAAAAGAAGGAGCAAAGATAATATGGATATTATTATTCGCACGATGGAATTAAAAGATTTGGACAGGGTTATGGAAATAGAGACAGAATCATTTACAACTCCATGGTCAAGGGACTCTTTTTTATTGGAAATAACCAAGAATAGGTTGGCAAAATATGTCGTAGCAGAAATTGATGGATTAGTAGTAGGATATGGAGGTATTTGGCTAATAATAGATGAGGGTCATATTACTAATATTGCTGTCGATAAAAGGTACAGAGGTTTAGGAATAGGTAAAAAGATAATTGAAGGACTTATTGATTTATGTAAAAACAATGGCATTACTTCAATGACCCTTGAAGTTCGAAAATCGAATTTTGTTGCTCAAAACCTATATAGAAAATATGGGTTTGTAGAAGCAGGTATAAGGCCCAATTATTATGCAGATGATAATGAAGATGCTATAATAATGTGGAAAAAAATCGATGATAGAGGTGATTAAATGCTTATTCTTGCAATAGAAACTTCCTGCGACGAAACTTCAGCTGCTGTGGTAAAAGATGGACGTGAAGTTTTATCTAATATTATCTCATCTCAAATAGATATTCATAAGAAGTTTGGTGGAGTAGTACCTGAAGTCGCATCTAGAAAACATATTGAAACAATTAATCAAATAGTTCAAGAGGCTTTGGATGCTGCCAATGTCACTTTTAAGGATATAGATTTAATAGGAGTTACTCGAGGCCCAGGTCTTGTTGGAGCACTTCTAATTGGCATATCAACTGCAAAAGCCTTGAGCTATGGATTGAATGTTCCTTTAGTTGGGGTAAACCATATAGAAGGCCATGTATGTGCCAATTATATAGAGTTTAAAGACTTGGAACCACCCTTTACCTGCCTAATAGTCTCTGGAGGCCATACTTATTTGGTTCAAGCCAATGGCTATACTGACTACGAAATAGTAGGGAGAACTAGAGATGATGCAGCTGGAGAAGCCTTTGACAAAGTTGCCAGAGCTTTAGGGCTTCCTTATCCAGGAGGGCCAGTTATAGATAAGCTGTCCCAAAAGGGCAACAAAGAAGCAATAGATTTTCCAAGGGCAATGATTGACGATTCCTATGATTTTAGCTTTAGCGGACTTAAAACTGCTGTATTAAACTATCTAAATCAGCAAAGGCAAAAAGGTCAAGAAATTGTAATTGAAGATGTGGCAGCTTCTTTTCAACAAGCAGTTTTAGATGTTCTTGTAGAAAAAGCCTTTAGGCTTGCAAAGGAAAGAGGAATGAATAAGATTGTACTTGCAGGCGGAGTGGCTGCAAATCAAGGGTTAAGGGATATGATGAATTTAAGAGGGGAAGAAGAAGGAATAAAGATTTATTATCCTTCTAGAATACTGTGTACAGACAATGCTGCCATGATAGGTTCTGCAGCTTATTTTAATTATATGGCAGGTAATGTTAGCAATCTTCACTTAAATGTAGAACCAAATTTAGACTTAAGTTGATATTTTTTAACATTTTTTCCACATAATGTCCACAGAGAAAAAGTATATGCCTTTGGATAACTCTGTGGATAATGTGGAAAACTTATAAAAATCTTGTTATTATTAGCCTTATACTGTGGATAAAGCTGTGGGTATTGTGTATAAGTTGTGAATTCCTTGTGGAATTACCCTTCAGTTAACATAATCCACTTGTCGTAAAGCTCGTCTAAAATTTTTTGTATTTCTTCCCTATTTTTAGTTATTTCTACAATTTTTTCTGGGGTTTCATAGATTTCTGGATTGCAGAGCATCTTGTCCAATTCCTCAAGCCTTGCTTCTTCTTCAGCAATTCTTTTTTCAAGTTCTATTATTTGTTTTTTCCTGTTTTTTTCTATTTCCAGCAGTTCTCTTTCTTTCTTCTTTTCAAGTTTGATTTGTGTCTTAGTTTTTCCTAAATTTTCATCTTCCTCTTCGACTACTTCGTTTTTCTTCTCCAAATAGTAGTCATAATTTCCCAGATATTCTTTTATGCCATCTTCTGTTAGTTCAAGGATTTTGTTTACGACTTTATTTAAGAAGTATCTGTCATGAGATATAACCAATACAGTTCCTTCATAATCCTTAAGTGCTTCTTCCAAAACTTCTTTCGAATCTATATCTAAGTGATTTGTAGGTTCGTCCATTAATAGGAAATTTGCATTGGACAGCATTAGTTTCAGCAAAGCAAGTCTTGCTTTTTCGCCACCGCTTAAGTTTGCAATTTCTTTAAAAACATCATCGCCAATGAACATAAACTGGCTTAAAATAGTTCGGATCCTGTAATAATCCAAATTTGGGTTTTCATCCCATATTTCATCTATGACAGTTTTATCTAAATTTAATTTAGACATTTCTTGGTCAAAATACCCAAAAACCACATGATGCCCAATAATTATTTCTCCGCCATCTTTTGGAATTTGATTTAATATTATTTTAAAAAGCGTAGTTTTACCTATACCGTTAGGGCCTATAAGCCCAACTTTTTCTCCTCGATAGATGCTGAAATTTATATCCTTTAGGAGCTTTTTATCTCCAAAGCTTTTTTCAAGATTTTCCACCCTTAATACATCTCTGCCAGATTTAATTTTCGGTTCGAATTTTATCCTAGCTTTCATGGGTTCTGCTAGTTTAGGCATCATCTTTATTTTATCTAATAGTTTTTGCCTGCTTTGAGCTAATCTGTGATACCTTTCTCCACCATAAGACTTGAATCTTGCAATTATTTCTTCCTGTCTTTTAATCTCTTTTTGCTGGTCTTCGAATTGCTTTTTGTACACTTCAAGCTCTTTCTTTCGCCTATTCATAAATTCGGTGTAATTGGATTCATATATCTTCATCTTTTGGTTTTCCAAGTGGAATATGCGATTTACTACATTATCCAAAAAATACCTGTCGTGGGATATGATTAAAGCAGCTCCTTTATACTCCTTCAAAAACTTCTCAAGCCAAGTTATAGCTTCTATATCTAAATGGTTTGTGGGCTCATCCAACAATAAAATATCGGGTTTGCCAAGAAGGAGCTTTGCTAAGGATAGCCTTGCTTTTTGACCACCACTTAGGATATTTACTTCTTTTTCAAAATCGTCATCAGTGAATCCTAATCCTTTTAAAACTCCTTTAATTTCAGACTTATATCCATATCCATTTAGAGCCATGAATTTTTCTGATAGATGGCTATATTCTTCCATTAGGTGTTTAAGCTTTTTTGTTTCACCTTTTTGACTTTCTATGGAAATTTCCCTTTCAAGGCTCCTTAATTCATTTTCCATATTCATTAAAGGGGTAAACACATCTAAACATTCATCAAAAACAGTTTTATTGCTTTCAATTCTGGTATGTTGTTTTAAATATCCTATTTTTATATCCCTTTGAACATAAATTTCACCGCTATCTTGCTGAACTTCACCAGCTAAAATGTTGAAAAGAGTAGTTTTCCCAGCGCCATTAAGTCCAATTACACCAATTTTATCTCCATCTTCTACAATAAAGCTGATGCCATCTAAAATGATTTCTGCTAAATAAGCTTTTTTTATGTTGCTGCATGAAAGGACTATCATTTCTTTTCCCCCTTTTTCATATAAAATATTGTATCAAAAATAAGAATAATTTCATACTTTTTTGTTGAAGCTCATATAACAGTATGATACAATAATATAAAAAAATATGGGGGATGAAAATGATTATCATTATCGATAGGAAAGCGGAGGAATACATCAAATCCAAATCCACTGATAATTCAATTCATATAGCTGCCCAGTTAGTTGGAAGAGGCTGATGCAGGCATTATGAACCATCTGTTCAGATGGGAAAGCCAACACAAGAAAATGCCTTTGATTTATATGAAGTAGGGGACATAAAGGTTTATGTTTTAAAATGGCTTAGAAGTAGAAACAATGAAATAAGGATTACATTAAACAACTTCTTTTTCATAAAACATCTAAATGCTGATGGCATAACCTTTTTAACTTAAAATACTCCTTGTTAAAGGAGTATTTTAAGATTTAAGATCATTTTCCATTGCCATTGTTGAAAGTATTTTATCAATCAAATTTAAATTACATTTGCCATCTACGAAGTGGCTGCAATTTACACAATTTTCGTATTTTTCTTCAAAGGTGTTGGATGTGAGAGTTGTGCCTTCTTCCTGAGGGTCATATTTATCACAATATAATGCTACTTTTCTAAGTTGCTCTATGCTAGCTATAATAATCACTCCTTCCAGTACTTAGTTTAACAAAAAGAAAGTTTTATATTCACAAATTGCATAGTTGTTAAGAAAAAAATTGACATAAAACTGTCGCTGATGTTATAATAACTGTAAAATCACTGAAATTTGGATGGGTGGTGTATTAGAGTTGGAAAGATTTGATAGAGATAACAGGATTTCAATAACTGTAATAAGACGTTTGCCAAAATATTATAGATATTTAGAAGACCTAATGAATAAAGGAATCAACAGAATTTCATCCCAAGAGTTAAGCAAGCTAACTGGTTTTACAGCCTCCCAAATTAGACAAGATTTAAATAATTTTGGTGGATTTGGTCAACAAGGATATGGCTATAATGTAGAAGAACTCCATAATGAATTAGGGAAAATACTTGGTTTAACTACTGTTTACAAAGCTGTAATAGCTGGTGCGGGAAACTTAGGTCAAGCAATTGCTAATTATAAGGGCTTTGAAGATGCTGGTTTTAAAGTAGTATCCCTTTTTGACAAAAATCCAAAGTTAATTGGATTAAAGATAAGAGACATTGAAATTAGGGATGTTGACATTATGGAACAATTTATTAAGGAAAATGGCATTGATATTGGAATCATAACAGCTCCAAAGGAAAGTGCCCAAGAAATAGCAAATACCTTTGTAAGGGCTGGAGTTAAAGGGATTTGGAACTTTGCACCAATTGACTTAGTAGTTCCAGAAAGTGTTGTAGTTGAAAATGTTAGATTAAATGAAAGCTTGTTTATTTTATCATATTTTTTAAGGGAAAAGTTTGGCAAATAACAGATTAACAATATAAAATCATAAAATTCTCCAAAAATCATACTAGTTTAAACTGGTAAACTAGTATGATTTTTTGTTTTTGAATTTAATTTAACAAATATTGTGGCAAAATTAACAATTATAGTTTATAATGAAAATATGATATATCAGTATGTATACTATAGGAATACCCAAAATTGAGGAGGGAATTAGATGGATTTCAGTTTGACTAAGGAACAATTAATGGTAAGAAATGTCATGAAAGAATTCGCGGAAAATGAGGTAAAACCTATTGCAGCAGAAATCGATGAGACAAAGAGATTCCCAAGGGAAACTGTAGAAAAAATGGCAAAATACAACATGATGGGAATACCATTCCCTACTGAATATGGCGGAGCAGGAGGAGACGATTTAGCTTATGTAATTGCAGTTGAAGAATTATCAAAGTGCTGTGCAACTACAGGGGTTATATTATCTGCTCATACATCTTTGGCATGTTGGCCTATTTATAAATACGGTACAGAAGAGCAAAAGCAAAAATATCTTGTACCCCTAGCAAAAGGAGAATATTTAGGGGCCTTTGCCTTAACTGAACCTAATGCTGGTACAGATGCTGCAAGCCAACAAACATCTGCAGTATTTGATGGAGAAAATTATATTTTGAATGGGACAAAGATATTTATAACTAATGGCGGAGAAGCAGATGTTTATATAGTGTTTGCAATGACTGACAAGAGTAAAGGAAATAAGGGAATTTCAGCATTTATAGTGGAAAAGGGCTTCAAAGGATTTAGTATTGGAAAAATAGAAGACAAAATGGGAATTAGGGCTTCTTCCACTGCTGAATTGATATTCCAAGATTGCGTAGTTCCAAAGGAAAACTTACTTGGCAATGAAGGAGAAGGATTTAAGATTGCCATGTCTACCCTAGATGGCGGTAGGATTGGTATTGCAGCTCAAGCCCTTGGAATTGCTGAAGGTGCTTTAGATGAAGCTATTAAATATGTAAAGGAAAGGCAACAATTTGGAAGGCCACTTGCAAAATTCCAAGGTTTGCAATGGATGATTGCAGATATGGCAACTGAGATAGAAGCTGCAAGATATCTAGTTTATAGGGCAGCTTACAATAAATCTAATGGCTTACCTTACAATAAAGAAGCAGCTATGGCAAAGCTATTTGCTTCTAGATGTGCTATGGATGTTACTACTAAATGTGTACAATTATTTGGTGGATATGGATATACAAAGGATTATCCAGTAGAAAGAATGATGAGAGATGCAAAGATTACTGAAATATATGAAGGAACATCTCAAGTCCAACAAATGGTAATAGCAGCTGCACTATTAAAATAATTGTGAGGGGGAGAAAAATGAATATCATTGTATGCATAAAGCAGGTACCAAATACTAATGAAGTTAGAATAGACCCAGTAAAGGGTACCCTAATTCGTGAAGGGGTGCCAAGCATAATCAACCCAGATGATAGAAATGCCTTAGAAGAGGCTTTAAGGATAAAGGATAGCCATGATGATGTGAAGGTTATAGTATTATCCATGGGACCACCTCAAGCTGATGCTGCAATAAGAGAAGCTATAGCCATGGGTGCAGATGAAGGAATTCTTTTATCAGATAGGGCTTTTGCAGGTTCTGATACCTGGGCTACATCAACAGCATTGGCAGCAGGAGTAAAGTATATTGGAGATTTTGATATTATATTCTGCGGTAGGCAAGCCATAGATGGAGATACTGCACAAGTAGGTCCTCAATTGGCAGAACATTTAGGATTGCCACAAATTACTTATGTTGAAGAATTGAAAATTGAAGGGGATAAAGTTATAGCGAAGAGAGCTTTGGAAAATGGATATTTCGTAATAGAAGCTAAGATGCCTGTATTATTAACTGCAATAAAGGAATTAAATAAGCCTAGATATCCTTCTATTAAGGGAATATACGATGCTTACAAAGGGGATAAAGTGAAGGTATTAACAGCAAAAGATGTAAATGCGGATTTTGATAACATTGGACTAGAAGGCTCTCCAACTCAAGTTATGAGATCTTTTACACCACCTGGAAGAACAGGGCAAGGAGAAATATTCCAAGGAGATTATAAAGAATCGGTTAAGAAGCTGGTAGTCAGATTGAGAGAAAAACATCTAGTTTAATATAAAAGTAAGTTAGGAGGATTGTAAATGGCTGTAAAAGTTATAGAGTTGAAATGTATTGGCTGCGGGAAATGCGTAAGAATTTGCCCCTTTGAAGCAATAGAGATGAAGAATAAGAAAGCTGTAATTAATGATAAATGTACAGCCTGTGGCCAATGTATAGAAGCATGCCCAGTTAAGGCAATTGAAAAGGTAGAAGAAAGGAAAAGAGCAGGAAGCGTAAATGTTGATGAATACAGAGGAGTTTGGGTATTTGCAGAGCAAAGACAGGGAAGCCTAATGAATGTAGCTATTGAATTGCTTGGAGAAGGCAGAAAAATTGCAGACAGCTTAAATGTGCCTTTAACTGCTGTTTTATTAGGCCGTGATGTGGATGAAATAGCTGAAAAGCTTATAAAATATGGTGCAGATGAAGTCCTCTATGCTAATCATGAATTATTAGATATATATACAACTGATGCTTATGCAAAAGTTATCTATGAACTTGTTACTGAAAGAAAACCTGAAATATTCCTATTTGGTGCTACTAACCTTGGAAGAGATTTGGCTCCAAGGCTATCTGCAAGAATACACACAGGACTAACTGCAGACTGTACAAAACTAGATGTTGACTTGGAAAATAGGAGACTTATGCAGACCCGTCCTGCATTTGGTGGAAACCTAATGGCAACAATTATTTGCCCAGACCATAGGCCACAAATGGCTACTGTTAGACCAGGAGTTATGGAAAAAGCAAAATATGATGAAAACAGGACTGGGAAAATCATCAAGTTCACTCCTTATTTAGTAGAAGAAGACATAAAATCTAAGGTTTTGGAAGTTGTAAAAGCTGCAAAGGCTCAAGTTGCTTTGGAAGATGCAAAGATAATAGTTTCTGGAGGAAGAGGCTTAGGAGGTCCTGAAGGATTTAAGCTAATTAAAGAATTGGCAGATAAGCTTGGTGGAGTTGTAGGAGCCTCTCGTGCTACAGTTGATGCAGGATGGATAGAGCAAAGCCATCAAGTAGGGCAAACAGGAAAAACCGTAAGGCCAGATTTGTATATAGCTTGTGGTATATCAGGAGCTATTCAGCACTTGGCAGGTATGCAGGATTCTAAAGTTATTGTTGCCATAAATAAAGACCCTGAAGCACCAATTTTCAAGGTTGCAGATTTTGGTATTGTCGGAGATTTATACGATGTAATACCCGAACTTGTTAAAGCTTTAGACGATGTTGATGATATTGTAGAAAGTTTTAAAAGTTTACAAGATTAAAGGAATAAGCTAACAAAAGGGTGTCCTTTGCTGTCTATTTAGGAATATTTCAAAGTTTCTGAAAGGTTTACAAAGGAATACCCTTGTGTTATAATGACTTTGGAATTAAAAAAGCTAGAAATTTTCTAGCTAAAATATGGGGAGGTATTAACAATGTCAAAAGAAACTTTAAATCCATTGGAAAGTGCTCAACTACAAGTTAAGAAAGCTTGCGATGCACTAAACCTTGGAAATGATGTATACGAATTGTTAAAAGAACCAGAAAGAATGATTGAAATCTCTATCCCAGTAAAAATGGACGATGGCTCAGTAAAAGTGTTTAAAGGCTACAGATCCTGCCATAATACTGCAATTGGACCAGGTAAAGGCGGAATAAGAATACATCCTGCTGTAAATCCAGATGAAGTTAAAGCATTATCAATTTGGATGACTTTTAAGTGCTGTGTTGTAGGAATACCTTTCGGTGGAGCAAAAGGCGGAATCGTTGCTGACCCAACTAAGTTATCTCAAGGCGAATTGGAAAGACTATCAAGAGGATATATAAGAGGACTATATAAGTACTTAGGTGAAAAAATAGATATACCAGCTCCAGACGTTAACTCAAATGCACAAGTTATGGCTTGGATGGTTGATGAATATATTAAATTAGTTGGACATTATGCATTAGGAGTTATAACTGGTAAGCCAGTAGTTTGGGGAGGTTCAGAAGGAAGAAACGAAGCTACAGGCTTTGGAGTAGCAGTAATAGCTAGAGAAGCTGCTAAACAACTTGGCATTGATATGACAAAAGCTACAGTAGCTGTTCAAGGATTCGGTAATGTTGGTAGATATACAGTTAAGAATGTAGAAAAATTAGGTGCAAAGGTTATTGCAGTAGCTGAATGGACACCATCAATTGGAACTTATGCTATTTACAATGAAGATGGCTTAGATTTCAAAGATATGCTAGATTACTTCAATGCACACAAGAACCTAGTAGATTATCCAAAGGCTAAGATGATTTCATTAGACGATTTCTGGAAATTAAATGTTGATATTTTAATACCTGCAGCTCTAGAAAATGCTATAACTGAAGATATAGCTAAAGTTATCAATGCTAAATTAATATGCGAAGCTGCAAATGGGCCTATAACTCCAGGAGCTGATGAAGTACTTAAAGCAAAAGGAATAACAGTTACTCCAGATATATTAACAAATGCTGGTGGAGTTCTAGTTTCATACTTTGAATGGGTACAAAACCTATACGGATATTACTGGACAGAAAAAGAAGTAGAAGAAAAACAAGAAGCTGGAATGATTAAGGCATTTAATGATATTTGGAATATTAAGAAAGAATACAATGTTACAGTAAGAGAAGCTGCATACATGCATTCAGTTAAGAAGATTGCTGAAGTTATGAAATATAGAGGATGGTACTAATACCGATAAAAAAACTGGCGAAAGCCAGTTTTTTTATTTTATTCAATTTGTTTTAGTAATTTCATCTATTTCTTGAAAATTGAAAGTAATTCAATAAAAATGCTTCTCATTTGTTAATTGTAAATTGTAAGCTGCCTATTGTCAATTCTCAATTCTTACTGTAAACAAAAATGGCGCATTTTGTATTTAATGAAGTATAAAAATATCACTTTTTCATATTGTAATTATTGACATATTAAGTTATATTCTTTATATTATATTTATCGACCGACTAGTCGGTCAGAAAATCTTACAGCACAAGGAGGGCAATATGTTATCTAAATTTAGCGTTAAAAGGCCATATACAGTAATTGTTGCAGTTGTTTTAGTATTAATATTGGGAGTTATATCCTTTATCAACTTACAAACAGATTTACTCCCCAACATTGATTTGCCTTATTTAGTGATTCTCACCACTTATCCAGGAGCAAGCCCTGAAGAAGTTGAAATGGTAGTAACAAAGCCTATTGAACAAATAGTAGCTACTGTAAGCAATATAAAAGAAATTAACTCAATTTCTAGAGAAAACACTTCAATAGTAATTTTGGAGTTCAGCAACAATGTAAACATGGATTCCGCCATAATTGAAATTAATGAAAGCCTTGATTTAATTGAATCTGCATGGAATGACACTGTAGGAACACCAATGATAATTAGGATAAATCCTGACATGCTTCCTGTTGGAATTTTCTCAGTAGATATGGAAGGAATGGATGTAAAAGAAGTATCGGATTTCGTAGACTCTAAAATAATTCCAGAACTAGAAAGCATTGAAGGTGTTGCATCTGTATCGGGAATTGGGTTAATTGATGAAAACATAGAAGTTATGATAAGTCAGGATAAGATAGATGAGTTAAATAAAAGGATTTTAGAAAAGATAGATTCTAAATTGGCAGATGCTGAAGAGGAATTGAATAAAGCTAAAAGGGAAATAGAAGTTGGCAAAGAAAAATTAGATGCTGAAGAAAAGTCACAGTTGAAGAAGTTGGAAGAAGGGGAAAAGGCAATAAATCTAGCTAAAGAACAAATTGAACAAGGTGAAGCAAGCATTAATGCAGGTTTATCTGAACTAAACAAAAATAAGGCTGATTTAGAAAATCAATTAAATAGCCTAAATCAAAAAGAACAAGAACTAAAAGCAAGTGAAAGTGCCTTACTAGCTAAAGGCGACAAGATTTCAGAGGAAGAAAAGATAAAGTTAGGTGCAATTCAGGAAAGCCTAAAGGAACTTAGTAAAAGCAAAACTGAATTGGGCGCAGGGTTAAAGGCTTTGGAATCAAAAATTGCAGAACTAGAACAGCAAAAGGCTTCCATTGAAGAAAAGAAAGCAGAATTAAGCTTACAAGAAAAGCAAATAAAAGAAGGAAAATCTACTTTAGAAGTTGAAATGAATAAGGCTAGGGCTAAACTTTTAGAAGGAGAAAAGACTTTAAATGAAAAGATGGAAGAATTTGAAAAAGCAAAGGAAGAAGCCTTTAAGAAAGCATCCTTGGATGGGATGATAACACCTAAAATGGTTTCAGGCATATTAGCAGCTCAAAATTTCTCAATGCCAGCAGGATATGTATCAGAAGAGGGAACAGATTATTTAGTTAAGGTAGGAGACAAGATTAAGAATATAGATGAAATAAAGAACTTGCTTCTATTTGATACTGGAGAAGAAGGGATTGGAAAGATTTATCTAAAAGATGTGGCAGATATAGATTATAAGGATAATGCTGATGAAGTTTATGCCAAAGTAAATGGAAACAATGCAGTTATACTTACACTGCAAAAACAAAGTAATTATTCAACTACTGAAGTATCTGATAATATTGAAAAGAAAATGGAAGAATTAAAAGAAAAATATGATGGCTTGAACTTTACTACATTGATGGACCAAGGAATCTATATAGACATGGTAATTGATTCTGTTCTTGATAATCTAGTATACGGAGGAATTCTTGCAATAATAGTACTTATAATATTCTTGAGGGATATCAGGCCAACATTTGTCATAGCATTGTCTATTCCAATAAGCCTAGTAGCTGCACTTACTATGATGTATTTTTCAGGGGTTACTTTAAACCTCATATCCTTGGCAGGATTGGCCATAGGAGTTGGAATGCTTGTAGATAACTCAATAGTTGTAATTGAAAATATATATAGATTGAGAAGCGAAGGTGTATCTACAATTAAGGCTGCCATTGAAGGAGCAAAAGAAGTAGGAGGAGCAATCATAGCGTCTACACTTACAACAGTTTGCGTATTTTTGCCAATAGTATTTACAAAAGGAATTACTCGCCAGCTCTTTGTAGATATGGGGCTTACAATTGCTTATTCTCTACTTGCTAGCTTGATAGTAGCATTATCGTTGGTACCTTGTTTGGCATCTACTGTATTAAAGAGAAATAAGGAAAAGGAACACAGGTTATTTGATAAGGTTTTGAATGTTTACGAGAGAATGCTTAGATGGGCTTTAGCACATAAAGCTGTTGTTGTTACTGCAGTAACTGCACTGCTTGTTTTTAGTGGATATTTGGCGTATATAATAGGTACTTCATTTATTCCTGAAATGGAAACTCCACAGATGTCTCTAACTTTGGAAATGCCAGAGGGAAGTACATTTAATGATACTGCGGAAATGTCAGATGCTGTAATAGATAGGCTTTTAGAAATAGAAGATATTGAAACAGTAGGAGCTTTTCAAGGCCAAGGCATGCTTGCTATGGGGACACAAGGCAATAACTCACAAAATACAATGTCGATGTATTTAATTTTAAGAGAAGATAAAAAGATGACAAATGTTGAAATCGAAAAGGCAATATTGGAAAGGACTAAAGATTTAGACTGCAAGATATCAGTAAATACTTCTAATATGGATATGAGTGTTTTGGGGGCTTCAGGTATTGAGGTTTTAATTAAAGGACGTGAATTAGACGATTTAAGGAATATAGGAAATGACATTGCAGAAATACTAGAGTCTGTAGAAGGGATTAAAGATGTTAAGGTTGGAGAAGAAAGCAGTGTAGAAGAAATAAGGATTACCGTAGATAAAGAAAAGGCCATGGAAAAAGGATTGACAGTTGCTCAAATTTTTAGTGAGGTCAACTCGTTATTATCAAAAAGGCAGTCAGCAACAACCTTAACAGTTTCTAACAAGGATTATCCTGTAATTGTAGTAGATAGTGAGAGCCAAAAGATTACAAAAGAAGATATTAAGAACCTAACTGTTAAAGTAAATAAGGAAGGAGAAGAAACAGAAGTAAAAATCGAAGATGTTGCAGAAATAATTGAAGCAGAAAGCCCAACTTCCATACGAAGAAAGAATCAAGAAAGGTATATTTCAGTAAGGGCAAGTGTTGATAGTGAACACAATATTGGTTTAGTTAGCCGTGAATTTCAAAATAAATTAGATAACTACCAATTACCAGATGGCTATTCAATAGAATTATCCGGTGAAAATAAAATGATTAGGGAAGCCATGGATGATTTGATAAAGATGATATTGCTTGCCACAGCCTTCATATATTTAATCATGGTTGCTCAGTTCCAATCCTTGTTGTCGCCATTTATAGTAATGTTTACCATTCCATTGGCTTTTACTGGTGGAATATTGGCATTAGCAATTACAGGATACGATATTAGCGTTATATCCATGTTGGGATTCTTAATACTTGCAGGAGTAGTTGTAAATAACGGTATAGTATTTGTGGACTATACAAATCAATTGAGAGAAAAAGATATTGAAACAACTGAAGCTCTAGTAATTGCTGGCAAAACTAGGATGAGGGCAATTCTAATGACAGCCATAACAACTATTTTTGGCTTGTCGACTTTGTCTGTTGGACTAGGAACAGGGGCGGAAATGGTTCAACCTTTGGCTATTACAGCAATTGGAGGATTAACCTATGCTACAGTACTTACATTGTTCGTAGTACCAGTAATGTACAGCATATTCCATAAAAGGAAAATAAGAAAAATCTCCTTAGAAGGAGATGAATAGCTGTGTATGACAAAAACTACTCTGAAAAGGAAATTGCAATTTTTAAGGGACTAATATCCTTGATGAAGAAGGGGGCTAACCCCTACTCCATCAAGGTATCTGATATAGCTGAAGCTGCCAATATTGGCAAAGGAACTATCTACGATTATTTTGATACGAAGGAAGAGGTCATATCAAAAGCCATAATATACAACATGTCAAATGAGATAAAAAATGCTTTCAAAAGAGTTAAGTCAAAGGATAATTTTAAGGATAGGTTTTATGAAGTATTAAACATTATTGAAGAAAACCTAGAAAACAGGCTTTCAACTTTAAATATTCTACTATCAGCAGGTGGTATAGAGAAATTTTACGAATATTTGTTAGATGCTGAATACAATATAAGGGAGTTTATTTCAGTAATTAATAAAGAAATAATCGACTTATTGAATATGGGAGTTAAAGAAGGAATAATAAATACAAAGGAAAACAACTTCTATAAAATAATGGTCATCCATGGGGTAATTACGTTTTTCTCCCATTATATTAATCAGAAAGAATTATATCCAGATATAGGAGTTAATGAAGCAAAGGATGCTGCTTACAGAATGGTTTTGAAGGCACTTAACTAAAAAAACTGGCATTTGCCAGTTTTTTTATTAGTGAAGTAGGGTAAACTAATAATTGTTGTAGATATTATAAAGAAGGGGAGTAGTATGGAATACAATATAATTGTAGAAGACAACAGGATAGTATTAAAGGAAATGAGAAATTTTGATCCAAAACATATCTTTGAATGTGGCCAAGCCTTTAGGTGGAAGGTAGAAGATGATAATAGCTATACTACAATTGCTTATGGAAAAGTACTTAATGTAAAAAGGGAAAACAACGATATAATAATGAATAATACTGATTTAGATGATTTCTACAATATCTGGTATAATTATTTTGACCTAGGAAGGGATTATGATGAAATAAAGGAGGAATTATCAAAGGATCCAATTTTAAAGGAAGCCATAAGATTTGGTGAGGGCATAAGAATACTAAATCAAGAGCCCTTTGAAACCATAATATCCTTTATTATTTCTGCCAATAACCAAATTCCGAGGATAAAAAAATCCATAGAGCTGATATCAAGGAATTATGGAGAAAAAATAGAAGGCACTGAGTATTATAGCTTTCCAAAGGCAGAGAAATTAGCTGAAGCCAAACCTGAGGATTTAAAGGAAATATGCAGGGTTGGATTCAGGGCAGAAAGAATCGTGGAAACTTCAAAGATAATTGCCAGTGGTGGTTTAGATATAAATAAGATATACGAGCTTCCAAAGGAAGAAGGGAAAGAACTTCTTCTAAAGCTGCCAGGCGTTGGCAACAAGGTTTCTGAATGTATATTGCTGTTTGCATTTAAAAAATCCGACGCTTTTCCAGTGGATGTATGGGTTAAAAGGGTAATGGAATTTTTTTATTTAAAGGAAGATACTGATGTTAAGTTGATTGGCGATTATGGAGCCAAACTTTTTGGCAGTCTTGCTGGCTTTGCTCAACAATATCTATTCTACTATGCCAGGGAGCTTGGAATAGGCAAATAAGCAAATTTGAATTGGAAATTCTTCACTGTATGTATAGACATAGGTGAAGAATTCTTATTTTTGAAAATTTTTGTAAATTTTTTACTGAGAAGTTTTTATTAATTTTTTCTTATGGAAATTTTTTTCAAAATGTTGTATTCTATTTAAAATAACAGGAAATTTGAATTAATGTAGTAGGAGGGTTTTTATGTCATGTTGGGGACAATAGTAAATGTAATAGCAATTCTAACAGGGTCTTTATTAGGCATTATAATAAAAAAAGGAATAAAAGAAGAATACAAAAGTACTGTTATGGATGGCATAGGCTTAGCTGTTGTAATCATTGGGATAATGGGAGCCATCGAAACTAATAACATTATGCTTGTTATTGGAAGCATAGTAATTGGAAGTTTAATAGGCGAAGCAGTTGATATTGAAAATAAACTGGACAAGCTTGGGAATAGCCTTCAAAACAAGTTTAGCAAAGACAACAGCAACTTTTCAAAAGGTTTTGTTACTGCGTCACTTGTTTTCTGTGTTGGGGCTATGGCTATAGTAGGATCCCTTGAGGCTGGAATACAAGGGAATTATGAAACCCTGTTTGCTAAATCGATTTTAGATGGCATTTCTTCCCTTATATTTTCATCAACACTGGGTATAGGAGTGGCTTTTTCTGCATTACCTGTACTTATTTACCAAGGTGGCATTACTTTACTTGCCAATTCAGTTAAAGGCCTATTAACTGCTGAAGTAATCAATGAAATGTCTGCTGTTGGAAGCATATTGATTATGGCTATAGGGATTAATATATTGGATTTAAAAAAGATAAAAGTTGGTAATATGCTTCCTTCAATATTCATTCCAATTTTATACTATGTTGTGTTAAATTTGGTAAAAGCAATATGATAATGGAAGAAAAACAAAGCAAAATGAAGAAAAAGCGAAAAAGTAAGACAAACAGGGCCAATTTAACAAAAAATACCTTGTTTTGGATAAATTTGAAGCTTGCTTACAATATACTAATTAAGTAACATAATATTGTGCATGTTAGCACTCACCCACAATGAGTGCTAATAAATTGTTGGGTAATAAAATTAAACATAAGGAGGTAATATGATGAACCTTAGACCATTAGGAGATAGAGTTGTTATTAAAAAGGTAGAAGTAGAAGAAAAGACTAAGAGCGGAATAGTACTTCCAAGCACAGCAAAAGAACAACCTCAAATGGCAGAAGTATTGGCAATAGGCCCAGATATTTTAAACGATGAAAAGAAAAAAGACCAAATAAAAGTTGGAGATAAAGTTATCTTTTCTAAGTATGCTGGAACAGAAGTTAAGGTTGACGGTGAAGAATTAACTATCTTGAAATTAAGCGATATTTTGGCAGTAGTTGAATAATTCAACGAATAGTGAGAAGTGAATCTGTTCACTATTAACTATTAGTTATTAACTATATTTAGAAAGGGAGTGTGTAAAATATGGCAAAGGAAATTAAGTTTGACGAAGATGCTCGTCGTGCGATGGAAAGAGGTATAAATAAATTAGCAGATACAGTTAAAGTTACTTTAGGACCAAAGGGTAGAAATGTAGTATTGGAAAAGAAATTTGGTTCACCACTTATTACAAACGATGGTGTTACTATAGCTCGTGAAATTGAATTAGAAGATAAATATGAAAATATGGGCGCACAATTATTAAAGGAAGTAGCTACAAAAACTAATGATGTAGCTGGAGATGGAACAACAACTGCTACTTTGCTTGCTCAAGCAATTATTAGAGAAGGATTGAAGAATGTTGCAGCAGGAGCTAACCCAATGATATTACAAAGGGGTATTAAAGCTGCTGTAGACAAGGCTGTAGAAGAAATTAAGAGATTCTCAAGAAAAGTTGAATCTAAGGAAGCCATAGCTCAAGTTGCATCAATTTCTGCTGGAGATGAAGCAATAGGTAAATTAATTGCTGATGCTATGGAAAAAGTAGGTAATGATGGTGTAATTACTGTAGAAGAATCAAAATCCATGGGAACTACTTTGGAAGTAGTAGAAGGTATGCAATTTGACAGAGGATATGTGTCTGCATACATGGTAACAGATACTGAAAAGATGGTTGCAGAATATGAAGATCCATATATTTTAATTACTGATAAGAAGATTTCAAATATTCAAGAAATCCTACCAATTCTAGAACAAGTAGTACAAACTGGCAAGCCATTATTAATCATTGCGGAAGACATTGAAGGCGAAGCATTGGCTACATTGGTTGTAAATAAATTAAGAGGTACATTCAACTGTGTAGCTGTTAAGGCTCCAGGATTTGGCGATAGAAGAAAAGAAATGTTAAGAGATATTGCTATCTTAACTGGCGGAACAGTAATCTCAGAAGAATTAGGTTATGAATTAAAAGAAGCTACTTTGGATATGCTAGGAAGAGCTGGCAAGATTAAAGTAGATAAAGAAAATACTGTAATAGTAAATGGTGCTGGTAAACCAGAAGAAATTCAAAATAGAATTAAACAAATAAAAGCTCAACTAGAAGAAACTGAATCTGAATTTGATGCAGAAAAATTACAAGAAAGACTTGCTAAGTTATCTGGCGGAGTAGCTGTTATCCAAGTAGGTGCTGCTACTGAAACTGAATTGAAAGAAAGAAAATTGAGAATAGAAGACGCTTTGGCAGCAACTCGTGCAGCTGTTGAAGAAGGTATTGTTCCTGGTGGTGGAACTGTACTTATAGATGTAATTCCAGAAGTTGCTAAATTACTTGATACTGCTGAAGGAGATGAAAAGACTGGTATTAAGATAATCATGAGAGCCCTAGAAGAACCAGTAAGACAAATAGCAACTAATGCTGGATTGGAAGGCTCTGTAATAGTTGAAAAAGTAAAAGAAGAACCAGCTGGAGTAGGTTTCGATGCAATGAACGAAAGATTTGTAAATATGATAGAAGCTGGTATTGTTGACCCAACTAAGGTAACCAGGTCAGCTTTACAAAATGCTGCATCTGTTGCTTCTATGGTACTAACTACTGAAGCAGCTGTTGTAGAAATCGAAAAAAATGAACCAAACCCAAATATGGGAATGAACGGTATGATGTAAAATAAAGCCTCTCAAAAAAAGAGAGGCTTTTATTTTTTTGTATTACCAGAGGCATTCATAAACCAAATGTAAAGGTAATATATTCTAATATAAAATTTCATTGTGGAGGAATGCCTATGGGTTATTATGTTAATGTAGAGGAAAATGTAAAAATTTATGTGGAAGATTTGAATCCAAATGGGAATAAAACTATTGTATTTTTACATGGCTGGCCTGGAAACCACAGATTATTTGAATATCAGTTAAATGAACTGCCTAAATTTGGATACAGGTGTATAGGTATAGACCAGAGAGGGTTTGGCAAGTCTGATAAACCATGGGATGGATATGACTACAATAGGCTGGCTGACGATGTAAGATGTGTAATTGAAAGCCTTGGATTATATAACTTTACGCTAGTAGGCCATTCAACAGGTGGTGCAATAGCTGTAAGATATATGGCAAGGCATAATGGATATGGAGTATCTAAGCTTATTTTAGTTGCAGCAGCAGCTCCAAGCTTAATTAAACTTCCTAATTTCCCCTATGGAATAGATGTTGAAATAGTAAATCAGATAATAGAAGGTGCATATAAAGATAGACCAAAGATGTTAACTGATTTTTGTGATAAATTCTTTTTCCAATATATTACAAAACCATTTGCTGACTGGTTCTTACAATTGGGGTTAGAAGCTGCTAGCTGGGCTACAATTGCCATTGCAAATACATGGATTAATGAGCAGTTATTTAATGATTTGGATATGATTAATGTTCCAACACTGATTATTCATGGAATACATGATAAAGTAGTTCCATTTCAATTAGGCGAAATTCAGCAGAGATATATAAAAGGTTCTAAACTGATGCCATTTTATTATAGTGGCCATGGAGTATTTTATGATGAAAAGGATTTGTTCAATAGAGAATTAATGAATTTTATTGAAGAGTAAACAAGTGATATTTAACCTTGTGCAGAAACTTAAGGAAATTTTTCCTTAAGTTTTTTATTTTAATTTGCAGTAAAATCTGTTATAATTTCGTTACTTATTATAAAATAGATTATATCTTGTACAGAAATATTGATAAAAATATTTTATCCTTAAAAGATATATAAGAAACAGGGGGTGGGCTTATTAGAAAACGAAAGATTTATATACTACTTACTCACAGCGGTTCCTTGCTGTCTAAATGTATAAATCTTTATACCAAAGAGCCTTATACTCATGTATCAATAGCCCTTGATGAGGAACTAAAGGAGCTATATAGCTTTGGAAGGCTTAAACCGAACAATCCAATTATTGGAGGTTTTGTTAAAGAAGACATAGAAAATGGTACTTATGCAAGGTTTCCTGAAACAAGATGTGCAGTGTATTCATTGGACATAAATGAGATGCAGTATAGGAGGTTGCTGAGGGAATTAGAGAAGTTTAAAAAGAATAAGGAAAGATACAGGTATAATTTAATTGGCTTATTTGGTGTGGCAATTAATTATCCTGTTGAAAGGAAATACAATTATTTTTGTTCCCAGTTTGTATCAACATTGCTAAAAAGAAGTGGAATAAAGCTCATTGATAAACCTACTGCCTTAACTTCCCCTAAGGACTTCAGGGAATGCAAAAAATTGAATTTAATTTATGAAGGAAAATTAAGGAATTATTATTTTAGGAATCATATGTTAATAGAAAATTACTAATTAAGCTGCCATATTGGCAGTTTATTTTTTTTTAGTTTTTTTGCAGTATTTTTTATTAATAATTCGTTATAATTTACGTAGGAAGGAGGGGAGATATGTTAAATGAATCTGAACTAATAGAAAAGGCAGCAAATGGGGATGAAAAATCCTTTGCTCAAATTGTTGACTTATATAAGAATTATGTATTTGCAATAATATTAAACTTTATAAAGGATTATGATGAAGTAGAAAATGTTGCCCAAGAAGTATTCTTACAAGTATATCTCTCCCTTCCTAAGTATAAGTCTAATAGTTTTAAGGGCTGGATTGGGAAGATAGCAACGAATAAATCCATAGATTGGCTTAGAAGGAAAAAGAGCAAGTTTAAAGAAGAAGTCCTTGAAGATGAAATGATTAATATATTTAATCAAGATGTGGATACTCCTGAAGAACTCCTTATAAAGAAGGAAAGAGAGATAGAAATAACCAAACTGTGCAAGTCAATTCCTCCAATATATAAAGAAGCTATAATAGAGTTTTATCTTTATGGGAAATCGTATGAAGAGATTGCCAGAGAGCAGGGTGTAACAGTAAAGACTGTTGCTTCAAGGCTGTATAGAGGAAAGAACATGTTGAAGGAGAAGTGGAGGGAATATAATGAATCATTATGACATTGTGGAATGGAAGTTATTTAAAGAAAATCTCCTTGATGATAGAATCCGAAGTAAAATGGAAGAGCATTTGATGAACTGCGATGAATGTATGGAAGTTTTTCTATCCCTCATAGATGAGAATGAAATAGAATTGGCAAAGGAAGTTGTACCACCAGATTTTACTGATAAAGTAGTTAATAATATTAGAAATGTAAGGCCAATAGAAAAGGTGCATAAGAAGAATAAAAAATCCTATAATGACTACTTTATATACTATGTGGCTGTAGCATCCGTAGCAATAATTTTAACTGCCAGTGGATTTTTTGGAAGGTTAGTCAACAAAGTGCCAGAAATATCTTCAAGATTAAATGAGGAAGGAATCATATTAAGGACAAATAAAATCTATGATTTTTCAGAAAAAATCACAAGGAAAACTAATGAGTTTGTTAATAACTTTAATTTAAATTGGATTAAGGAGGATTAGTATGAAGCAAAAAAGCAAGTTTAAAACATTTATATTATCTTTTGTACCGGGATTATCCCATTTCTATTTGGGATTTGCAGATAGAGGCACGATTTTTCTACTAATATTTGGAATGATTTGTCTTGGTTCTCTAGTATTATATACTATATCCAATAGCGATATATTTGTCCTTTTTATTGTAGTTGGGGTTCCTATAATTTGGCTGGTAGCTTTAATAGATGCTTTTTCTATACTGAATGAAATGAGATATGGAGACAGCACTCAAATAGAATTAAAATATAACTCAGAAGAAGCAAAGATTTCCAATAGAAAAATAATTACCCTAGCTTTATCCATTATACCTGGCGCAGGGCATATGTATCTAGGATATCAGAAAAAGGGATTAGCCTTTATGGCAATATTTTTCTTTACAATATTTTTCATGGGATGGTTAAATCTAAGTTTCTTATTGTTCTTGCTTCCTCTTATATGGTTTTATTCCTTCTTTGATGCCTTCCATACCTTTAATGGAAGTAAGGTAGAAGATTTTGATATAGCAAATGTATTCCCATCTATCAGCAATAGGCATATAGGAATTGGGCTTATTGTAATAGGAATAGTTATTGCATTAAGAAATTTCCTAATGCCTATTTTAGAGGAACTGCTCTATAATATCTTCAGTTACTCTGTCATAAATAGGATAGAAAATTATATTCAAACAATTATTGCATCATTAATATTTATAATATTAGGAATAAGGATATTAAGGGGTAAAAAAAAGGAAATAGAAGCTGAAGGAGATGTGAATCGTGAAGATTAGAAGAGTTGGTACCATATCAATGGGCATATCTCTTATAATATTTGGAATACTTATATTGATATCCCAGTTTAATGAAATATCTGGAATTGAACTAGCTGTAAAGTTTTGGCCCAGTATATTGATATTGTTAGGTGGAGAAATCCTGTGGTACAGTTACAAAGCAAGAAAAGACAACGACATAATCATAAAATACGACATATTTTCGATATTTATCATATTAGTAATCCTGTTTGTTAATATAGTGTTGTATGGATTTATTGAAATTGGAATAATGGATTATTTTAAACAAAGAATTATGGAAGACTTACAACAATATAATAACTTGAGCTTTTATACTCTATTGGGATAGATTTTTCAATCTATCCTATAATTTTTTGTTGATAAATAGAATTTAAAAACAAAAATGGAAATATATGGAAAAAAATTAATTTATATGATATACTAATTTACAAATAATTTTTATTTTGAAACAATTCTTAATTATCATGAAGGCGGTGAATCTATGACAGGCTTCCTGTGTAGATTGACCTTAAAAAAATTACTGGAAAATAATATAATTAATGAAGAGGATGCTGAAGTCTATGAATATGGGCTTATTTTGCTAATAGGAACTTTACTTAAAATTATTGGTTTTACCGCTGTGGGATTAATAACTGGATACATGAAAGAAATTGTCGTATTCTTAATATTCTTCAGCGGTTTAAGGATTCAAGCAGGGGGATACCATGCAAAAAGTGTTTTAAATTGTTTTTTAGGTTCCCTGGCATTAATTGGCATAGCGATTTTTTTTGTTAAATTAATTCCTGAATACTATCAGCCTCTATTTATTATAATTTCATTGCTGATTTCAGTGATATTAGTTTTTATATTTAGCCCTTGTGAAAATGAAAATAGACCACTGTCAGAAAATGAAAGAATTTTATATAGAAAAAGGAGTATATTAACATTAATAGTTGCCAGTGCTGTAATATTAGCATGTCTAATAATTGGAGGTAGAGAAGTACTTTATTATGCATCCATTGCATCTATAGGGTTATTTTTAGAATCATTTACATTACTAGTTTAAAGAGCAAAAGAAGAAGTTAATGTTCTCCTAAATGGATGGAGGAATTTGTCAGATGAATTTGTTGTTAATTAATCTTTTTTCTAACATATTGGATACGCTTCTAGTTTTCTATTATCTTGTGGTGACTTTAGATAAAAAAGAGATAAATTTAAAAAAAGCTAGCTTGTTATTGACAGTTTTAGTAATTATTAATACAATTATTAATACAAGTTTTGGTTCTGCTAATTTTTTCGGTTTTTTGATTATATTGACTATTTCAACCATTTTTTATTCATATGTATTATATGAACCCTTTGCTGACCTCATTATTCACTGCCTTTCTGCAACACTTTTAATGGGCATCATAGAAGTAATTTCTGTTGCAATTATTAGTTTATTATTTAATGTTTTGCCATCAGTTTTGCTAGAAATTAATGGTTATAGAGTGTTAGCTATAATACTTTCTAAGTTTATATTGTTCTTGACAATTAAGTATTTAATAAAAAAAGTTAAATTTCGAGATTTGTCTACTTTTCGAATTAATATGAGCCTTGTACTGATTTTTCTATTCAATGTGTTTGTTATTTTCATGACATTCACTATATATAAATATTTAAAAGAGCAAACTTTTGTTGCGCATTTGCATTTAGTGGGGTTAGGATTAGGGGTTATAATATTTAATTGGGTTATATACAATACAACCAAGGAATCTATGTATCGCAGTCAGCAAGAGATTATATGGAAAATGAAAGAAGAAGAGTTTTACAAAAGCAACTTCTATATTGATAATATGAAGGAAATACTTCAGTCAATTAGGGCTCAAAGGCATGAGTTAAATAATTACCTTTCTACCCTGTATGGGTTAATTTACATGCAAAATTATGAAAAAGCTAAAGAGTATATTACCAAAATCAATGATAAGATGTCAATTATGAATAGTATAATTGAGACTAATAACCCAGTTACTACTGCTATAGTAAGCATACAAAAAAATAAGGCATTCAATGAGGGCATTAATATGGAAATAAATATTGATGATTTACCTGAGGAGCTGCCCTTTGATTCTGTGGACTTATCAATTATAATTGGGAATCTTTTGAATAACGCTAGGGAAGCGTGCATGAAATTAGAAGATGAAAAGCCTAGGGCTATTAAGTTTTACATGGGCATTAAAGATGAAAATCTAATTATTGAGGTAATTAATACGAAATCTGATTTGATTAAGTTGGATGTAAAAGAGATTATTGGGAGGTTCACTACTAAAAAGGATAAAGAAAATCACGGCTTTGGATTGAGGAATGTGAACTTTATAGTAAATCAATATAATGGCATATTGGATTTAAAGGACTTGGGGAATGAATTTTGGGTATATATTTCTTTACCAGTGAATAGAGATCTTTTTAATGAGGTTAGGCTACCAACAATTTTATAATATAAATAAGGTTAGGTAGCAAAAGGGGGAGGGAAGAGAGATATGAAGAACAAAGGTAAAGTATTAAATCTAGTTGCAAAATTATCAAAATCTGTAGCTAACGCCAGTGCAGAAGCTAATAGCTGGATGTTCTTGTATCAACCAAAGCTTCCAAAAAAATTAAAGAAGTAAGCTAAGCGAAAAATCTCAAGGCAAAGCCTTGAGATTTTTCGGCTCTTTGTCAATTGTTGGGGTAGGATCAATTTTGATCCTGCTCCAATTCTATATTTAAGAGCATTTTTACATATAGGTACTATTATATTGGTTTTTAAGCACACTTAAATAAACCTAGCTAAAATATAGGTTTTCCACATATATTATTTACTTGTAAATTTGACCCCTCTAGTTTGTACAATGAATAATTCTATTTCGGAATCTCTTAAAATTCTTTATCCCAAAAGATATTCTCTTTAATACCTTAATTTTATTGTTAAATCCTTCAGTTGGTCCATTAGTATAACCATATCTAAAAGCATTCTTTATCTCATTTATCCAGTTTTTATAGGTATTGGCACACTTCTTAAATTCT
>DATCJO010000156.1:0-1754 GCA_036562765.1 Tissierellaceae bacterium | reverse complement strand
TATAAAACGAAGAGAATTTGGCATTGAATAAAAGAAGGAAGTGATGTTTTAGATGGAAGATAAAATCCGGGTATATGGTTTTAAGAGAAATAAAGATTTATATCTTATGATGCTTCCGTTTTTAGTTTTGTTTTTCATATTTGTTGTTTTACCTGTATCTGTTTCTATAATAATTAGTTTTACTGATTTTAATTTGCTCCAATTCCCTAAATTTGTAGGGCTTAGTAATTATAGAAGATTATTTTTAAATGATGATATTTTTATTACCGCTGTTAAAAATACTTTTGTAATTGCTGTTATAACTGGCCCTATAGGTTATTTACTGGCTTTTTTAATGGCGTGGCTTATAAATGAGCTTCCTGCTAAGATTAGAGCTATTTTGACAATCATTTTTTACGCTCCAAGTATTTCAGGAAATGTATATTTGATATTCACTATTATATTTTCAGGAGATCCTTATGGCTACTTAAATGCTAAATTATTGGAGTGGGGAATAATTGATTCACCGATACTATGGTTGCAGGATACGCAGTATATGTTGCCTGTTGTTATACTGGTTTCTCTTTGGATGAGCTTGGGATTTGGGTTTTTGGCCTTTGTTGCGGGATTACAGACGGTTGATAAAACTCAGTATGAAGCGGGAGAGATAGATGGTATCAGAAACAGATGGCAAGAACTTTGGTATATAACTTTGCCAAATATGAGACCCCAATTAATGTTTGGCGCAATCATGTCTATTACCAGCGCTTTGGGTGTAGGAGATATAACTGTTGCTTTAACAGGTTTTCCGAGTCCTAATTACGGAGCACATACTATAGCTAATCATCTTCTGGATTATGGTAGTGTAAGAATGGAGATGGGATATGCTTCAGCGATTGCAGTAGTGCTATTTGGGATGATGGTATTTACTAATTTACTTATACAGAAGTTCATAAAGAGGGTGGGGACTTAAATATGGCACCATTTAAAGTATCAACAGTTTCGTTGGAGAAAAAGCAAAATTTAAGAATAAAATATAAGAGAGCACCCAATGCCTTCATTAAATTTTTTACCAATACCAGAAGCAATCGTTCGGTGTGGGGCAATATCTTGCTTGTTGCTTTTCTTACCTTTCTAGCTTTTTTGTTCCTTTTCCCAGTTATTTTTATGGTTAATAATGCTTTTAAGCCACTACACGAACTTTTAAAATTTCCACCGGATATAATTGTTAGAACCCCTACTCTTAATAATTTTCTAGAATTAAGAGTAATATTTCAGGATTCCGTTATACCGCTTTCTAGATATATTTTTAATACGGTTTTTATACTTGTTATAGGTACCGCAGGGCAGATTATATTTGCTTCGATGGCAGCTTATCCATTAGCCAAATACAAGTTTTTTGGGAGTGAAGTTATCTCAAGGATTATTGTTCTTTCACTGATGTTTTCTCCTGTAGTAACAGCCGTACCCAATTATGTTATTATTTCAAAGCTGGGATTAATTGATACATATTGGGCGATTATTTTACCTGCTTTTGCTGCAACTTTAGGACTATATTTAATGAAAAATTTTATGGAACAAATACCATCATCGTTAATTGAAGCCGCTAGTATTGATGGGGCAAGCGAATTTGTGATTTTCTGGCGCGTGATAATGCCTTCTGTAAAACCTGCATGGATAACATTGTTTATAGTTTCTTTTCAAACTATGTGGGGAGTCACGGGAGACATGTATATCTATAAAGAAAATTTGAAAACATTTAGTTATGCTTTAGG
>DATCJO010000149.1:0-2393 GCA_036562765.1 Tissierellaceae bacterium | reverse complement strand
ACTCTAAATTGCAAGTTTAATTGCCTTACATATTCTTACAGAACACTGTTTTAAGCAGCCATTTCATTTGCAGTTCTATATCCAAATATTCTTCTAGGGTAATTATTTATCCAATGCTCTATCCTTTGTATTTCTCTATGCGTAAATTTACCTATATCTGTGCCTTTGGGAATGAAGCGACGAATAAGTTTATTAGCGTTTTCATTTGAGCCACGCTCCCATGAACTATAAGGATGAGCATAATACAACCTGAATCTTTTGTTTTTAGGATTAAGGATTGATGCTTCTAGCTCAGTACTGTTTAGAAATTCAGAGCCATTGTCTACTGTGACCGTTTTGAAACGCTTTGAAAAATTCTTACCATACTTCCGCTCTAGTTTATCTATCTCTTTCTTTACTGAAGCTTGGGTCTTATCAGGCATCTTTCGGATTATCTCTTGCCTTGTACTTCGCTCCGTTAATACCAACAAAGTCGCTCCTCTTTCGCCTCGTTTACCCACAATACAATCCATTTCCCAGTGACCATATTCGTCTCGCTTTTCTATTTGGGATGGTCGTTCTTCTATACTGGTTCCTCTTAGATTTTTCTTGGCTATTCGGACTTTTTGGTATTTCCTCTTTTTCTTATTACGTTTTATTGGTAGATCTTTGTTGCTTATATTAGCAAACACCCCTTTGTCAATGTAATTGTATAAGGTTTTTGTGCAGATGGATGTTTTAAATTCTATTCCTTTTGCTCTTATTTCCCCTATTACAGCATCTGGCGAATACTTATCCTCTTTTATTCTTTTTTCTATATAATTAGCTAATTTATGGTCGTGACCAATCTTTAGCCCTGCTCCTTTATTTATTGCCGCCTGCTCATATTTTCGTTGCCCAACATCGGCACAATATGTTGCGGAATAGGTTAGATCACTGTTCATCAGTTTTACAGTTCCACGAACGATTTCTCGCTCAATTGTACGCCTATGCCTTCCTAATATTGAGGCTATCTCATCCGGTTTCTTGCCATCCTTTAATAATATTTCAATTTGATAGCGCTCCTTCTCATTTAGGTGTTTAAAATGTCTTTCCTTCGTGGTATTATTATGTTGACTCATTTCGGTTCCTCCAATGTTTTTTGTATGGTCACTTAAAACATTATCAGAAATTCCGAAGTGAGTCACTCTTTTTTATTATGTTTGGGCAATTAATTTTACAACTTACCATATGTAAGAGTATAGACTTAGAATTAAAATGGATATAAACACAGAAATGGAACGGGATTTCAAGAATCTCATTCCAACTATTGATATAGAACTAATAAAATAACCCTAGATAAAAGTCAAATGCTTATAAGCATGATTTTACCTAGGGTTATTTTGTTATAATTGTTTTTATATACCTGCTTCTCAGTTCATTATTGAGAAGACAGTATTATATCAATTATATCTTTACATACCTTAGCTTCTATGTTTACTATCATCTCATCAACACCTGCTTGATTCAAAGCTGCATAGCCCTCCTCATATACCAATATATCTGTAACCAAGCCGATGGCATCTTGAAATGACAGGACATAAGATGGACGGGCTTTTAGTTTGGGATATTCTTCACTTGCTGGGTCTAGAAAAACACCCTTGTATAATTCGGTGAGGAAGTCGTCTACTATTTTATCCTCTATCGAAAATTCATGCTTACTGCCAATTTCATAATCTATTTGATCTTTTACAAAATAGCCTTCTATATAGACTGAATCCTTTAGATTAAACCTATCGCCAAACAAATCGCTACCTTTATGTAGTGTAATATCATTTAGTGAATCAAAAATCATTAGACTATAGATGATAGTATCTGATAAGGGCAGTAAAGATTCATAATAGACAGCAATACGAAAGGTCTCGTCATACCCTTTTACCTGATAAAGTATTCCTTCATCAGTTGCTTTTGAAAGCTCATCTTTATCCGTTGACCAAAAAATATGATGATTGCCATATGCAGTTCCAAGCTCATCTTCACAGATGTTATCAAGATTCAGATTGTTTTTATCTCTTAAGTGAAAGATTTGGGAAGAGGTATACATTCTATCATTATAATGGAATAAGCCACAGGCATAGATGGCTCCTGGGTTATACCGTTGTGTAATTTCCCTTGGGTTCATTTTATGATAATACACACCCTCACTTTTTTTTGCAAACCCTTCTTGATTTCCTTGACATCCTGTAAGAAGTAAAATCATACTAATTAGTATGAAAAAGGCTTTTTTCATTAGTTCACCTCAACCATATTTTTAATAGATTCAAATTTGCTTGCCTCAAACACACTGTTTTTTGATGACAGGGTATAGATAATTGCATCATCTCTATCCGAATTTAGACACACTAGATAGATTTCACCAATTTCTACAGTATCCT
>DATCJO010000146.1:0-2356 GCA_036562765.1 Tissierellaceae bacterium | reverse complement strand
CTTAATATTGGACAAAAACTCACGAATACTTTCTTTTTCTTAGTTTATCTATATTTTAATGTTTTTCGCTTTTTTTATTATACATAAATATTTATCCTCATCAAGGGTAAAGGCTACGCCCTTGCTATCGCAAGCCCTTGATTTCAGCTAAATATTTATGTATTTTGCTACTAAGTGAAAAAACATTAAAGTCTTACCACTAAAGGTTTTGCTGTTCCCTCTAAGGTTTTTTGATAGAATTCCATTGGAGAGATATAACCCAAGGAACTATGAATTCTAAACTTATTGTAAGATTTCATATACTCAGATACTGCCTCATAGGCTTCAGTATAGGTTTTAAATTCGTACCTTGATAAACATTCATCTTCTAGTAATCTATGGAAAGATTCTATATGAGCATTTTTATTTGGGGTTTTGAATGGTATTCTTTCATGCTCTAGTTTTAACTCTTTACAAGCATCTTCAAATTTATGGCTAATAAATTGTGGACCATTGTCTGACCTTATTACTAAATCAGTGTCTTTATCATAGAGACCACGCTTCATTAATGCTCTTTTAAGAATTATAGTTATATCTTCTGCAGTACATGATAGTCCCATATGGTATTCTACTATGTTTCTATCATATACATCTAGAAAAGAAGCTATATAAAAGAATCTATCTTCATCATGGATATAACCGTATTTTATATCTACTTCCCATAGAGCATTAGGTTTTGTAATCTCTCTATTTTGAGCTATTCTCCTTGGATGCTTTGGTTTAACTATCCTTTGAGGTCTTAGTACATTTAATTCTTTACATAATCTATATATCTTCTTTTTATTTATGATTAGATTAAATTTTCTTCTTAGAATTATGGTTATTTTATAATAACCATAGCATAATCCTTCAGTTTCAATGATTTCACAAATATATTCTTTAATTTGTTCATCACAGATAGTTTGTCCATCGGTGGTTTTAGATGAACCTTGAATTGGTCTACCACCCTTGTTTATTAACTTTCTATCTTCTGTTGATTCTATATTTGAATCTTTATTTATATTAAAGTAATAGGTTGATTTATTTAATCTAAGTATTTTAAGTACCTTAGTTACTTGATAACCATACCCTATCCATTTATTAGCTATATTTACTTTATCTTCTATCTTTGGGTCGTTTTTTTTAGTAGGTCTTTAAGAATAGCTATTTCAAGGTCCTTTTCACCTAATAGCTTCTTTAATTGCTCATTCTCCTTATCTAAGGAGGAATTAGTGCTATAATCTATATTAAGAGGATTATTGGTTTTATTAGCTGATTTTGACTCCCTAACCCATCTTGTTACTGTACCTGGAACAATATCATGTTTTCTTGCTACTAAAGTTGCATTACCAGTTTCCTCTACTTCTTTAACTATTTGTCTTTTAAGTTCTTCTGAATATCTTGTATTTTTACTTCTCATTTTGGCAACCTCCTATTGATTATATTTTACTATAATCGTGTGCGATTGTCCAAAGTGGTTAGGGGGCTAAATAGGAGAATATACGAAAGCAAGGAATTCAAATAACACAATTTTTTGATATTTACGAGAACAGTTTTAAATAGTGAATATTATTTATATTATGTGTATTAAAATGTACAAACAAATTTATTAATAAGTTTCAAGATATATGAATAGGAAAGGATATATTATAAATGTATAGTATGTCCTTTCTTCTGCTTCTCAATATTTTTTTAAATTAGGTCTTGATAAGATATAAATATGTGTTCTTATCTTATTTTGAATAAATAAATTTTTACCGACTTTATTAAACCAATTTTCTTTTTTGGCACTGTTTATTTACCGACTTTATTAAACCAAAAAATTCTGTTTTTGTGTATAAATATCGTTTCATTTACCGACTTTTTGTTCGGAACACCAGGATTTTGCAACGAAAGAATCAGGGTTTGATGGCAATTTATTTACCGACTTTATTAAACGATAACACAAGGGATAAAGGCATTTATGCGGAATTTACTGGTAGATTAAGCTATGAGAAAATGGCAGGCATTTTAATTGTATGCGACATAGCAGTTAATCCTATAAGAAAAGGTTCAGCAGGAAGTGTTATAAATAAAGTAGGAGATTATGCAGCTGCAGGTTTACCTGTAATAAACACTCAGGAATGCGCTGAATACAAGGAGTTGCTTATAGAATACAATGCAGGGTTTAATTGCAAAAATGGAGATGCTAAAGATATTTCAGAAAAAATAATTACATTGTATTTCAATAATGAATTAAGAAGGAACATGGGAAGCAATAGCAGAATATTGGCAGAAGAAAAATTTAACAGAGAAAATTCTTATTTAAAAATAATAGAACTATTGAACAATATATAAT
>DATCJO010000129.1:0-2595 GCA_036562765.1 Tissierellaceae bacterium | reverse complement strand
TGGATATACAGTTGAACAAATAAGGCAAGATGGTTTTGTGATAGACGAAGAGATAGATATGCTTATAAGTTCAAAAAATAAAAGCGCGATTGTTAAATCTATGGGTATAGAATTAATTCAAATGGCACAGGCATTTGATAGGTTAAAGCCCGATATTTTATTGATTTTAGGTGATAGGTATGAAATATTTATTGCCGCTACTTGTGCGATGATGATGAATGTGCCCATTGCACACATGAATGGTGGAGAATCCACAGAAGGAGCTGTTGATGAACAGATACGTCATGCTATAACTAAAATGGCACATATTCACTTTGCTGGAACAGAGTATTACAAAGAGAGAATAATAAAGATGGGTGAGGAGCCATGGAGAGTTTTTAATGTGGGTCAACCCGGCATTGAAAATATTGTAAGAATGAAACTTTTTACTAAAGATGAGATATTAAATGAACTCAATATAAAACCTAATAATAAATTGATATTCCTAATTACCTATCATCCTGTTACCTTAGAGGTGGAAAATACAGAGAGACAGATAGATGAGTTGTTACAGGCTATAAAAAGATTTGATGCAAATTATATTTTTACTTATCCTAACGCTGATTTTGGCAGTAAAGTTATAATCGAAAAAATCAGTGAATTTGTGAGCCAAAATGAGGATTCATATTTGTTCTGCAATTTGGGGCAAAAAAAATATCTAAGTTTATTAAAACATTGTGATGTTGTGATTGGAAATTCGTCGAGCGGAATTATAGAAACACCCATTTTTAAAAAACCTGTTGTTAATATTGGAGAGAGGCAGAAAGGTAGGCTGAGAGCTGGTAATGTTATAGACTGTGATTATGATGGAAAAAGCATAACAGATGCTATAAATAAAGCTCTATACGATAAAGATTTTAAGACAAACCTAAACAAAGTCAGCAATATTTTTGGCGATGGAAATACGAGTGAGAGAGTAGTAAATATATTAAAAAACATAGAGTTAAATAAAAATCTGTTGCGAAAAAGATTGACTTATTAAATTGGGTGATATCATGAAAAAGATAGTGCTTGTCGGTGGGGGAGGCCATTGTAGGGTTATTATTGATATAATAAGGAGTACAGCCAAATACGAAATTATAGGTATAACTGATAAAAAAAACATAGGGCAAGAAATTTTGGGTGTGCCAATTATTGGTGATGATGAAATACTAGAGGAACTGAAAAATAAAGGCGTAGATTATGCTTTTGTTTGTGTAGGGGCTACAGATAACATACAAAAGAGATGGGGGATATACGACAAATTGAAAGAAATTGGATTTAAGATACCGATTTTAATACATAAAGATGCGATAGTTTCAAGGTATGCTTCAATAGAAGAAGGGACATGCGTTATGCCAGGTGCAGTAGTAAATTCATGTGCTTATATAGGGAAAAACTGCATAATAAACACTTCCAGCGTTATTGAACATGATTGTGTTATTGAAGCCAATACGCATGTATCACCGAGGGCTGCCCTTGGAGGAGAAGTAAGAATAGGAGAAAATTGTCACGTAGGAATGGGAAGCACAATAATCCAAGGAATAAGGATAGGTAATAATGTAACAATAGGAGCAGGGGCAGTTGTGATTGATGATATACCCGATAATAGTGTTGCCGTCGGTGTACCGGCAAGAGTTGTAAAAACCAAACAACTGTAGGGGGAGAAGGTAATATGAAGTTAAAGAATAAAAAAGTTTTGGTAACAGGAGCAGACGGCTTTATTGGCAGCCATCTTACAGAAAGATTGGTTGAACTTGGTGCACAGGTAACTGCATTGGTGCAATATAACTCTTTTAACCATTGGGGATGGATAGATACGTTTGATAAAAACATAAAAGATAGTATAAACGTCGTAACAGGCGATATTAGGGAATATGATGGTATGAAAAAAATAATAAAAGGACAAGAAGTCGTTTTTCATCTTGCGGCCTTGATTGCCATACCATACTCGTATGTATCTCCCATGGCTTATGTAAAAACAAATATAGAAGGAACAGTAAATATTTTGGAAGCGTGCAGGGAATTTGGAGTCGAAAAGGTTATTCATACCTCTACTTCTGAAACTTATGGAACAGCAAAATATGTTCCTATAGATGAAAATCATCCTCTACAGGGGCAATCACCGTATTCTGCTTCAAAAATAGCCGCAGATAAGATGGCTGAAAGCTATTATAGAAGCTATGGTTTACCTGTGGTTATATTAAGACCGTTTAATACTTATGGGCCTAGGCAATCGGCAAGGGCGGTTATACCTACTATAATAACTCAAATTTTAGCGGGGGTTAAAGAAATTAAATTGGGAAGTTTATCTCCAACGAGGGATTTTACCTATGTGAAGGATACTGTTGAGGCATTTATAAAAGTTGCTGAAGCGGATAATACTGTAGGTGAAGTTATTAACGCGGGTTCTAATTATGAAATATCAATTGGCGACTTAGCCCAAAAAATAATGAGCCTTATGGGGGTTAATGTAGAGATTATATGTGACAAACAGAGAGTTAGACCTGAAAAAAGTGAGGTTAATAGATTATGGGCAGATAATACAAAAATCAGAAATTTAACTGGCTGGCAGCC
>DATCJO010000124.1:0-1704 GCA_036562765.1 Tissierellaceae bacterium | reverse complement strand
ACTAATCACTTCATAAGAAGCCGCATTTATATCTTCCAAAAAAGTTAACGTCGAGATTATTTCGTCGCTTTCTTTGTTCACAAGTTGAAGCTGAACGTAGTTGCTATTATTGCCGGTAACTGTTTCCTTGAACATAATATGTGCCGCCACAATTTGCACTTCTTGAACCGCACCAAATACCGGGAACTCCCTTATTTCGCCTTGTCGGATGCGAGGAATGGGCAAGAATACTTTTTCGCTTCTGGTCACCTTTTCATTTGATAAGTTGATAAAAAAGCCCAGATTATCAAAATATCCACCTATATCGTTTGTTACTATCCTATACTTTGCTGTAAGAATTTCTGCATCTTCCTTCACCGGAGCAATAAATTCAATACTTTGCCACATAATAGGAATCTCTTTTAGCTCCGAATCTACCCAAGTTATTTGAGGTAACTGCCACCTCAAAATGGGGTATCCATCGTTTAGGCTACCGTCTGCGTCATGCGCCCAAACGTTTTCAAAATCCCACCCAATGTATGTGTTATCGTCATAAGGATATGTCATTTGTTCGGTGGTGCGTGGTTCACCTTTACCAGTATCAGAATAACCTGATAATGTAGAATTGTAATAACAATTTACTACTGTAAGATGGGCCCAAGAGGGATTACCAACAAACCCCCCGCCGCCATCATCTAAAATATATGGCAAAACGCCTGCGGCATAGCAATTTGTTACTATAAGGTCTTCATCACTTGTACGGTAATAGATTACTCCTATAAAACCGCCTATGTTCCAGCCTACATCTGGGTCGCTCGTTATATCAACTTTTGCATAGCAATTTTCAATTAGCGCTGGTGTTGTACCATAAGCTGATATATAACCAATAAAACCGCCTACAGCATAAGTATCCGGAGCATCAATACTACCGTAAGTACAGCATTCCTTTATTGTTAATTGTTGAGTCCCAACGTCGCAATCTCCTATTATACCGCCTATACAGCCACTAGAAAAAGAAGCAGGAGTATATATATCAATTTCTGTTTTACAGCGGCTTATATAAACATCTAATAAAATACCGAATCTATTATATAACTCTCCAATAAGCCCCCCTAACGCCCATACTCCATCAATAGCACCAACGCAACTACAATCTTCAATAATTAGTGTTAGATAATAATCATTTAAAATATTTCCTATCAATAAGCCGATATAGTAACTGCCTTTTATTTGAACTTGTTGAGTAGAACAATTTTTGACGGTAACACGAGACTGTTCTGCACCCTCTCTAAACTGTGAAATTTCACCAATAAGAGCGGCAACAGCATCGGTATTGTCATTAGTCCCAGCAATATTGCTTTTAATTATATGGCAATTCTCAATTAGTACTGATTGTGTAACATCTCTAATTGAGCCTATTAAACAGCCTATACTGTAGCAGTATAAATCCTCATTGGTAGGTAATATAATACTTGCATTGCTGATTGTTAGGTTCTTAAATGTTGCGTTTTTAACCACACCAAATAAGCCGATAAAACTCACCTCATCGCCAGCATCTGACTTGTCAATCATTAAATTGGTAATTTTGCAGTTATTCCCATCATAATAGCCTGTAAAAGGATTGTCGTAATCGCCGATTGGTATCCAGTTATATCCACTTAAATCAATATCAGCTATTTGCTTGTAATATGCAGATAAATTATTTCTAACCGCATTTAAATCAGC
>DATCJO010000111.1:0-57236 GCA_036562765.1 Tissierellaceae bacterium | reverse complement strand
AGATTTGAGCAGAAGGCTCCACCTCGTTTTCCTTCTCTAGGTTCAACATCTAGCCAGTTGTTTTCATAAGCATGTTTAGCAAAATCAGCAAGCTTATCAGAGAATGTCCTAAAGTTCTTTATTATGTAGTCCATTGCTTCGTCATAAGTAAATGTCCTGTTTACTTTTCCAATAGGTGCAAATAGCTCGTAGAATGGTAGTCCATTTTTATATCCAAGAATTTCAGCTTTTCTTCTATAATATTTGCGGAATACTGGCAAGAATTCCTTTATAGCAGTAAACATTGCATCTAAAGTTTCTTTGTCCATTCTAGACTGAACTAGGGTTTCTTCAAGTGGCGACTTGTATCCCCTTAATTCAGCTAAGGTAATTACTTCTCCTTTTATACTGTTTAAGGCTGCAGCAGACGATTCTTCAATCTTTTTGTAAGCCTTTAGCTCAGCTTCATATCCAGCTTTTCTTATGTTAGGATCCTTATCATAAGCTAGGTTCCTTGCAGCAGGAAGTGGCAAGGATTTAACCTCTCCATTAATATTTACTTCCACCATTAATGTTGAAGTAATCTTATTTTGCAAATTTGACCAGGCACTGGAGCCTGTGTTTACCAACTTTGAAATGAGGACTTCTTCTTTTTCGCTTAGCATGTATTTGCTTTGCCTTTTAATTTCTTCCAAGTAAAATTTATGTTCTTTCAACAGTTCTGAAGTATCAATTAGCTCTTCTAGATTATCCAATTCCTTTAAAAAGCTTTGAAATTGAACATTTGGTCTTGTTAAGTTTGAACCCTTTACTGCTAATTTATCATGGTATTTTTGTGCTATTTCATTGGTTGACTCAACAGATAAGGTTAGTGAAGTAAAGGATATTAATTTTGTAAATAATGATGATACTTTTTGGGAGTACTTAATAAATCTCTCCATTTTTTCTACAGGATTATCTCTAGTAGATAAATTAGCATCTGCCCAATTGCTGAACTCTTCAATTAATGAATCCAGTCTTTTTAAATCATCTAAAAATTCCGGAGAATCAAAGGAAGTATATAATTTTTTTAAACTCCAGCGCATAATATCCCACCTTTGTAAATTATTGGTGCTTTTATTATATCACATGATAAAAACACTATAAATAATATTTTGAGACTCTAAATTTTATTCAGACCTCTTGATAATTGCTGGTGTCTAGTATAACATGGAAAACATAAAATATAATTCTTATTTCTTATATTCATAAGAAAATATTAACTTAATTTATAAAAATTGTTAGAATTATATTAAAGAAAAATTATATAACAGTCGTAATACTAATCAAAAAAGGAATAATTCTCTATCTTGACATCGATATGCCTAGCTAGAATCATATGTGACAAATTATCAATAAAGTAAAGAAAAATTATCAATAACTTGAAAGGAGATTAAACATGAAATTAAGCTTGTCTAGAAAGGTTTTATTAATGGTAGCTGCCATTATATTAATTATTTCAGCAGGCTTTGGGTTTGTTTCAATGACAATCAGTACAAATACATTAAAAAATCAAGTTAATGATGCACTTATGTTATTAGCTGAAGAAGGAGCTGAACATGTTGATGCAATTATAAATGTTAATTTAAGCAGTTTAACTGAAATAGCCAATAGGCAAAGGAACCAAACATTGGACTGGGACGTTTTGTATAATTCATTATATGAAGACATAGATAGGTTAGGCCTTAAAGATATGGCAGTTATAAACATAAGCAGGGTAGCAAGATATGTAAGAAGAGGAGAAGCTGCTATATTAAGGGATGTTGATTATATTGAAAAAGCATTTAATGGAGAACCTGCAGTGTCTGATGTTATTGTTGATAAAGATAAAGAAGAAACTACCATTGTCTTTGCAGTACCTATTAGGAAAGATGACAGGATAATAGGGGTATTATTGGGAGAAAAGGATAGTTCAGAATTAAATTCTATTATAGAAAACATGGGCTATGGTGAAAATGGATATGCATATTTGCTTGGACAAAATGGTACTTTTATAGCCCATGGAGATAAAGCTCATGTGTTGAGTCAGAAAAGCGTGTTTGACGACATAGAAAATGATGGAGAATATAAAGAATTGGGAATGGCACTTAAGGAAATTGGAATAGGCAACAGGGGAGTAATTGACTATACATATCAAGGGGATAAAAGATACATGGGCGTTGCTCCTTTGAAGACTGCAAACTGGGTGTTAGGAGTAGGAGCCAGTGAAAAAGACGTCTTTAGTGGTTTAAATGCATTGAGAAACAGCATAATTATTGGGGCAATAGGTTTTTTGGCATTTGGAGTAGTGGTAGCAGTAATATTATCAAAATCAATCTCCAATCCAATAGTAAATTTGTCACAGACAATTGAAAGATTTTCAAATTATGATTTAACTATTGAAGAAGAAAATAAAATTCACAAATATTCCAATAGAAGTGATGAAATAGGGCATATTTCCAGCGCCTTACTAAAAATGGGGCAAAACTTGGTAGATTTAATTAAGGATATATCTAATGCAGCTCAATCATTGGCAGCATCATCAGAAGAGCTTACAGCTACAAGCCAACAATCTGCCATTGCAGCAGAGGAAGTGGCGAAAGTAATAGAAGGGATAGCAAAGGGAGCCCAAGACCAGTCAGTGGATACAGAAAAAGGGGCTGTAGAAGTTGAGAACTTTGGGAAGAATATAGACATGAACCAAGAAAGCGTAAGGATACTAAATGAAGCTTCAAATGAAATAGCAAAGCTAAAAGATGAAGGATTGGGGATTATAAAAGAGCTTGTAGAAAATACAAAAGCCAGCGATGAAGCAGCAGTAGTGATATTTGACATCATAAAAGAAGTAGATGAGAGTGCAGAAAAAATAGGAGTAGTAAGCCAGATGATACAAAACATAGCAGAGCAAACAAATCTATTGGCGTTAAATGCAGCCATAGAAGCAGCGAGAGCAGGGGAAGCAGGTAGAGGATTTGCAGTAGTATCAGAAGAGATAAGGAAGTTAGCAGAGCAATCAAACAACTTTACAAAAGATATAACAGATGTAATAGAGAGCCTAAAGCAAAAGACAGAGAAAGCAGTAGCAACGATGGAACAAATAAGAGAAGTAATAAATGCCCAATCGAGCAGTGTAACAGATACAACTGAAAAATTTGAGGGCATAGCAGATGCCATAGAGAGGATAAGGGAATATATAAATCAAATATATGAATCCAGTATGGAAATGGAAAGAGGGAAGAATTTAATTATAGAGATAATGCAAAATTTATCAGCATTGTCCCAAGAGAATGCAGCAAGTACAGAAGAAGCATCTGCGTCAGTTGAAGAGCAGACAGCATCTATGGAAGAGATAGCGAAGTCAAGCGAAGCTTTGGCTGAGCTTGCAGAGAAATTGCAAGAGCTTGTGGCAAAGTTTAAGTTTTAATTAGCAATTCGATTATATCGACAGCATTAAATAACACGATGTTATTTAATGCTGTATTTTATGTAAACTACAATATTTAGGTAGTATGTAAAATATTATGACATTATACCTATTCCATAAGTTTCCAGTATGTGGTATTTTGAATAATAGATAATGTCGAAAAATTAATGCTATTGTAATAAAATCAGTTCTCTTGAGGTACCAATTTAATCTAATCGGGTTTATTCGATAATAATATAAAAAGTCTTATTAATTTTGCGCTATAAGTTTCCATAAATGGGTAATTTTATTTTAAAGAAATGTATTTATTGGTAGAAGGGAGTATAATTGTTATCTTGTGTTTTGTTATATTTGTTAATTTAATAAGGGGATGTATTATATGAAAAGCTATCGAAAAATGATAATTTTTCTGTGTATGCTTTTGATTTTAAGCCATAGTTTTTTGGTCTATGGCGAAAAAAGCGATAATTCCAAAATGGACAAAGTTGTCTATAAGTTTGCAGCTGATTATAACCATCCCCCTTATGAGTATTTAGATAAAAGTGGGAAATTTGTAGGATTCGATGTAGATATCATGAATGCCATTGCAGATGTTATGAATATAGAAATTCAAATTATACCAATGAGCTGGAATGATGCAGTTTCTGCTTTGGATAATGGAGAAGTTGATGGAATAATAGGCATGTCTCAAAATGAAGAGCGAATGAAGAAATATCTGTTTACATCCCCAACACTTTTAAATGAGCATGTTATTTTTGTACGCGATGAGACCGTTCATATAAACAATGTTGAGGAGCTATCAGGAGTTAAAGTTGCTTATCAAAAGGGGGATTATAACGAAGCCATATTATCTAATATTCCTGATGTAATTCGCTATCCAAAGATTGACCAAGAAGAGGCGTTGAGGTCTTTAGCCAGTAGAGAAGTAGATGCAGTATTAGGAAATAAGCTAGTTGGATTATATCATTTGCAAAGAAAGAAACTATCTAATGATATTAAAATTGTAGGGGAGCCTATATCTGTATCAAAATACGGTATAGCAGTATTAAAGGATAATGAAGAGTTATATAATATATTGGAAAACGGGCTCCAGCTGATAAAGAAAGATAAAACCTATGATAGGATTTACAACAAATGGTTTGGAGAAAGTATAAGCGGTATCAAATTAATTTTGGACTTGTACAAAGAAGAGTTAACATTTGGAATAATATTTGTCGCCATGGTAATTGTTTTTCTTTACATGTATAACAAGAGATTGCAAAGGGAAGTTGCCAAGAGGACTTCTGAGTTAGAAACAGCAAACAAGAACTTGATAGAGCAGCAAGAGAAAATCTATAATTTAGCATATTTTGATCCAATTACATCTCTACCTAACAGAACATATTTTGTTGAAAAGGTAAACAATAAATTTAATGAGCCAGATAATCCAATATCTAATTTTGCAATTCTATATCTAGATGTAGACCACTTTAAGAGCATAAATGATACATTGGGCCATAATGTTGGAGATTATTTGCTGAAGCTGTTAGCAGAAAGACTCAGCAAGTTGATTAAAAAAGGAGATATATTGGCAAGGGCAGGTGGCGATGAGTTTTATATTCTTGTAAATGACTATAAGGATATAAAGGAGATAACAAAGCTAGCAGATGAAATTCTAGATGATTTTAGGCATCCTTATGCTGTAAGAGACTATACTTTGTATCTAACTACTAGCATAGGAATAGCAACTTTTCCAGATGCTGGAACAGATGCGTACACTTTAATAAAAAATGCTGACCTTGCGCTATATAAATCAAAAGAGTTAGGTGGCAATGCATATTACATCTATGGTGAAGAGATAAAATCTGAAGGATTAGAAAGAATGATGCTACTTAGCCAGTTAAGGTATGCCATTGAAAATAATGAGCTTGTTTTATATTATCAACCTCAGGTAGATATTGCTACTGGGAAGATAAGAGGTGTTGAAGCATTAGTAAGATGGCATCATCCTGAAAAGGGGCTGTTGTATCCAGACAAGTTTATTCCGTTGGCAGAGGAAAGTGGTTATATTATTAAAATGGGCGAATGGATATTAAGAAAAGCGTGTATGGATGGAAGGGAATGGCAGGACAAAGGCCTTGACATAAAAGTTTCAGTCAATATCTCATCTAAGCAGTTCCAACAATATAACTTTGTAGATAAAGTAAAGGGAATTATCAATGAAACAGGATTGAATCCTCAAAATCTAATATTAGAAATTACAGAGACCATAGCCATATCTAATGTTAAACACACAATAGAAGTATTGAACAAGTTGAGAAATTTAGGCATAGCAGTTGCTATAGATGATTTTGGGACAGGCTATTCTAGTTTAAGCTATTTGAATGAAATGAATGTAAATGAGCTAAAAATTGATAAATTCTTTATAAGGGATATTGAAACCAATAAAAAGAATAAGCTGATTTCAAACACCATAATATTATTAGCAAAGCAGTTGGGAATGATGGTAATTGCAGAAGGCGTTGAAAACTATAAACAATTATCAATTTTAAAAGAAATGAAATGCGACATTGCCCAAGGCTATCATTTCAGCAAACCTGTGGAAAAGTGGAAAATTGATGAGATGATTTTTGCTCAATAGTATAAATATAAGGGCCTAAAGTATTCATTCTTTAGGCCCTTATGTTATACCGAGTATTTTTCTTCTAACTCCTTAAGAAGGTTTAAATATTTTTCTTGTATTCCAATTTCTGATGCTTTTTCCTCAATTATTCTACATTCAGCATCTACTTCTGATTTTACAGAATCCTTTAGCATTCTTTCAGCAAATCTATACATGGCAGTATTTTCCTTTTCAATATGCCTATCTAAAAGGTCTGTATATGAAATGGAATTTGCTATAATATCAAGCCTTGCTTCGTCATTTCCCTTTCTAAATTCTTCCAGGGCTTTTTCTAAATTGCTCATATAGAGCCTGCCATTGTCATGCTCAATATACATTCCAGTTATGGCACCGGATTTTGATAGTTTTTCTATTTCCCTGTTCATGGTCGCAAACAATACATCTTCTTCTTTTCCATGATGGTGTTTGTCAGCATAGTTCCTTACAAAATCAAGGATTTTATAAAAGTCTTGTATGTCATAATCTGATTCGTTCATTAGGTTGTAGCAGATTTTTCTAATGACTTTAAGCATCCTTCTTATATTTTCATGTTCTTTAACCATTATTTCAATAGATTCCAAAAGTATCACCTCTTTTACTTGTAATATATTTTTAACCAAAAAACAAATTTCAAATCAAATTTTTTTCTTATAAAAAACTTATTTTAGAGCATCAGTTGTAATATAATAGATAGAAAAAATACTGGGCAGGAGATAGATATGGATTTAGAAAAAAGGATTAATGAACTATTTAATGAATTAGTAGAAATAAGGCGAGATTTTCATATGTACCCAGAATTAAGCGAAAAGGAATTCAGAACTTCTGAAAAAATTTGCGAGTACTTAAACAGCTGGGGTATTGAACATGCAAAAGGGGTAGCTAAAACAGGCGTTGTTGCCATCATAAGAGGGAAAAAAGAGGGCATAACCGTTGGTACCAGAGCAGACATAGATGCCCTTCCCATAACTGAGGATAATGATTTGCCTTATAAATCCCGTAGTGTTGGGATAATGCATGCTTGTGGACATGATGTCCACACAGCAATTCAGCTGGGCGTTGCCAGAATATTAAAGGAAATGGAAGATGAGTTGCAGGGCAATGTAAAGCTGTTTTTTCAACCAGCAGAAGAAACAGTTGGCGGGGCAAAACAGATGATAGAAGAAGGCTACTTAGATAATCCAAAGGTTGAATATATGCTGTCCCTACATGTTACAGCAGAATTAGATGCTGGATATGTACAGTTTAAATATGGGAAATTAAACGCTTCTTCCAATGAATTTTCCATAAGGGTAATTGGGAAATCGGGTCACGCTGCATATCCTGAGAAGTCAATAGACCCAGTAGTTGTATCATCTCATATAGTCCTAGCTCTTCAGTCTATAATAAGCAGGAATATTTCCCCATTGAATTCCAGTGTAATTACAATAGGGCAAATACATGGAGGAGTAAAAAACAATATTATACCTAGCGAAGTAGTTATCTCTGGCACCATTAGAGCATTAGATGAAACTACTAGGGAATTTGTTATTAAAAGGGTAAAAGAAATAGCAGAAAATACTGCTAGTGCCTATGGTGCTAAGGCTGTTGTCTGTATTGAAGATGGATATCCTGTTTTGGCCAATGACAACGAAGTTGTGGATATTTTAAAAGAGATTGCTGAAGAAACTCTAGGTAAAGACAAGGTAAGCTTAAAGGAATATCCAAGTCTTGGCTCTGATGACTTTTCTTTCTTTTTAGAAAAGGCAAGGGGTGCATATTATTTTCTTGGCTGTGGCAATAAGCTCAAAGGATGGACTTATCCAATTCACAGTGAGAAGTTTATTGTAGATGAAGAATGTATAAAGGTTGGTGTATTGTTGCAGACTAGAGGGATTTTAAGACTGCTTAATATGAAATAGAATAATTTATTATTAGTCCGAAAAATCGGAAAACAGTCCCGAAAACAGGAATAATTATTCAGAAAATTTATTTTTTTATTAAAAAACATTGAAAATTAGCCTTCTTTATCTTGGCACATTTTTTGCATTTAATATAAATATGATTAATATAAGAAGGAGATGGAAGAATGAATAATTTCCTATTTGCAGGATGTGATACAGTTGAACTTGCAAGAAAGTATAAAACACCATTATATGTAATATCTGAAGATTATATCATAGAAAGATGTGCTGAGATAAGAAGGGACTTTTTAGAAAAATATCCAAACACCATGGCTGTTTATGCCAGTAAGGCATTTTTAACTAAGGAAATGGCTAGGATTATAAAACGGGAAGGTCTTGGAATGGATGTAGTTTCCGGAGGAGAACTTTATACAGCCTTGCAAGTTGACTTTCCCATGGACAAGGTAATATTTCATGGCAATAATAAAACAGCTGAGGAACTTGAAATGGCAATACAGAATAATGTAGGAAGGATTGTTGTAGATAACATAGATGAAATAGAGATAATAAACAGTATTGCAAAGAAGCACAACAAAAAAGCTCATATTTTATTTAGAATAACACCAGGCATAGTTACCCATACCCATAAATATATCCAAACAGGACAGGTGGATTCCAAATTTGGCATTCCTCTCAATGAAGGAATAATAGAAGCTGCAATAAAAAAGGCTTTAGGCATGAGAAACTTGAAATTATTAGGATTCCATTTCCATGTAGGGTCTCAAATTTTAGAAAATGACACACATCTAAAAGCTATCGAAGTTATAGCTAAGCTTATGAAAGATGTGAAGGATAAATATGGTTTTGTTACCAAGGAACTTAATACTGGTGGGGGTTATGGAATACATTATACAAATGGCGATGAAAGGAAGCCCCTATCCTATTTTACAGATGCCATAATGGCTGCAGTGGAAGAAAGCTGCAAAAAGTATGGATTAACAAGGCCCCTTATTATAATTGAGCCAGGCAGATGGATTGTAGGAGAAGCGGGAATTACACTTTATACAATAGGTGCCATTAAGGAAATTCCGGGAATCAGGACTTATGTTTCAGTAGATGGAGGTATGCCAGATAACCCAAGGCCAAGCCTATATCAAGCAAAATATGAAGCAGTGGTGGCAAATAAGATAAATGAAGAACCTACAGAGACAGTAACTATAGCTGGAAGATGCTGTGAATCTGGGGATATATTGATTTGGGATTTGAAGGTTCCTAAAGTTGAAAGAGGAGATATATTGGCTGTTTTATCTACTGGTGCATATAACTATTCCATGTCCAGCAATTATAATAGGATTCCAAGGCCTGCAGTAGTAATGATAAGAAATGGGATAGATAGGCTTATTGTCAGAAGGGAAACTTATGAAGATTTGTTAAGAAATGAGTTGTAAGTTATATCTTGATAATTGTCGCTATTTTTTAACAATTATAGAAATTTCCTAAGATAACATATAAAATATAGATATAAATTAATATAGACCTGTGAAAAGGAGTTGGTAAGATGAAGATTTTTATGAGCATAGATATTGAAGGCATAACAGGTGTAACATCATGGAATGAAACTGAACTGGGGCATTATGAATATTCTTGGGCAGTAAATCAAATGACAAAAGAAACCATAGCAGCTTGTGAGGGGGCATTGGAAGCAGGTGCAAAGGAAATCATCATAAAGGATGCCCATGATTATGCAAGAAACTTGGATATTTCCAAACTTCCAAAGGAAGCTTCAGTAATTCGTGGTTGGACATCATCACCAGAAGCTATGATGGCTGGCATAGATAAAAGCTTTGATGCTGCTGTATTTATAGGATACCATTCTGCATCTGGAGAAGACGGAAATCCATTGGCCCATACCATGGACAGCAAAAAATGTATATGGTTAAAGATTAACGGTGAAATAGCTTCCGAATTTACAATGAATGCTTTAACTTCAGCTTATTTTGGGGTACCAGTAGTATTCTTATCTGGAGATAAGATGCTATGTGACAACAGTAAAAGATTAATTCCAAATATAGAAACTGTAGCTGTAAAGTATGGTGTTGGCGGTGCTACATTTAATATTCATCCAGATAAGGCATGTGAATTAATAAAGGAAGGGGTAAAAAAGGCATTAAAGAAAATAGACCTATGTAGAATTGAAGCACCAAAAAATCCAGTATTGGAAATAAGATTCAGGGAACATCAAGATGCAAGAAAGGCAAGCTTTTATCCTGGTGCTAAATTAATAGACGGATATACAGTCGAATACCATGCAAAAGACATATATGATTTAATTACTGCCAGAATGTTCATGTTATAGTAGCAATTTATTATTTCAATCTGTTAACGCGAAGTGGTATAATATATTTAATTCTAACCAAGGACATAAAAGGGGGAGAAGAAAATAAAAATAATCGAAGGCCTAGTTTTATTAAAGGATCTAGATGATAGCTTTATTATAGATTTAAGGTATGCAACTACTAACAATTTTACAGGGAAAAAGATATATCCGGTAAATGTAGCTGTTATTAGGAAGGAAACAGGCGAGAAGCTAGTAAAGGCTCAAAAGATATTTAAGAAGGATGGTTATTCTCTAAAGATATGGGATGCATATAGGCCACTACATGTACAAAGGCTTCTGTTCGAAGCATGCCCCATTGATGACTATGTAGCCATGCCACCAGAAAAACCAATTACATCAGGATTTAAGCCAAGGCACAACAATGGAATGGCAGTAGATGTTACTTTAGTTGACAAATATGGCAATGAACTTGAAATGCCTAGTGACTTCGATGATTTTTCCGAAAGGGCAAAACTAACCTATCCGTTCATGTCAAAGGAAGCGAGGAAAAATGTAGATTATCTACATGAAGTTATGAGAAGCGTAGGCTTTAGGTCCTATGAAAACGAATGGTGGCATTTTGTAGATGCTGTTGAAGAACCAACCCCTTATTTGGATATACCATTGGAAGCATTTCTTTAAATAGACTTAAAGGAGTGTATATAGATGAAAATAGTAGATATACAAGTAGGGCAAATTAATGTGGCATTGAAGAAACCATTTAAAACAGCCCTAAGGACTGTACATAGCATTGAAGATGTAGTAGTTAAGATAACAACGGATACTGGCCATGTTGGCTATGGTGAAGCAGCGCCAACTGCTGTAATCACTGGAGACACATTTGGCTCAATAAAGACTGCTATTGAAGACTATCTAAAGCCAAACATAATAGGTTTGGATATAGAAAATATGGAAGAAATAATGAAAAGGATTGACAAAGCCCTAATTAAGAATACCAGTGCCAAAGCAGCTGTTGATATAGCTATCTATGATTTGTTTGCCCAATATCATAATGCGCCACTTTACAAGCTGTTAGGTGGATATAGGGATGAAATAATCACCGATATAACTATTAGCGTTAATTCTCCTGAAGAAATGGCACAGGATAGTATTATAGCTGTAGAACAAGGTTATAAGACTTTGAAGATTAAAGTAGGACTTGATTCAGAAATGGATATGAAAAGAATTCAAGCCATTAGGGATGCAGTTGGGTATGATGTTCAGCTAAGATTAGATGCAAATCAAGGTTGGAATCCAAAGGAAGCAGTAAGAATTATAAGAAAGATGGAAGATAAGGGATTTGATATTGAACTTGTTGAACAGCCTGTACCAGCCCATGATTTTGATGGTCTCAAATATGTAACAGATAATGTATATACTCCAATTTTGGCAGATGAATCAGTATTTTCACCTTTAGATGCAATAAAGATTATACAAAATAGGGCAGCTGACTTAATAAACATTAAATTGATGAAAACTGGAGGCATACACAATGCCCTAAAGATATGCTCCATTGCTGAAACTTATGGCGTAGAATGTATGCTAGGCTGCATGCTTGAAAGTAAGTTAAGCGTCAGCGCAGCAGTTCATTTAGCAGCAGCCAAAAGCATAATAACTAAGATTGATTTAGATGGGCCATCTCTATGTAAGGAAGACCCAATTGTTGGAGGGCCAAATTTTGAAGGCTTCAGGATTACACTAAACAATGAGCCAGGTTTAGGATTTAAGGAAGTTGGAAACGTGAAATTTTAAATATGCCAAGTAAATCAAAAAGGATAACATAAAAATTCTGATTATTAAAATTATAAAATAAAATATTAAAATTCAAATTTGCAAAGCTGCATTTAGGAAAGGAGGGGAAATTACTCAGGAAATTCTGTAAATAGTTTATAAGAATTAATTATAAAGGGGGAGGAAAATGAAAAAATTATTAGCTTTAACGTTAGCTTTAATTCTACTTTTAACAGGTTTAGCTGGTTGCACAGGCAAATCTGGCCAAACTTCAACAAATGGTCAGGATAAAGAAGTTGAATATTCAGTTCTATATTCTGGTGAAATAACTACATTGAATTACTTAGTAACTTCTAGTACAGCAGAATTTGCTCTTGCAGCAAACTTAGTAGACAGCTTAATTGACTTTGACAGATATGGAGTACCAGTTCCTTGTTTAGCAACTGAATGGAGCAGCTCTGAAGATGGTTTAGTATGGACATTTAGGATTCGTGAAGGAGTTAAATGGGTTACTCATGAAGGAAAGGAATATGCTGAACTTACTGCCCAAGACTTCGTAGATGCTGCTAAATATATCCTAAATCCAGCAAATGAATCAAAGACTGCTAACATACTATACAGCGTAATTAAAAACGCTGAAGAATATTACAATGGCGAAATAACAGATTTCAACGAAGTAGGAGTTAAAGCAATAAGCGATTATGAACTTCAATACACATTGAAGAAACCAACTCCATACTTCTTATCAATGGTAAACTATGTATGCTTCTTACCTGCTAATGGTAAATTCTTAGAAGAAGTTGGCGACAAGTTTGGTACAGATAATGTAAACTTCCTATACAACGGAGCTTATATAATGGAAACATTCGAACCACAAAACAGAAGAGTATTAGTAAAGAACCCAACTTACTGGGATAAAGATAATGTATTCATAGACAGGATTAAGATGACTTACAACCAAGAAGCAGCAACTTTAGGACCTGAACTATTTGTACGTGGAGAAGTTGACTATGCAGATATACCAGCTTCCTTAGTAGAAGAATGGATGCAAGACCCAAGCAAGAAAGACTTAATTAGGCCAAACAGAACAAGCTTCTATACTTATTTCTATGCTTTAAACTTCAATCCTAAGTTTGATGAAGAATACGAACCTGAAAACTGGAAGATTGCTGTAAACAACCGCAACTTCCGTAAGTCATTATTCCATGCCCTAGACAGAGTGGCTGCTATGACAACTGCTGAACCATACAATCCTAAAGAAAGGCTATTAAATACTATTACTCCTAAGAACTTCGTAAGCTATGAAGGAATAGACTATACAGAATTTGGCAAGTTGAAAGAATTCACAGAAACAGATTCATTCAATCCAGATTTAGCTTTGAAATATAGAGACGAAGCTAAGAAAGAACTAGAAGGAAAGGTAAAATTCCCAGTAATTGTTTACATGCCATATAACTCTGGTAGTACAGAATGGGCTAATAGAGCACAAGTTATTGAACAACAAATGGAAAACTTACTAGGTAAGGATTATATTGATATCGTAATAGAAGCAAAACCACCAACAAACTTCTTATCAGAAGTTAGAAGGTCCGGTAAATATGCAATGCTAGAATGTAACTGGGGACCAGACTATGCTGACCCAGAAACATACACTGACCCATTCTATCCTGGAGGAACTTACAACTTCCCAGAATATGTTGAAGATTACAATGATCCTAATGGTCAAAAGAGATATACAAACCTAGTAGATGCTGCTAAAGCAGAAGTCCTTGATATTAAGAAGAGATATGAATTATTTGCAGAAGCAGAAGCATTCCTAATTGAAGAAGCATTCTTAATACCTTATGCAGTAGGTGGTGGCGGATATTCAGCAAGCAGATTGAATCCATTTGAATCAATGTATTCACCATTTGGTGTATCACCAGAAAGATATAAAGGACATAAACTTCTAGAAAAACCTATGAATACAGAACAATTCTATCAAGAACTACAAAAATGGGAACAAGAACGTGCTGAAGCTTTGAAGAAAGCAGGTTATTAATATATGATAGTTAACCTAGGATTACTTTTAGTAATCCTAGGTTAAAAATTAATTTTTTCATTATTACATATCTTGGAAAGATATGGATTTTTTCTTATTGGCACTATAAAGTGCAAATTTCGACAGAAAGGAAGAGGGGGAAATGCTAAAGTATTCTATAAAAAGGCTCTTGCAGTCTTTGCTTACCCTATTCATCATCATTACTATTGTTTTCCTTCTAATGAGATTGCTTCCTGAAGAAGGATATTTTGGAGATGCCTATGATAAGATGGATGAGGCGCAAAGGGAAGCTATTCTTAAGAATATGGGGCTAAGGGATCCTCTCCATATTCAACTGATAAATTTCTATAAGAAGTTATTCAAAGGTGACTTGGGACAATCAATTACATTTAGGCCAAAGGTACCTGTTATGGAAATTATTAAAGAAAAAGTGCCTTATTCATTATATTTTGGGCTAGCTTCCATAGCCATATCTCTATTAGTAGGAATAGGCATGGGAATTCTAATGGCAATGAACAAATCAGGATTTTGGGATAAATTTGGTACTGCATATGTAGTTATTATTAGAGCTGTGCCAGCTGCAGTTTATTACCTCTTTATACAGCTTTATCTTACTGGGCTTTTTAAAGTGCCTATGCTTTTTGACATTGATAAGCCAAAAACTTGGATTTTGCCAGCTATATCCATGTCACTAGGCGGAATTGCAAGTTATGCTATGTGGATGAGGAGATACATGGTAGATGAGCTTAACAAGGATTATGTAAAATTAGCCAGAGCAAAGGGATTAGACAATAAAAAGATAATGGTAAGGCATATATTTAGGAATGCTTTCGTTCCTTTGGCTCAGTATTTGCCAGCTACCATATTGTTTACAATATCAGGTTCTATTTACATAGAATCTTTGTATTCAATACCTGGCATGGGCGGACTATTAGTTGAAGCCATTAAAAGGCAGGATAATACCTTGGTGCAAGCTTTAGTACTAATCTATTCATCGATAGGTATTGTAGGGTTATTCTTAGGTGATATATTGATGGCTTTATTTGATCCTCGTATTAACTTACAAGGCAAAGGGGGCGCTAGATGATGATTAAGAAAGCAGTAAAACAATTGGCAAATAATATAGAAGAATATGCAGAAGATGAACTATTTGAATTTGCTGAGTTTAACGAAGAAGAAGCGCAACGTGCTGGTTATTCTAACTATTCATATTGGCGCTCTACTTGGAAGGTCTTTATTAGCAACAGAGTAGCTGCATTCTTGCTTATATTGATGATATCCTTATTATTGTTTACTTTTATTCAACCATATTTGCCTAACCAAAAATCACCAACTAAAATCTATAATGACCCAGTAACAAATCTTCCAATCAAAAACCATAAGCCAGATAAAGAATTTTGGTTTGGAACTAACTCCATAGGACAAGACTTGTGGGCCCGTGTTTGGAGTGGAACACGTACTTCACTTCTTATTTCAATAATAGTTGGTGTATGGGAAGCTGTAGTTGGAATTACAATAGGTGCATTGTGGGGATATGTAAGATGGTTGGATAGACCATTAACTGAAATTTACAATGTTATAGATAATATACCAAAAACAATAATATTAATTTTAATGACTTATATAATGAAGCCAAGTATGGCTACTATGATTATTGCCATCTGTTCATTTTCATGGATAGATATGGCTCGTTTTGTAAGAAACTTGACCATAATCATCAGGGATAGGGAATACAACTTGGCATCCAGATGTTTAGGTACTCCAACTAGCAGGATTATAACAAGGAATTTATTGCCATATTTAGTTTCTGTAATCATGCTTACAATTGCCTTGTCAATACCTTCAACAATAGGATATGAAGTATTCTTAACTTATATTGGTTTGGGATTACCTGTAAGTATTCCTTCATTGGGGAATTTGATAAATGAAGGAAGGCTTTTAATATTAAATCCATCCCAAAGGTACCAATTGATTTTCCCTGCTATCGTAATATCAGTAATAACAATTTCATTCTATGTTTTGGGTAATGTATTTTCCGATGCTGCAGATCCCAAAAACCATGTTTAGGAGGTGCACCAAATGGAAGATAAGAAAGTTATATTATCAGTACAGGATTTAGTAATCAAGTTTAGATTAAGAGGAGATGTACTAACAGCTATAAGAGGGGCCTCTTTAGACTTATATGAAGGTGAAAGCTTAGCAATTGTAGGTGAATCGGGATCTGGGAAATCGGTACTTACCAAGAGCTTTGTGGGTCTTTTGGATGCCAATGGTTGGATAGATTCAGGAAGTATAATGTTTGAAGGTCAAGATTTGGCTAAGTTTAGAAAGGAAAAGCAATGGTTAAAGATTAGAGGAAAGAAAATTGCAATGGTTTTTCAAGATCCTATGACAGCTTTAAATCCATTAAAGCCAATAGGAAAGCAAATTCAAGAAGCTATTGAGCTACATCAAGGTATAAAAGGCGATAAAGCAAAGGAAAAAACTTTGAAGATAATACAAGATGTAGGCATAGATGACCCTGAAAAAAGGTACAGACAATATCCTCATGAGTTTTCAGGTGGTATGAGGCAAAGGATAGTAATTGCTATAGCTATTGCATGTAATCCAAAGATTCTTATATGCGATGAGCCTACAACTGCTTTGGATGTAACTATTCAGGCTCAAATACTTGAACTATTAAAGAACCTAAAGAAGCAATACAATTTAACAACAATATATATTACTCACGACTTAGGCGTCGTTGCAAATGTGGCAGATAGAATTGCAGTAATGTATGCTGGCGATATAATCGAAATTGGTTTGTGCGAAGAAGTATTTTACAACCCACAACATCCTTATACTTGGGCTCTATTATCATCCTTACCACAATTAGGAGTTAAAGGAAAGGAACTATTTACTATTAAGGGAACTCCTCCAAATCTCTACCATGAAATTAAAGGAGATGCCTTTGCACCAAGAAATCCAAAGGCGTTGAAGATAGACTTTGTAAAGAGGCCACCATATTTCCAAGTTAGCCCAACTCATAAGGCTAAGACCTGGTTATTAGACCCAAGAGCTCCGAAAGTGGAACCCCCTGAATCTGTGAAGAATTTAAGACAGAAATTGGAGGTTGGAAACAATGGATAACAAGGAAAAGAAAGTACTATTGGAAGTTAAAAATTTAAGAGTAGAATTTGGAAAGCGAAAGAAGAAGTTTGTGGCTGTGAAAGATGTTAGCTTCCAAATTTACAAAGGAGAAACCTTCGGACTTGTAGGTGAGTCAGGTTCAGGGAAAACCACTATAGGAAGAGCTATTATTAGATTAGTTGAACCAACTGCTGGGGAAATCATCTTTGATGGCAAAAAAATAAACGGTAAAATAGATAAGGAATTGGATAAGGAAATTACGAGAAGAATTCAGATGATTTTCCAAGACCCTATGGCATCTTTAAATGAAAGGGCGAAAGTTGACTACATTGTATCAGAAGGGCTATACAATCTAAAAAATTACAAGGATGAAGAGGAAAGAAAAGCAAAGGTAGTGAAGGCTATTCAAGATGTAGGATTGCTTCCTGAATTTTTAAGCCGTTTTCCTCATGAGTTCTCCGGAGGGCAAAGACAAAGAATAGGAGTAGCAAGGGCTATAGTAATGGAACCGGAACTAATTATTGCAGATGAGCCTATATCAGCGTTGGACGTTTCAATTCGTGCACAAGTACTAAATTTAATGTCTGAGTTGCAAAAGAAAAAAGGCTTAACTTACTTATTTATTGCCCACGACTTGTCTGTTGTAAGATATATATCAGACAGGGTTGCAGTAATCTATAAAGGACGAATTGTAGAATTGGCTGAAACTGAAAAGCTCTATCAAAATCCATTACATCCATATACTAAGGCTTTGTTCTCTGCAATACCTATACCGGATCCTAGACTAGAAAGGTCAAAGAAGTTGATGGTATATGATCCAAGCTGCCATTACGATTATGATGTAGATCCGCCCAAATGGGTAGAAATTGAGCCTGAGCATTATATTCTTGCTAATGAAAGGGAATTAGAAGAATATAGGAGGATGTTGAAAGAAAATGGTGTGGAGCCAATTAATTAAGAGAATTCTCATTTTATTGGGGGTTATGATATTAATGGCTGGAATAATGGCTGGATGCAGTAAAAATGAAGAAATTTACTATGATGATAGGCTTATTATAAACAAAGGAGAAGATTTTAATAGTGGCGAAAAGAAAAATGTAGAGCTTAACGATGAAGGGGAAATTGTTCTAACTAGCTCAGCTACAGAAGGTCAATATATTTCTCCAATTTTAAAGACTAAAGCCTTTAAAGACATAGTAGTATCATGGAATGCAGATACTCCAGATGATACAGAAGTAGAAATAATGGTACAAACAAAGTTAGATGACGAATGGAGCCAATGGTTTTCCTATGGTAAGTGGTCTTCAAATGGATACAAGGGAAGCGTAAGAAATCAAAGAGATAGTGTAGCTGTAATGGATATAGATACCTTAAAAGTATTAAGCTTAGACGGAGCAGAATATCTTAGATATTCAGTTAAATTAACTAGAAAAGACGCAAACACTCCTAGTCCAAGGTTAAGGAATATATTCATAGCATTAAACTTAGTAGAAAAGGTTGAGCCAGTATTAGCTTCTGATTTGAATTACTTAGTTGAGCTTGATGTGCCTGAAAGGTCTCAAATGGTAGTTCCTGAAATAGGCAATGTAATTTGTAGCCCAACTTCCTTATCTATGGTATTAGAATACTATGGATACGATTTAGAAACTGAAGAAGTGGCAGAAAAGGTATTAGATGAAGACGCATATATATATGGCAATTGGTCATATAATGTAGCCTTTGGTGGCACTAAGTGTAAATATGCTTATGTAGAAAGATGCAACTCAATAAATGATATAAAGGAAAAAATAGCTCAAGGAATACCAGTTATAGCTTCAATAAAGACTCAATCTGAAAAAGAGCTTACAGGAGCTCCACAAGCTTATCCAAGTGGCCATTTATTAGTAGTTAGAGGATTTACCATAAAGGATGGAGAAGAATATGTAATTGTAAATGACCCTGCTGCACCAGAGGTAGAAACTGTCCGCAGGGAATATAAGGTATCTGAATTTGAAAAAGCTTGGAATAACAAAATAGTATATATTTTACGCGAAAGCTTAGAGTAATTCCTACAAATGAAGGTGAAAAAATGATAGACAGCATTATGAAAGAGATAGAAAACTTCCAAGGAGATATTTCAGTAGTTATAAAGGATTTAAAGAAAGATGAACTGATTTTTAAATATAATGAAAATGAAGTCTACCCTTCTGCTAGTACAATTAAAGTTCCAATAATGGTTGAAGCATTTTATCAAATTGAGGAAGGGCGATTTGACATATATGAAAAAATAAAGGTAAAGCCTGAAGATAGGATAAAATACAGCGTAGTTTCAGATTTATCCATAGATGAATATCCACTAATAGATTTAATTACTTTAATGATAATATTAAGCGATAATACTGCAACCAATGTTTTAATCGACCTGCTAGGCATGGATAGGATAAATAAGAGGATAAAAGAATTAAGCTGCCAAAATACGGTTTTGCAAAGGAAGATGCTGGATTTTGAAAGGGCAAAGAAGGGATTAGATAACTTTACTAGTTCAATGGATATGGCACTTATTATGGAAAAGATTTATAAAAAGGAAATACTTAGCACTAAATCCTGTGAAATGATGTTGGATATACTTACTAAACAAAAATACAGGAATAACCTCGGAAGGTATCTAGATGAGGATATATTAATAGCCCATAAGACAGGTGGCCTAACTGGTATTAGCCACGATATAGGAATATTCATGGACTTTGGCTACTTAATTGGCGTATTTACTAAAAATGCTGCAAATGATTATGATGGCAGCATAACAATTGGGAAGATTTCAAAGATTGTATATGATTATTATTTGAAGCATAATTAACATTATGAGGTGATAAGATTGAGTAAACCACAATGGGGCATTTTATGTAAAACTTTAGTTCCAATAAACCTACATCCAAGATTTGACAGCGAAATGGCTGATGAAGGGCTATATGGCATGGTTGTAAAAATCCTTGAAGAAAAGGAAGATAACTGGTACTATGTAGAAACCCATTATAATTACTATGGTTATGTACATGGTTCCAACATGATAATAGATGATGAAAGGGCAAAAGTTTGGAACGAAAGGGCAAATAAAATAGTATTTCATTCAACAGCAGATGTTTTGTCTGAAGCAAGCTTTAAAGGATATGTAAAAATAATGCTTACAAGGGGAGCCAGCGTAATTGTTACTGGCAATGAAAAGGATAACTGGACAGAAGTAGAATTGGCTGATGGTACCACCGGATGGATTAGAAGCGCATTTTTAAGAGATAAAAAGACTACTTGGGACAGAAATAATGAAGAGCAAATAAGAAAGGACCTAGTAGATACTGCCATGTTGTATTTAGGAACTCAATACAGATGGGGTGGAAAAAGCCCATTAGGAATTGACTGCTCTGGTTTATGCTCAATATCGTACCTTCTAAATGGAATTATAATTTATAGGGATGCTCAGCTAAAGGAAGAATATATGAGAAGGATAACCTTTGAAGAAATAAAACCTGGAGATTTATTGTTCTTCCCAGGCCATGTAGCGATGTATATTGGAAATGGGAAATTCATTCATTCAAGTTCCAGCGTAAATGGTGTACGAATCAACAGTTTGAACCCAGAAGATGAAGATTATAGGGAAGACTTGGCTAAAGACATACGGGAAATAGGTACAGTTTTTTAATAGGTTTATAGTATTGGCCCTAATGTTTATTAGGGCCTTTTATTATGCCCTTTTGGGTTTTGATGTTTTGTAAGACCGGTATTTGTAGTATAATAATTATTAACAGGTTTTGACAATTTTTTTGAGGGTGGTACCGTGGATTTTAAATCTTGGGATTTAGTAAAAATGTTTACAGATATGATGTCAGAAGGATTCATAGTAATAGATAGTCAAGGAAAAATTCAAGTATACAATCAAAAAGCCAAGGAAATCTTTGGAATAAGCAATACTTCAGGCATTAAGCATAAAGAAGGGAAGCTTGAACCAGGAGATATTGTAATAATTGGAGATAATTCTTTGGGACAAGACGATGGAAATTTAACTGGAGACTCTTTGAAAGTAATTGGCATTAAAAATACTAACATAAAAGAAGGAGATTCGATTATTGCCATTGGAACTTATAAGAGAAAAGGAAGTTTTGAGCCCATATTAAAACATTTAAAAAATGGTCATAATGAAGGACTCCTAGAAGTAGAAACAAAGATAAAGGGTATTTCAATAAAAACAAAAATTGATTTTGTAAACAAGATAATATCTATAGTGGTGGATAATATTGAATACAAGATGACGTATATTAATGCAATTGGACACATGGTAGTATTAGATGGCAAGACTATGGAGATGAAGTTCTACCAAAGCTACGGATATACAGCAAGAGGAGAAAGCGTCAATGAATTGCTGAAAGGAAGAAAATATAGAGCTAAAGGTGAAGGTACTGAATCATTAGATGTAATAGGGAAGGATATTTTCGAAATACACAAGTCAAACTACATGATAAAGCAGTTTTATAATGTTGCTAGAGGTGAAAACATTACTTATACTGATAAGTTTGAAGAGATAAATGGCTATCCTACCATGTGCACCCTATTACCTGTAGAAATAGATGGGAAGAGGGTAGGTGCTGCTTTAAAAGTAGAGGACATATCCCAGATTAAGAAAGTTATAGCTGAAAGGGACCAAGCCATTAGGGAGCTTGAGGAAGCCCAATCCAAATTATTAAATGAAAAGGCATTTAATAAAGCATTTCCAAGTTTCATAGGTTTTAGCCAGCAGATTGAAAATGTAAAAAGGCTTGCCCTAAAAGCTTCCAAGATTAACTCCAATATATTGATTTTAGGTGAAAGCGGAACAGGAAAGAGCATATTAGCCAAAGCTATTCATGAAAACAGTAAATATAAGGATAAGCCTTTTGTTCATGTAAACTGCGGAGCTATACCAGAAACCCTATTGGAATCTGAACTTTTTGGGTATGAAAAAGGGGCATTTACAGGTGCCCGTTCAGAAGGCAAAAAAGGCCTATTTGAATTGGCAGATGGGGGAACACTTTTCCTAGATGAAATAGCAGAGATACCTTTAAGCCTTCAAGCCAAACTGCTGGAAGCCATACAGGAGAAGAGCTTTTACAGGGTAGGAGGTACACAAAAGGTTACTGTAAATATTCGAATAATTGCTGCTACAAATAAGAATCTTGAAAAGGAAATGCAAGAGGGAAGATTTAGAGAAGACCTATACTACAGGATAAATGTTTTTCCTATTTGGATACCGCCACTAAGGGAAAGAAAGCAGGATATCATCAGCCTTGTTGATTATCTACTGCCAAAAATCTGCAAAGAGTTGGGCTGTAAGCCTAAAAGGATATCAGCTGAAGCCATGAATTTGCTTTTGAGCTATGATTGGCCTGGGAATATAAGAGAGCTTGAGAATGTACTTGAAAGGGCAGTTAACCTAACGGAAGGTAATAATATCCTTTCTAAACATATACAAATTCCAAACAAGAAATCACAAGATGGCTACAAGGAAATAGCAATAAAAGATTTAAAGACTTACTTAGAAGAGCAGGAGAAAAAGGCTATTATTGATACATTGAATTTTTATAACGGAGACAAGAAAAGGACAATGGAAGCTTTGAATATTAGCAAGACCACCTTCTATGAAAAACTTAAGAAATATGGAATAAAATAACGCCAGAGGATTACCTTCTGGCGTTATTTCAAATATTCTACCATATCATCAGGGAGGGACTTAATTTCAGAATATATTATATCCCTAAAATCCAAGCTGGGCTTTTCATTTAACTTATAAGGTGATGATGATTTTAAAGCCCTTCCGAAATCTATAAACCTTTCCATATCTCCTTTAATTAATGAGGTATAAGTAGCTTTCAGATAAATTTCTCCGTTAGATACAAAAAATAATTTATATCCTTTATCAATAGGTATTTTTAGAAGTATATCCTTAGACAGTATGGACTTGTAATCGTGGATTTCCTTTTTTACAAAGTTTAAATCGGAGATTAAATCCCTGTAAAATCCTGCTAAAGAAAATTCAAGTTTTGAAGATGAGTCGTACATTTTCTTTTCAAGTTCAGCAATAAATAAAGCCATTTCTTCTTCATTGGAGAAAATGTTTAATAGGGATTGCTTATTATTTTCATAAACATCTTTATCCATATTTATTGGAATTAAATTATATTCAAAAGTATACCCTTCATCATCTCTAACAATTGGATAAAGATTTTTCAATGAATTAGCTAAGTCCATTAGGAAATACTTCTTCCTAAATGGGCCAAAGGAGTTTTCTTCCCTGTTATATACTACAGATAGAGGATTGTAGTGGTTGTGGTCTTCAATCTTTAAATATACATATTTTTCATCGTTTTTAAACTGGCTGTTGAACATGGGCTTCATTTTCTTTATTAGCTCACATTCAAGGAGCCTTGCTTCAAGATGGGTATCTGTCACTATATATTCAATGTCGTGTATTAGGGATACCATTTTTTCAATTTTTATCCAGTCATGTTTTGTTGTAAAATATGACTTTACTCTCTTTTTGAGGGAAATGCTTTTTCCGATATAAATAACCCTTCCCTGTTCATCTAACATCTTGTAAACTCCAGGTAGGGTTGGGATACCATTTATTTTTTCCATTATGCGTTCTTTGTCCATGTTATCATCCCTATTGATTTGCTAATTTATAAATAATCTGATAAGATTAACATTAATATTATATCATGAATCTAAATGTTTTAAATGGAGATAGCATTATGAAAAGGTATAAAGCTTTACATGATGAGTTAAAGATGGAATTTGGCCAAAAAGTCATAAAGCTGTCCATAGATGGGGGATTTACCTGCCCCAACAGGGATGGTACAGTAGGTACTAGAGGATGTATATTCTGTGGTGAAGAAGGCTCCGGAGAATTTGCAGGCTCAAGGTTTAATCCAATAAGAGTTCAAGCGGAAGAACAGAAGAAACTCCTTTCAAAGAAGTGGAATACTGATAAGTATATTATCTACTTTCAAAACTTTACAAATACCTACGCGCCCATTGACAGATTAAGGCAGCTTTACTATGAAGCCTTAAGCATAGAAGGAGTTGTTGGCATCGCCATTGCTACAAGGCCTGACTGTTTGGGTCCTGATGTTTTGAATTTGCTGTCTGAAATAAATGAAAAGGCATATCTCTGGGTGGAATTAGGCCTTCAGACAATCCACGATAGGACTGCAAGGTTTATTAGGCGTGGCTATCCTTTAGAAGTGTATGATGAAGCCATAAGGAATCTAAAGGCTAGAAATATTAAAACAGTAACCCATGTGATTCTAGGCCTTCCTGGAGAAAGCAGGGATGAAATTCTTGAAACGGTAAAGTATGTTGGCAATACTGGAACATGGGGAATTAAGCTGCATTCTCTTTATATTCAAAAGGATACGGATTTATACTGGTATTATCTTAAAAATCCATTTCCCATAATGAGTAAGGAAGAATATGTATCTTTAGTTGTAGATGCCCTTGAAATACTTCCGCCTAATATGGTAATTCACAGGCTGACAGGAGACTGCAAGAAAAGCCTACTTTATGAACCAAAGTGGACTTTAGATAAGTTAAGCGTCATAGCATCGATAGAAAAGGAATTGAAAGTCAGGAACACTCATCAAGGAATAAAATACAAAAAATCATAATTAAGTAACCCATCCGCATATATAAGCATAGTATAGTAGTGCAAATATAAAAAAGAAGGGTGGGTAATAATGACTAAAACAAGAACATGTCCTACTGGAAGTTTTGCCTATACTATAAAATCAGGAGACACTCTTTATAGTCTAGCAATAAGATATAATACAACAGTAGAGGCAATAATGGCGTTAAATCCAGGAATAGATCCAAATAATCTCCGAATAGGTCAAATAATCTGTATACCTAGTTCAACTCCATCAAGATGTCCATCAGGAAGCTTCCAATATACTATTAAATCAGGAGATACACTATATAATTTGGCTATAAAATATAATACAACAGTAGAGGCAATAATGGCATTGAATCCAGGTATTAATCCAAATAACTTACAAATAGGTCAAGTAATCTGTATACCTGGTTCCGTAGTTCCACCAACACCAACATGTCCATCAGGAAGCTTTGCTTATACTATTAAATCTGGGGATACCTTGTATCAATTGGCTATTACCTACAATACTACTGTTGAAGCTATAATGGCATTGAATCCAGGTATAAATCCAAATAATCTTCAAATAGGGCAAGTAATCTGCATACCAAGAAGCACTACTCCAATACCACCATGTGATGGAGTATATTATTCTGTAAAAGCAGGAGACACCTTATTCAGTATCGCAATGGCATTCAATATCCCATTGGCAACCCTAATAGCAGCTAATCCAGGAATAGATCCAAACAACTTGCAAATTGGTCAATTGATTTGTATACCAAAAGTAACACCACCACCAATATCCTGTCCAGGTGGCACAGTGTATACAGTTATGGAAAACGATAATCTAGGAACCATACTATTAAGATTTAATCTATCCTACGCAGATTTACAAGCAGCCAATCCAAATGTTGATTTAAGCATGTTGAGGCCAGGAATGCAATTATGTATAATGCCCCATGAAGAAAGAGGATGTCCTTGCCCAACAGGTTCTAGGTCATATACAATAACTCAAGCAGATATCCCTTCAAGTGGTGCCACAGTAGTTGCCCTAGCTCAAAAGTTTAATATATCTGTATCAGAATTGTTGAAGATGAATCCAACTTTAGCTCCAGGAGATTTTGTAGTTGGAAGAGTAATTTGCGTACCAAGTTATAAAATGGACTATTATCCATCAGCATAGCTGATGGATAATTTTATTTGTAGAAAAAAAGAGGGAATGATAAAATAAAAACAAAGGAGTCAAAGGAGGAAATACAATGATTAAACCTAAAGCTTTAAAATTTGGAGATACAATTGGCGTCATTGCACCTGCTAGCCCTACAACTGATAAAAATATAAAGAAAGTAGAAAAGACATTGAGTGATATGGGCTTTAAAGTAAAAATGGGGAAAAGCGTCTATGAAAGGCATGGCTACTTAGCTGGAAGAGATGAAGTAAGGGCCAGTGATGTTAATTCAATGTTTGAAGATGATGAAGTCGACGGAATTATATGTATAAGGGGAGGATATGGAACACCCCGCATCCTTGATTTGATAGATTTTGAAACTATAAAGAATAATCCAAAGGTATTTGTTGGATACAGCGATATTACAGCACTACATATAGCCTTTAATCAAGTTGCTGGATTAGTCACTTTCCACGGGCCTATGGCATCATCCGATATGATAAATGTTTTTTCAAGTTTTTCTAAGGAACACCTATTTAAAGCAATTATGAATGCTGAACCCATAGGGAGAATTTCAAATCCAGAAGGAGAAGAAATAGTTACAATACATGGAGGGATAGTAGAGGGTACAATAATTGGAGGCAATCTCTCATTAATTGCAGATACCATAGGAACTCCCTATGAGATAGATGTAAAGGGTAAAATCCTATTTATTGAGGAAATAGAGGAAGAGCCTTATAGGATTGACAGGATGTTAAATCAGTTAAGATTGTCAGGGAAACTTGACGACGCTGTAGGAATCATTCTAGGGGATTTTAAGAAATGTGATGCAAAGGAACCGGATAAGAGTTTAACCCTTGAAGAAGTTATAGATGACTATTTTAGGCCATTGAATAAGCCAATTGTATACAACTTACAAGCTGGCCACTGTGAGCCAATGGTAACTATACCATTTGGAATTAAAGCTAGGCTAGATGCAGATAAAAAGGAACTGATATTTCTAGAAAATGCAGTAGAGTAAAAAAACCATGGCTGTTAAGCCATGGTTCATGAATTTAGTGAAATTATTAATAATGCGCTAAATGAAATAAAGACTATAATTGATAAGATTAGGGGAATTGTAAATATTCTTTCATGTGAATAAGCCTTTTCTTCTTTTATAGGGATTTCATTGGCCATAAAAAGAAGCTTAATCAATTTTTTAATCGAATACGCTCCAACTATTGCTAAAAAAGCTAAAAATACTAAATCTGTCTCTCCTCCTGATTCCACATTTGTTGCGGGATTTTGAAGGTAGCTAATTATAAGAGGTAGGCCATTGTTTATCATGTGTATAGTTATTCCTGCAAAGATTGAGTTAGTTGCGAAAACTACATAGGAAGCAATGAAGCCAGCTATAAATGTATGGAAGAATTGGAATGAATTGAGATGAAGCATCCCAAACATAAAACCATTTAATATGGCAGCCACAAACCTTGGCTTATTTCTATATCCATCTAAAATAATTCCCCTCATTAGTAGTTCCTCTATAATTGCTGGGGCAACTGCAGTAAAGAAGAAGTTCCATATAAAAAGCTCGTGATAATCCTCCGTTACTAATTCTAATAGGGTATTTCCAAAAAATTTTACATACAGCTCGATAAACAACAGCATAATAGGTAATGCAGCAAGCCATATTGCAAAGATTATTATAATGCTTGTTAAACTTAATCTATTAGGCTTTAATATTCTTTCAGCATCTTTTCTATGAATAAAAAGATATATGGAAATAGGTATCAAAAAAGCTACGAATTGATAAAGATTTACATTTATTGGCAAAAATTGAACGATAATAGACCATACAATTGTAATTAGATAAAACCAGTTAACTTTGGCTATTGATTTATCTTCCCTTAAAACTTTAATATCCAATGATATCACCCTTTACTTCTGCATGTATAATATTCTACTATAAATCTTACAAAAAACCTAGTATTTTGTAAGATTTTTGTAATTGAAATGTAACGACTTAATATATAAAATATGTTATGATTTCAATATAAATAACAGAATAATTTACATCACAAGGAGAGAAAAAAGAAAAGAAAGTGGTGATCAAATGAAAAAGTATTTTAGCAAACTTGGAATCCTAATATTGATTATATTAATCGCTTTAACAGGATGTAAAAAGAAAACTAATGATGTAACCTCACCCGTGGTTAATCCAACAGATAATAATAAAGAAGCTGCTAATAATGAGGATAAAGAAAAAGTAATGAAGGAATTTGAAAACCTATTGAAAGATAAGGATTTAGATAAAGTAATAGATTATATAGATAACAATATTGAAAAGCTCTCATCAATTGAAGCTGATAAGATGATAATGGGGTTGGAAAATTTGTTAGAATCTACCAGAGAAAAATTGGCTTATGAAAATTTTGATTTGACACAAGAGGAATATATTGAGCTGACGCAGTTATTAGGAAATGAGCTATTTTTCTCAAAATCCAAAATCAGCGAAATTTCCAATGAAAAACTCCGTGAAAGAGTAGAAAACTTATACAATAATTATTTCAAACTGATAAATATAGAAGGGGCCTTTGAACCAATAGTTGATTATGAGGCATTGAAGAAATACGATAAATATGTATCAGACGAAATAAAGGATTATATAAAGATAAAAGCTAGGAATTCTGAAGAACCTATGGCTGTAGATGGGGCATTGAGGATTTCCTACGATGAGTTGTCAAAAAGAATATTAGAAGCTGAAGAATATGTAAAAAGATACTATGAAGGCAGCAGGTATGAAGAAGTTTTAGGGCTATATAGAACTTGGCTTGGGTTGTACTTAGATGGACTACCAAATACTTCAATTGCAGATTTTCAAAGTAAAATAATTAAGAAAGATGTATATGAAAGCTATAAGAAAACTGCAAAGGCAAAGGATTCTGCTACAGCTTATGTAGTAAATAAATATTTGGAATTAATAGACAAGAATAAAGGAATAATAGATGATACTATAAAAGAAGCAGTAGTTTCCTTGGTAAGTGAAGCCATTTCTTTATTGGAAACAAGCAAATAATGTTTAATATGTTGATAAAGCTTCCTTAAATTATAATAAGGAAGCTTTTTATTATTTGCATGAAAAAAGGGTATCATATAATTAAATAAATTTAAAGGTGGGGTACAAGATGAGTGAACTGATAAACAACAGAGAATATAGACAGGAAAAACTAAAGGAAGTCATAAAAGAGCTACACGCAGGTAAAAGTGTGGAAGAAGTAAGAGCTAAGTTTGCAGAAGTCATTAAGGGAGTTACAGCAAAGGAAATATCGCTGATGGAGGTTGAATTGGTAAAGGAAGGGATCCCTGTTGAAGAAATCCAAAGGCTTTGTGATGTACATGCAGCAGTATTTAAAGGTTCTATAGAGGAAATACATCATCCAGAAGAAGTGCCTGGACATCCTATCTATACTATGAAGCAGGAAAACAGGGCTATTGAAGAATTTATTGAAAAAAATCTGAAGCCAAGCTTAGATAGGTTTAAAGAAAATGATTCAGACGACAACAGGTATAGGCTAATTTCGGACATAAACCTATTATGGGACATAGATAAACATTACTCAAGGAAGGAAAATCTAATATTCCCTTATCTTGAAAAATATGGCATAACATCTCCACCTAAAGTTATGTGGGGAGTAGATGATGAAATAAGGGCAAAGATTAAGGACATTAAGCTTTCTCTAACCTCTTATAATGGCAACAGGGAAGAAATTATAAATAAAGTTGAAGATGCCATTAACCAAATAAAAGAGATGATATTTAAAGAAGAAAACATATTGTTCCCAATGTGCTTGGATACTTTAGCTGAGGATGAATGGGTTAAAGTATATGAAGAGTCAGACGAGATTGGGTATGCTTTAATTGAGCCTGTAAAATGGAATAGGTCAAGGGTTAATGTGGAAGAAAAGGCTAAAGAGGAAACAAAAGGAGAAGCTGTTGAAAGAGGATATATTAAATTCGAAACAGGAATATTAACAACAAAGGAAATTGAACATATTTTAAATACCATACCAGGTGATATGACATTTATAGATAAGGACAATATAGTAAAATATTTTTCGCAAGGCAGGGAAAGGATATTTGCAAGAACCAAGGCAGTAATAGGAAGGACTGTTCAAAACTGCCATCCGCCTAAATCTGTTCATGTGGTAGAAAAAGTAGTAGAAAATCTTAAATCTGGCAAAAAAGATGTAGAAAGCTTTTGGATTAAAAGAGGAGATAAATATGTTTTAATTCAATATTTTGCAGTTAGAGATGAAAATGGTGAATATTTGGGCACCCTTGAATTTACCCAAGATATAGCCCCACTGCAAGAGATTACTGGAGAAAAGAGGCTTGTTACTGATTAAAAAAGCCACCAATTTAGGCGGCTTTTTTATTTTCAGTTTTTCCGAATAGGAAGCCTATATATCTAATGAGTACATAGAGTACAATTGCAACAGCTATAAATTCTTCAAATTTGATTAGATATTTTAAGAAACTAATAGGCTTACCGATATTGGCTAAGAATCCATTTGTTAGCTTCAATGAAATCCCTGTTATTACAAGGGGGAATGTAAAAGCTGAATAAGATGGATAAAACTTTAATTTTAACAAGCTTGGAAGCTTAATTAATACAAATAGATATATCAACTGTGATAAACATAGTAGTAAATAAACTAAAGCCAAATTCTTATCTTGAAATGAATTCATGTATCCTGCTAAACATAGGCTACCAGGAGCAGAATAGATTACTAAAGTTGGCAGAGCTGCTTCTGGTATTTCTTTCACCTTAAATACTCTTATGGAAACTATAAATAATAATACAAAATATGATATTAGTCCAAACCAGAAAAGGATTTTTCCAATGCCTTCCATTCCAAATGTAGGTCCTGTTACTGATCCTACTACTATACCTACATATACTATAAACCAGCTTGGAAACACCTTTTTAATGTTGAATTTCACTACATGTTTAATTGTGAAATAGCAAATCAAAATGCAGTGAAGTATTAATCCAAAAATCCACATAAAATATGCCAATGAAGAGTTGTATGGCTTTAAATATGTAGATAAAATCATGATTCCCATAGAAAGAGTTGGGAAAACGCTTGCTACAACAGGATTTTCTAGGCTATTGACTACTTCCTTTGTATATAGGATAATCTTAATTAGTACTAATAATAAAATAATACCAGATATACAACCAAATATATTCCTATAAATATCTCCATAGGATAATACCAAGTTACCAGTAGCCCCTAGTGCCAACATTAAACCGACAATAGGGATTGGTAATTTATTAACGATTTTGTTCATTCTATCCCTCCATTTATTAAATTGCATTCGTGGATAGATTAACATAATTAAAATAATAAATCCAATAGAAAATATCTATACTAATTTAATAAACCAAAAAGAAATATTATACATATGTAGATTTTTGTTTATAAATTGTAACCTTATTCCAAGATATTTCTAATTGTAATTGTTTAATTAATGTAGTATCATTAAATGTATACATGGAAAAAGAGGTGTAATAGATGAAGAAAAAATTCATTATATCTTTTCTAATATCGTTCTTATGCTTTTCACTGATTTTTCTAACTTTTGGTGAATTTCTTTTTGCCCGACAAAAATCAACAGCTGCAATAGATGAAAGTGAAGATGATGGCGAATTAGATTTAGGCGAGGACAATATAATAGAACAGAGAGTAAAGAATGAAATATTGTTTTTGCTTGTTGGAGTAGATGCCAAAAGCGTGAAGAAGTCCAAAGGGACCCGTACCGATACAATGATGTTGATGAAAGTAAATTTTGATACTGGAGAGATAAACTTACTTTCAATTCCAAGGGATACAAGGGTATTAGTTAAAGGGAAACAAAGTAAAATAAATTCTGCCCATGCCATTGGCGGAATGGAATTAACTATGAAAACAGTTAGGGATTTTTTAAATCTGGATGTTGATTACTATGTTAAAATAGACTATCAATTTGTTATAGATGTTGTAGATGAAATAGGCGGAGTAACCATAGATGTGCCTAGGAATATGGATTATGATGACCCTGCTGCAGACCCACCACTGCACATCCATATACCAAAGGGAGTACAAACATTAGATGGACAAAAGGCCCATGACTTCTTAAGATGGAGGAAAAACAACAACGGACCTGGTTATGCAGATGGAGATATAGGCAGAATCAAAACTCAACAGATGTTTTTAAAGGAATTGATAAAGCAAACTTTGCAGTGGAAGAACATTACCAAGTTGCCTAAATTAGTCAACACTTATTTTGATTATGTGGAAACGAATATACCAAAGACCGTTATACTAAAAGGTGCTATGGCAGCTACCAAAATAGACCCTGAAAAAATGGTTGCCAATACAATACCTGGGGAAGCTAAGACTATTGATGGCCAAAGTTTCTGGATTTATGATAAAACACAAACAGAAGCCTTAGTAAAAGAAATGTTTGGCGATTATTTATTAGGTCAATAACAGAGGTGTTAATATGAGAAAAATAAGGAAAAGAGAGCATATAGAAAATTATTTAAGAGCCACTTACAAGGGAGATACTTTATTAGGCGATGTATTCTTAGAACACAATGCTCTTCCTGATTTAAGTTTTGATGAGATAGATACAAAAGTTACTTTTTTGGGTAAAACAGTAAACTATCCAATAATAATAAATGCCATGACCGGTGGCATAGATTTATCTTGGGAAATCAATCATGAACTTGCTCAAGTTGCAAAAACATTTAACATACCTATGGCAGTTGGCTCACAAACCATAGCACTATGTGAAGATGAAGAATGTAAGAAATCCTTTAAAGTAGTAAGGGAAACAGTTGGGCAAGATGGCGTAGTCATAGCTAATTTGAATGCTCAAGCTTCATTGGAAGATGTAAATAAGGCCATAGAGATGATAGATGCCGATGCAATCCAACTTCATCTAAACCCTGCCCATGAAATGGTCATGTTAGAAGGGGATAGGGACTTTAGAGGAGTACTCAAAAACATTGAAAACATTGTAAAAAATGTAGAAAAGCCAGTAATAGTTAAGGAAATAGGCTTTGGCATATCAAAAGAAGTGGCTAAAAAGCTTATAGATGCAGGTGTGAGATATATAGATGTGTCTGGTGCTGGTGGAACTAATTTTATAGAAATTGAAAATTTGAGATATAACAGCATTGACCTTTCAGATATGTACAGTTGGGGAATTCCTACAGCACTATCTATAATTGAGTGCAGGCAAGTTTCCAGGGAAATATATTTAATAGCCAGCGGTGGAATAAGGACTTGTATGGACATTGTAAAGGCATTGGCATTAGGTGGAGATATGGTAGGTATATCTGGAGAAATACTGTCATATTTACTCCATGGTGGCTATGAAAATGTAAAGGAATATTTGGAAACCACTTTATATAAGATGAAAATATTAATGCTTCTTATGGGCAAAAGGAATATTGAGGAACTAAAGAATTCTTCATATAAATTAACAGGAAAGCTCAAAGAGTTAGCTGAACAAATATAAGAAATGCTTCCAAGTAGATAGTATAATAAAAGTTAACTTGCCTACTTGGAAGTTTTTTTATTGAAAATAAAAAGAATTCGATAGGTAAGGGTTTGATATTTATGAAAATAGTAAGAAGAGGATATGACCCATCGGATTATAAGATATTTTCTGAAGAAAACCTAAAGAAACTAAAAACTGCCCAAGAGGAAATACAGTGGCTGTTGGATAGAGGATATAAGATTAAACAAGTTATTGAATTTGTAGGGAATCATTATCTGCTTTCTGCAAGAGAAAGGATGGCCCTTCAAAGGGCCACCTCTCCAACAGTTGAGTATGAAATGAGGAAATCGAAGATGTTGCCTTTAGATAAGGCAAAAGATGGATGTTTGTTAATTGATGGGTTTAATCTCATTATAACTTTGGAAGTTGCCTTATCTGGCAGCCCAATTATACTTGGCAAAGACCAAGTTATGAGGGACTTGGCAGGATTAAGGGGAACATACAGGATTATAGATAAAACTAAAATTGCACTGGAATTAATGGGAAAAACCTTTGAGGATTTATCAGTCCCTATGGTTAAGATTTTTTTAGACTCCCCTGTATCCAACTCTGGCATGTTAAGGCGCGAAATATTGGAGTATTCAAAGTCCTGGAATATACCTGTGGAAGTTGAATTAATTGATAAAGTTGATACGGTGTTGTCAGATGAAGAAAGAATAGTGACCAGCGATTCTATAATACTTGATAAATGTAAAAGCTGGTTTAATCTTTCTCGGAAAATTGTTGAAGATTATATAAAGGAGGCATGGATTATAGACTTAAGCTAAAACCCACCTGCACCTCCTCCTCCGGCGCCACCGCCACCACCAGATGAGAATCCTCCACCTCCGCCAAAGGAACTAGATGTTTGGCCTATGCTTCCGTAAAATGAAGAATTCAATCTATCTTCAAAGCGAGATCCTCCATACTTGTTAGTCATGAAATAAAAATATGACCAGTGGACATCATTATATGAAGCTGGAATAAATTTCCTAAATTTTTCAAGGCTTTCCATGGATAATCCCAGTGCTAAGGCATATATTAGGGTTTTATCCTTTGGTATGAAATCATAATTTGCCAATACATCTTTTTGATTCATGAAATCCTTTTTTATTTTTTTCCACAGCTTAATTTGAACATATCCCTTGTCGGATTTTCTCATTAACAGGCATATACCATATACGAAAAAGAAAATATAGCATAATATAGGTATTAAACCCTTGGGGCTTTGGTATACTAATGTTATTATACCTGTGATTAATAGGGCAATAGAAATTATAATAGATATAGTAGCCATCAAAGGTTTAGAATCATAATACCCTCTGTTTTTCAAATTGCTTTTAACTTCACTCATCCATTGGTTAAAATCTTTGGAAAATTTGCTAGAGTATTTTTTCCTATATTCATCTATTTCTATGGTTGTAACAGATTGGCCATCTCCTATAGTATTGAATAGCCAACTGAGTAAAAAGATTTCGTGAGACAATAAATCTCCTAAGGGCTTATCAATCTTATTGAAGCGGAAATCCTTGTATTTTTTCTTTTTAGGTTCAATCTCCTCTATAGTTAAATATCCTTTTCTTGCTAAATCCAATATGGATACCATTAGGCTTCTTCCATCCACTATATTTGAGTACATAAATGCCCTTATTTCTGCAGGAGATATTTCTTCTGGATATATATCAAATTTATTTACTATTTCTGGATTTCTCTTGAGTTTTCTCACTGCGAAGCTTAAATACAGTATACCTGCAAAAGTTAAAATAAGGGACATCCTTTCAAATAAAATTCTATTTTTATTTCTAGCTTCATTTTTCCTTTCAATTTTTTCTATAAAAGCTTTTTCTTCTTCTAATATTTCATTTAAAGTCCTATTACCATTTTTTTGGCTTTCTCCAATGAACCTCTCGGGGAACAATATCCTTGCTTCCACAAAGGATTTAGGACTTACATCGGAAACTTCCATCTTTATGAGATTATCCTCTATAAAGTAGATTTCCCCGTTTAAAGGCCCATGGGCAAAGATTTTAGTATTCTCCCTGTCTCTATCTGGGAGTTCGATTGTAGCTGAAAAGTATTCTATAGGAGTTGTGTTTTCATCGCCTATAAACTTATAGTACAGTTCTCCTGTATCAATGTGTTTTACAGCCACGTTTTTTACATTGTATTTAAATCGGAAGGTTTTTTGAGTTTTTGATTTTGCTGGTGAGTACACTTTTACAGTTAGGTTGTTTTTTTCTGTTGTTACAAGGTAAACTCCATTATCTCCATTTTCAGCAGAATTAACTAATCTATAGGGAATTTCCTTTCCTTCTTCTATTTCATATACCTCTAAGTTTTCTATCCCATCAGTATAATCTGTCACAAGATGGCGGTATATCCCATTGAATTTGCTGTTAAAATAAAAAGTCAAATCTTCTACTATTTCCAAATCCCCATTTTTCAAAATCCTTGATTCCACTATCCATCTCCTGATATTTAAATTATTTTCTGCCATACTTGGTAAAGAAGTAAATAAAATCAACAGTAGGATTAATATAAGAAGCATCCTTTTTTTCATGGAATTTGCCCTCCTAAAAATAGTATTATTTAAATTATACTCTAAATTGATTTATATGTTAATTTTTTAATAACTTTTCATATAATGAATATAAGGTCCTAATTTAAATCTGGCAATTGAAAGTTGTGAAGACGATGAAAAAAATATATAATAATTTAAATAAAGGGGGTAAAGGTATGGGATTAACTGTAGGAATAGTCGGTGCAACAGGGGCAGTTGGAAGAAAGATGATAGAAGTCCTTGAAGAAAAAAATATTCCTATAGATAGGATAAAGCTTTTTGCATCGGAAAAATCTGCAGGGAAAAGGATGACATTTGGAGGAAGGGAAATAGAAGTTGAACTCCTTACAGAAGATGTCATGAAAGATAGGTATGACTATATATTATTTGCAGCTGGAGCCAAAGTCTCAGCAAAATTTGCTCCAATAGCTGCAGAAGCTGGAAACATTGTAATAGACAATTCGTCATATTTTAGAATGGTTGATGGCATCCCATTAGTTGTTCCTGAAATAAATGGTCATGTTGTTAAGGGCTATAGAGGAATAATTGCCAATCCCAACTGTTCAACTATACAGATGCTTATGGCTATAGGGCCTATATATAGAAAGTATGGCATAAAAAGGATTGTTGTATCCACTTATCAAGCTGTTTCTGGCAGTGGGTATAAAGCTATAGAAGAATTAAATAATCAGATTAAAGATGAAAACTATCCAAATAAAGTTTACACCAGAAAAATCTTTGGAAACTGCATACCTCATATAGACGAATTTAACGAGAATGGATTTACCAAGGAAGAAATGAAGATGATTAATGAAACCCACAAGATTCTAGATGATGATACCATTGAAATTAATGCAACAGCTGTAAGGGTTCCTGTTTTTAATGGACACAGTGAATCTATTTATTTAGAATTAAAAGAGGAAGCAAATATAGAGGAGATAAGGGAGCTTCTAGCAAACTCCAAAGGTGTAATAGTAGAAGATGAGCCTATGGAAAACAGATATCCAACACCGCTGGAAGTTTCAGGAAGGGATTTTACCTATGTAGGCAGAATAAGAAGGGACCTTTTCAATCCAAAGGCATTATCCATGTGGGTAGTGGCGGACAACTTAAGGAAAGGTGCTGCTACTAATGCCATTCAAATCCTAGAAAAAATTGAAGAATATAAAATGGAGGGATAATGATGTTTAAAGGTGCAGGTGTTGCTCTAGTTACTCCTTTTAGAGATGGGAAATTTGACAAGGAAGCTTGTGAAAAGCTAATTGACTTTCAACTAGAAAACAAAACACAAGCCCTAATCGTATTGGGTACAACAGGTGAAGCAGCTACTTTAAATAAAGAAGAAAGGGCTGAAGTAATAAAAACAGCAGTTGAAAGAGTTAACAAAAAAGTACCTGTAATTGTTGGAGTAGGTTCAAATTGTACTGAAGTGGCAATAGAAAATACAAAGCAAGCAGAAAGTTTAGGTGCTGATGGACTTTTATTAGTTACTCCTTATTATAACAAATGCACTAATGATGGACTTATCGCTCATTTTACAGCAGTTGCAAAATCAACTAAGCTTCCTATAATCGTTTATAATGTACCTGGGCGTACTGCAGTAAATATTCCACCAGAAGTTCATTTAAGTTTGTCCAGAGTAGAAAATATTATAGGGGTTAAGGAAGCTAGTGGTAATATATCTCAAGTTCTAGAAATAAAAAGGCTAGTTCCTAGAAATTATTTGATTTATTCTGGAAATGATGACCAAGTAGTTCCAGTGTTGGCTTGTGGAGGACATGGAGTAATTTCTGTAGCTTCTAATATTATTCCAAGGGAAATGCAGGAAATGTGTGAAGCCTTCTTTGAAGGGAATTTTGAAAAGGCTTTACAGCTACAACTAGAATATAAGAAATTAATTGACTTATTGTTCTGCGAAGTAAATCCAATTCCTGTCAAGGCTGCATTGGCAGAAATGAACCTAATTGAAAATGAATTAAGATTGCCTCTTACTCCAATGACAGAAAAGAACAAGATAAAACTAGTTCAAGAGATGAAAAGATTTAATCTAATTTAGGAGGAGTTTATGAATCTATTAATAAACGGGATAAACGGGCGTATGGGAAGAACCATAAGGGAAATGGCCCTTGAAGATACATTTTGGGAAAATGTCCACGGTTTAAGCAGAGAGAACTCACTTCCAAGGGAAGATATTGAATACCATGTTTTGCTTGACTTCACCCATCCATCTGCATTGGCAAATTTATTAAAGCTGGCATTAGATAAAAAATTGCCTTTAGTAATAGGTACTACTGGCTATAGCAAGGGGCAAATAGAGGAAATAAAAGCTGCTTCTAAGGAAATCCCAATTTTATATTCAACAAATATGTCTATAGGAATGAATTTGATGTTTTCATTAGTAGAGGAAATAGCAAGAAAAATAGGTAATGATGTTGATATAGAAATTATAGAATCCCATCACAAAAGAAAAAAAGATGCCCCTTCTGGCTCTGCCATATCCATTGCTGAAGCCATAGAAAGAGGCCTTGGGGATAAGAGAAAACATCAATTTGGGAGATTTGGCCAGTGTCCTAGGGAAAATGGAGAAATAGGCTTCCATTCCATAAGAGGTGGCAATATAGTAGGATACCATGAAGCATTGTTTATAGGCGAGCTTGAAACTATAAAAATAAGCCATGAAGCTTATGACAGGAAAGTATTTGCCAAAGGGGCTTTGGAAGCAGCAAAATTCATCATAGGAAAAGAGCCAGGGCTTTATAGTATGAAAGATGTATTAAATATATAATTCACTTTGCACAATTCACAAGGCACAATTATTTTTAGTGAATAGTGAAAAGTGAAAAGTTCATGATGGATAGCAGTAAATTTGGCAGCTTATTTTAACTATTCACTATTAGTTATTTACTATAAACTATTATTAATTGTGAATTGTGAACTGTGAATTGTGAATTGATATAGAGGTGGTTAAATGAAGGATAAGATACTACAAAAATTAAAGCAAAATGGTGGTTTTGTTTCAGTACAGGAAATTTCAAAAGAATTACACATAACCCGTGCTGCAGTATGGAAGTACATAAACTTACTAAGTGAAGAAGGATATGATATCGAGTCTGTTCCTAGAAAGGGATATAGGTTAGTGTCACTGCCTGATATACTTACTTATGAAGAAATAAGAGAATATCTAAATACTGAATTTATTGGCAGAAATATCTACTATTTTGATACCACAGATTCTACAAATATAAGGGCTAAAGAAATCGCCAATGATGAAAAAGAAGGGACAGTTTTAATCGCTGAAGAGCAAACTTCTGGCAGAGGGAGGCTGGGAAGAAGCTGGATATCCCCAAAGGGTAAAGGAATTTGGATGAGCATAATCTTAAAGCCCAATGTTGAACCTATGAAGCTGCCTAAGATAACTTTAATAGGTGCAGCAGCTGTACATAAGGCATTAAGAAATATAGGAATTGAAGCAAAAATAAAATGGCCCAATGATATATTAATTGATGGAAAGAAGGTCTGCGGAATACTAACTGAGATGAGCGGAGAATTGAATATGGTAAACTATGTAGTTATGGGAATAGGAATCAATGTAAACTTAGATGAGGAAGATATTCCAGATGAATTGAAGAATATAGCAACTTCTTTACAAATAAGCATTGGAAGAAAGATAAATAGAAAGGAACTTACAGCTAATATATTAAATGAATTTGAAAAGCTATACATAAAATTTAAAGAGAAAGATGATATTGAAGAAGTATTAAGAATCTGCAGGGAAAACTCTATTTTATTAGGAGAAGAGGTAAAAGTTATTAGGGGAGATAATATAAGAATTGGCAAAGCTTTAGATATAAACGATAATGGAGAACTCGTAGTTAAATTTGGAGATAATGTTGAAAATATAATGGCTGGAGAAGTTTCTTTAAGGGGAAAGGACAAATATAGCTGACAATTTGTTAATTCACAATGCACAATTCACAATTATTTAGGAATAGTGAAAAGTTAATAGTATAATTCAGTTCAGTCTAGTTTGTTCATTAATTGTAATTGTGAATTGTGAACTGTGAATTGTGAATTATTTTATAAGCTATTATCTATTTATCCACAATTTTAACTATAGGCAAAATTTTTTGAGCTACAAAAGAAGCCACTATAAGTTTTAATATATCTCCAGGCAAAAATACTAAACATCCTATCTTGAATACAGTGCTAAAAGATAGACCTCTATCTAATACTATGTTTAATATATAATACATATATGGTATACCAAATAAATATATAATTATAGTGCCTACGGAGGAAGCTAGCCAGATATTAATGGTTGAGCTTCCTTTTTTTATATAAGCAATTTTCCCAACTATATAAGCAGAAAATACAAAACCAACAATGAAACCAAAACTGGGCTTCATTACTGATTGCAATCCACCAGAAAAAGTTGAAAATATTGGTAAGCCAATAAGCCCCAAGATTAAATAGGTTAGCTGAGATAAGGCGCCTAACTTATGCCCTAGAATAAGGCCTGATAATAAAACAAACAATGTTTGTAAAGTAATAGGAACTTCTCCTAAAGGAATACTTATGTAAGCTCCTAATGAAGTTAGGGATGTAAACATAGCTGTAATGATAATTTCCTTAGTAGTAAGTTTCATGATTCACTCCGATTATAAACAAAAAACTTTTGTGGTTTGCAATATTATGATATATGGGTTCCATAAGGCATGTCAATAAAATTAAGACAAAGATTTTTCAAAAAATTATTGACATATTATTAATATATGTATATACTGTATATATACAAGATATACAGTATATACGAGATAAACAGTTTGAGGAGGTAGCTTATGAAAATTATCATATCTAATTCTTCAGACGAGCCCATATATGAACAAATATCAAGGCAGATAAAGGAAATGATAATAAAAGGAGAACTGGAAGAAGGCGAGATTCTACCTTCCATAAGGGGACTTGCAAAGGACCTTCAGATATCAGTAATTACAACAAAAAGGGCTTATGAAGAATTAGAAAGGGAAGGATTTATAGAAACTGTGCCTGGGAAGGGTTCTTTTGTAGCAATGCAGAATAAGGAGTTGATGAAGGAAAAGAAATTGAAGATTATAGAAGAAAAGCTAGCTGAAATAGTAAGGGAATCGAAAATGTTGGGAATTGGTTATGAAGAGATTGCAGATATGCTCAAAATTCTATTTGAGGAGGAATGAATATGTTAGAAGTAATAAATTTAACTAAGAATTTTGGTAACTTCAAATTAGATAATGTATCTTTTAAACTTGAGCCTGGGTATATAATGGGATTCATTGGGCCCAATGGAGCAGGAAAGAGTACTACCATAAAGCTTATAATGAACCTTTTAAAAAAGGATTCAGGAGAAATAAGGATATTTGGCAAGGACCATATAAAACATGAAAAGGAAATAAAAGATAGAATTGGATTTGTATATGATGAGTCTTTTTTCTATGAAGATTTATCCATCAATCAGATGAAGAATATAATTGCACCTTTTTATTCTAGATGGGATAATAAAAAATTCGACCAATATATAAAAGAGTTCAACTTAGATCCCCATCAAAAAATAAAAAAATTGTCAAAGGGAATGAAAATGAAGTTTTCACTAGCTTTAGCTTTATCCCACAATGCAGATTTAATTATAATGGATGAGCCTACATCAGGATTAGACCCAGTGTTTAGAAGAGAAGTTTTAGATATCTTATACGACGTAATTCAAGATGAAGGAAAATCCATATTCTTTTCAACTCATATAACTACAGACTTAGAAAAAATAGCAGACTACATTACATTTATAAACAATGGGAAAATTGTATTTTCAAAACCTAAGGATGAAATTTTAGAAACCTACGGAATAGTAAAGGGAGATAATAGCTTATTAGATACAGACACTAGAAAGGAATTTATAGGTTTGAGAGTAACTAAAGTTGGATTTGAAGGTTTAACTGATAATCCACAAAAATTTAGAAGGAAATTTGGAGATAGCATTATTATTGAAAAGCCTACTTTAGAAGATATAATGGTCTACAGTGTAAGGAGTGAAAGATTATGATTGCTTTAATAAAGAAGGATTTTAAATTGAACTTTGCAGTTAAGTCATCTCTAATATCCATGGTAATGTTTGTTCCTTTATTGCTTTTCATAACAGAAATAAACGATATAGTGAGAATATTTCACTTTATTGTTTTAAGTTATGGATATATATTAATTAACATTCCATTTAAATATGATGTAAAGGATAAGTCTCATTTATTAATACAGTCAATGCCTGTAAGGAAAAGGGATATTGTAATTAGCAAGTATATATTTGCCATAATCAGTTACTGTATTGCTTTAGCTTTTTCTTTACTCATATTTACTGCTTTAGATCTATTAAATATAGGGGATAGCATAAATTTAAGCTTTAATGATATTAAAGAAACCTTCTTAGCATATATACTTATTTCTTCTATTAATTTGCCTACTCAATTTAGATTACCTCCTAAACTTGCAAATATAGTAAACGTGTTTATCTATGTATTTATTACGAATCTCTTTGTATTTATTCCTAATAGCACTACAATTGCAAACTTCCTTACAAATACAATTGCTAATAATGATTTTCTAGTTTTGATTGTATCAATGATTATATATCTTGTATCTATGATAATTTCTATTTACCTCTATAAAACCAGGGATTTATATTAGGTTAATGTAGGAGGTAAAGGTGTGTTAGGCTTAATTTAGTTTGTTGGTACATTCTCTGCCAGTAAATAATATACCTAATATCCATGGGAATATCTCTTAATCTGTATAATAAAAAAGGAATATTAAGAGGTGATACATTGAAAAACCTTATAGTAAAAGAATTTAAACTTTTTAAAATAATGGTTTTATTTTCAATGATTTTAGGATTGATATTTGCTTATTTAGGTGTAACCCAAACGGAAGCATATATAGTATCACAAATAATTTATACCTACATCATAATTTTCTTGGTGTATTTGGGGCTAATGTTTATGAGTTACAAGGAATCAAGGGTTAAATCAGATATTATTTTTAATTCGCTGCCTGTAAAAAGGTCTGATATAGTAAAGTCCAAGTATATATCTTTTCTCTTGTATTTATTATTAGTTGTTGGAGTTGTTTATATAGGTTCAAATGTATTTTCAATTATTAATGGCACCCTTGGTAAAGCTATTAGAATAATTGATGTATTACTAGTAGCAGGATTATGCCTATTGTTTATTTCAATATATTTGCCCTTTGAATTTTATAATATAGGGAAATTACAGGTCTTTAACACCATATTCTATTTTTTAATAATTTTACTTCCAAATATTATAAAAAAGTATGGGAATAAAATTGTAAGTAGCAGTATATTTAAGATGATAATTAAATTAGATTTTAATAGTGTAGCAATTATCTTACTAGGGTTCAGCATCGTATTCTTTTTAATCTCCTTATATGTGTCTATAGCCATATATGAAAGGAAGGAGTTTTAGCTTTTTCCTTTATCATGGACTTTAGGAGGCAAGGAAATATAGCCTTAATAAAGAAAGAATTAAGGTTGTTTGTTTCGAGTATTGTATATATAATAATTTTTGGATTGATACTTTGTAATTTTCTCTCGGGATTTTATGATGTAGTTAGATTAAGGATTTTATATAGTTTTTTAGCAGTAATTTGGGGATATTCTAGCATGGCCTCAGTAAGGCGCAGTGAAATTAAGACTAAATCCCATGTAATTTTTCATCATTACCAGTAAAAAGGCATGAAATGGTAATAGCCAAGTATATCAGCCTTATCCTGTATGTATTAATTATTTGCGGAATACTATATGTTGGTTCAAACTTTTTTTCTTTATTAAATCATCACAATGTATCAAGAGGGATAAGAATAAGAGATCTTTTGTTAGTATTATCATATTTAATGTTAATCCTTTCAGCATATTTGCCACTAGGATATGAACATATTGAAATTAAATTCATGTTATTTGATGTTATGGTTTTCATTAATACTTGGTTGTTGCAAGGTGTTTTGATAGGTTATGGAAGCAACATTTTAAATTCTTTAAGTAAGCTTTTCTTTAATTTAAATTATACAGGTGTTGCAGTTGTTCTATTTCTAATCGGTGCTGTAATATATATAATTTCTTTAAACACATCTATAAAAATACTTGAGAGGAAGGACTTTTAGCCTTCCTCTTTATATAAATAATTGAATATCAGAATTTAAAGCCTCAATTATAAAATCCTCTGCTGTGGCAATACTTACTTCTTTTATTAATTCTTCTTCTCCAATTCCCATGATTTCGCAAGAAAGTTTACAAGCTTTCATAACTACGCCTTTATTTAATGCTCCTTTCAGTAAATCCGATAGCGTAGGAGCATTTTTTTCTTCCATCATGTCTACCAGCATTTTCTTCCCAATGCCTGCAAAGTTCATCCTAGATAAGGGGAGATCCTCTACATGTTTTGGAGTCATATTATCGAAGATTTTTTCCATTGTGCTCTTTTCATTTTCTGGAAGGCTGTTGGGATTTTTGACTATAAATAATCCCCAAAAGGCAAAGAACATGCTTACTTCTATATTTAAATCCCTTGCTGAATTGGCTAGAATTAAAGCTGCCAAGGCTTTATCATAATCGCCACTAAACATAAGTATGCTCATTTTTTTATTTCCATTATCCATAAAAAAACCTCCTTTCTACTAGCATTGGCAGAAAGGATGGTTTCTATACTTATATTTATAGAAATCAGTGTTTTGGCTTATTTCTCTCAAAAGATGAGCAAAGAGATAGATTTCATTTATGTCGTTATAGAGTCCAAAACTTACCCTAACTAATCCAGGACGAGGTAAATTTAAATCATTTGCATACCTTTCCATTTCATTCTCGGAGATTTTAAGGAGTTTTTGTACATAAGGCTGAGCACAGAAGCAGCCATTTCTAACTGCAATGCCACCTTCACCAGCGAGAATATATGCTAATTGATTGTGGTCTATATCACTCATGTTGAATGAGATAATAGATACCTTTTCATTTACATTCATATCATCATATAGGATGAGGTTTGGGATATTCTTCATCAAATCGATGGCATATTGAGTTAAATTTCTTTCGTATTTTTCAATACTTTCCATATTTATATTTGATAATGTCTTAATACTTGCACTTAAGGCAACTACACCCATTAGATTAGGTGTGCCAGCTTCTTCCTTTTGTGGTGGTTCTAACCATATAACATTGTTAGTAGAAACAAACTTTACGGTACCCCCTCCTATTTGCTCAGAAAAACCAGAGAAAAATATTTCCTTTGGTGCTACCAATACTCCAATGCCAAAGGGTGCATACATCTTGTGGGCTGAAAAGGCTAGGAAATCTATATGATAAGGGCTATCCACTGGCATCATATTGAATTTGCTGTGGGGAATGAGCTGAGCTCCATCAACTAAGATTTTTGCTCCATATTTATGAGACATACTTGCTATTTCATAGATTGGATTCTTATATCCTGTTACATTGGAGGCTCCAGTAACTGCCACAAGCCCTACTCTTCCGTTGTGTTTTTTTAATTTATATTCTAAGTCGTCTAAAGATAGCCTTCCATAACTGTCAACTTCTATAATATCCGTTTCATATCTGTAAATCCAAGGCAAAAAATTCGAATGATGCTCCATATATGTAGTTAATACTACTTTATCTTTTAATGTATCTCTTAACCTATAGGATAGTTTATTAATACATTCTGTAGTGTTTTTTAGGAAAATTACTGTATGATATCCCTTTGTTCCACCTACAAAGTCCAATACTATTTCTCTAGCTTCCTCATATACCTTTGTAGATATGATTGATTTGTATCCTGTACCTCTGTGGACTGAAGAATATATATTGGCAAAATTAACTATTTCTTCTATAACTGATTTAAAAGGCGGAGTTGTAGCAGCATTGTCGAAATTAATGTAATTTACATATTTCCCATTACTCAATGGGATTAAGGTATCTACCCCTTCAACTAGATTTCTATACATAATATCACCCTTATTGCCATTAGTATAATACCATTTTATTAGCAAGGGCGTATTTGGTGATTATTTATTATGATATAATATGAATAAAAAATAATGTCCAATAAGGTTGGAGGGTAATATGAAAATATTCTTGTTATATGATGAGGAGGAAGAAAAGGATATTTTAAGGCGAATTATAATAAACAATGAACTGGGTTTTTTAGCTGGAGAATCAAACAATTCTGAGAAGGTAATAGAAAGCATAATTGATACTAAGTCTGATCTTGTAATTATAGTCTTAAAAGATAATTTTAATAGATTGGAAATTATAAAGGACATAAAGGAAAGATATGATAATATTCACTTCATTGTCATAGGAAATCCCACTTCTAAGAAAGCTGTTGAAATGGCTTATAGGTATGGTGCAGATTATTTTATCTACAAACCCATAAATGAATTTGAATTATTAACTTTGATGAAAAGAGTAAAAGACAAACTTATGCTTGACAAACAATTAACAAAAATATATCAATTAGTGAATAAAATTAGACAATACGATGAAGAAGTCCAGAATTCACATAACTTGGAGAAAAGGATTAATGGCATTTTGCTTAAGCTTGGTATAATTGGCGAGTATGGCAGCGAGGACCTGGTAAAAATAGTAAAATATGTCATGGAAAATGATATTAACTTAAATTCCATAAGTATTAGGGATTTATGTTCAAAGTTTACTGATAATCCTAGAATAATGGAACAAAAAATGAGGAGGGCTATAAACATAGCTCTTACCAATATTGCAAGCCTTGGGATAGAAGACTACATGAATGAAACTTTTGTAGAATATTCAAATACGCTGTTTAACTTTGAGCAAGTAAAAAAAGAAATGGATTATCTAAGAGGAAAATCCATTGAAAAAGGTTCAATTAGTATGAAGCGCTTTATTTCAGGGTTATGTACTATATGTGAAAATGATAACGACTAAATGGCAAATTTTTAACAATTATTAAAATTCAGAAAATAATATTGAGTTTTTTTGAAACTTTTTGAAACTTTTGTTATATAATTGTTCCATACTATAAAAAAAGGAGGAGTAGTATGGACTTATTAATGAGGATTAATTCATTCGTAAATGGCATTGTATGGGGTCCACCAGTACTTATCCTAATTGTAGGAACTGGTATATACCTAAACTTCCGCACTAATTTCTTTGCTATTAGAAAGCTTGGATTTGTACTAAGGAATACTCTATTTAAGATTTTTGCAAAAGATGATAAGGGTGAAGGCGAAGTAACAGCATTCCAAGCAGTTGCTACAGCGCTTTCCGCGACTGTAGGTACAGGTAATATTGCTGGTGTTGCAACTGCTATAGCATCAGGTGGTCCAGGTGCTGTATTCTGGATGTGGATTGCTGCATTATTTGGAATGACAACAAAATATGCTGAAGTAGTACTTTCAGTAAATTACAGAGAAAAGACTCCAGATGGCAGATTCGTTGGAGGACCAATGTATTATATTGAAAAAGGCTTAAAACAAAAATGGCTTGCTTATCCATTTGCATTCTTTGGTGCATTAGCAGCATTATTTGGTATAGGTAACATGACTCAATCAAACTCCATAGCAACAGCTATGAATACTACATTTAACATTCCTCCACTAGCTACGGGTATTGTAGTTGCAGTATTTGTAGGATTAGTTATAATAGGTGGTTTGAAGAGAATTGCACAAGTTACTGAACGTTTAGTACCATTTATGGCAGCATTCTATATTATTGGTGCACTAATAGTTATAATCTTAAATATTAAGAACTTACCTTCTGCAATTGCATTAATAGTTAAGAGCGCATTTACTGGTCAAGCTGCAATAGGCGGTTTCGCTGGAGCAACAATTATGCAAGCTATGAGGTATGGGGTTGCTCGTGGAGTATTTACAAACGAAGCAGGATTAGGTTCTGCTCCTATAGCACACGCTGCAGCTACTACAGACCATCCATCTCGCCAAGGATTATGGGGAGTATTTGAAGTATGGATTGACACATTGATTATTGCTACTCTAACAGCATTAGCAATTACATTAACAGGTGTTTGGGAATCTGGAGTATCAGGTGTTGCTTTAACAATGAATGCATTCAGTACTGTATTACCAACACTTGGTAACTATATAGTATCTATTGGTCTATTGCTATTTGCATTCTCAACTATCTTAGGTTGGGCATACTATGGTGAAAGATGTGCTGAATACCTATTTGGACCAAAGGTTAATAAGTTCTACAGAATTATTTTTATCCCACCAATAGTTATTGGTGCTATAGGTGGATTGGAATTCCTATGGGAATTAGCTGATACACTAAACGGATTAATGGCTATACCAAACTTAATAGGCGTATTGTTCTTAAGCCCAGTAGTTGTTAAACTAACTAAAGATTTCTTCACTAACGTTGTAAAGAGCGAAAAAGCACAATAGCTTATTATAAAATAAGGGGGATGATTGATAATCATCCTCCTTATTTATTTCGCATGTTATTTCTGTATTGTTCCATTATACCTGAAAATATCTCAGCGCTTGTAGGTGGAGTATAAGTAATGGCATTGGCTCCAGCTTCTATAGTAGCCAAAATTGTTTCTTCTGTAGGCCCGCCTGTTGCAATTATGGGAAGTTCCTTTCCAAACCTGTCTCTGATTAATCTTACTAATTCTGGAGTTCTAGCTCCCCCTGAAACATTAAGTATGCTTGCTCCAGCCTTTAATTTCCCTTCAAAATCATCATATTCTGAAACCACAGTTGCTATTATTGGGATATCAAGCATTTCGCTCATTTGGGCAATAACTTCATTGGAAGTAGGGGCATTAACTACAACTCCATAGGCACCTAGAAGTTCTGCTTGTAAAGCTATATTTATTGACCTTTTTCCTGTAGTTAATCCTCCTCCAACGCCTACAAATACGGGTACTGGTGCAACTTCAAGGATAGCTTGAGTAATAGACAATTGTGGTGTAAATGGATATACCGCTATGATGGAGTTGGCATTAGAGTTTTTAATAATGGCTATATCTGTTGTAAACAAAAGGGATTTAATTCTTGTTCCTAGTACCTTAATGCCACTGGCCTTATATATGGCAGGAGGTACTTCAACCATTCTTGTACGCAATTTAGATTTAACCTCAGGGATATATTTTTCCTTTTCCATTATATTCACCTCTTTTGTAAAATGTAGTATATACATTATACCCCAAATTAAAAATAATACCTTATGTATTCTAACTGAAAGCGAAATAATTATACAATATTTTTGTTTCAATGGAAAACATAATTATTACATAAAAAATATTGAAAAAGTGTACGCAAAGTGTTATTATATTAATAGATACAGTACATAATATATTCATAAATTGTACCCATACAATAAGGAGGTGAGTCGAATGAAGGATATGAAAACAAAGGAATTAACAAAATTAGCAGTTTTAATAGCTATGACTACTGTGATGACAATGGTAATCCACATACCTACAGTTGCTACAAATGGATATATAAACTTAGGTGACATGGTAGTATTCTTATCAGCAATGATTTTAGGAAGAAGAGGTGGATTTATAGTAGGTTCCTTTGGCTCATCCCTTGCAGACCTCTTACTAGGATATACTCATTATATTCCCATTACTTTTATAGTAAAGGGATTGGAAGGTTATATAACAGGATTAATCCTAGATACTAAAATCGGAAAAATCAAACCTTTTATTGCCACCATAATAGGTGGACTTTGGATGGCTCTAGGCTATTATATAGCAGAAATATTTATGTACGGAGCAGAGGCAGCACTGGCAACAATACCTGGAAACTTAATGCAGGGTTTTGTAGGAGCTGTTACTTCAATCTTATTGTATATGGCATTAAAAAGGACTAAAATAGCAAATGAAAAATAGAGCATAGGTTATACCTATGCTCTATTCTTTAACAGTATTTCTATCGAAAAGCAATTTAATACAGTAAAGGCCTGCTAATCCAACTAGGCCATATACAATTCTGCTTAAAATTGCATCTTGGCCACCAAAGATAGCAGCCACTAAGTCGAATCTGAATAAAGATATTAATCCCCAATTTAAAGCTCCAATAATCACTAGTATCAAAGCAGCGGTATCCATAAATTTCCTCCCCTCATATTCTAGTTAATTTTAGTATTGCCAATTCTTGTTTGCTTATCCATAAAAAATAAAGAAAAAAGGAGAGGAAGATTATTTTATGCTATTTTCAGGTTTTAACTCCAGTTTTGGCAGAAGGTTACTAGATTCTTCATATTTATTATTTTCTGCCAATCTGCTATTCATTTCTAAGTTTTCTCTAGCTACTGCAAGCATAAGCTTCAATCTGTTTTCTTGATTAACCTTTGTGGCACTTGGGTCATAATCTATTGGAACTATATTGGCATTTGGATAAAGGGATTTAATCTTCCTAATCATGCCTTTCCCAACAATGTGATTAGGTAAACAGCCAAAGGGCTGTGCACATACAACATTTTCATAGCCTAATTTAATAAGGTCTACTATTTCTCCAGTAAGAAGCCAGCCTTCACCCATTTTGCATCCTCTTCCAATTATTTCTTCTGCCAAATCCATTAGATGATAGAAGGAAGAGGGGGCAGTGAAGTTGCTGTATTCCTTCACTGCATTTATTATCATATTCTCATACATAACAAGGTATTTCAATGCAATTGTTGCAAGGTTTTTCTTAATCTGTGAACCACCATAGAGGTTGTAGTCTTCTATGCTGTTTTCTGTACAGTACATCAAAAATCCCATAAGTCCAGGCACCATGACCTCGCAGCCTTCTTTTAACAAAAATTCTTCGAGGTGATTATTGCCTAGTTTTGAGTATTTTACATATATTTCACCTACAATTCCTACTTTTGGTTTTACTTCATATAATCTGGGAATTCTATCAAAGGACATAACTATTTCCTTGATATTTTTCTTCATTTCATTAATAAGATATCCTTTTCCATGTTTTAACTGATATCCTAGTTTTTCAATCCAGTAGTTTACAAGGCTTTCAGTTTCTCCTCTATTAACTTCGTATGGGAGTACTTGGTTTTTCAAAAGCATAATTGCATCGCCATAGGTTATTGCAGTTAGAAGCTTTAAACCCATAGATGGAGTTAAAGTAAAACCGCCTTTTTTGCCTAGACTGCTTAGGTCTAAGGCCAAAACTGGAATGTGGTCGTATTTCATCCTCTTTAGTGCCTTTTTAATTAGGAAAACATAATTTGATGCTCTACATCCTCCACCTGTTTGGGTCATCAAAAGGGCTACTTTACTTAAATCATATTTTCCGCTTTTTAATGCATCTATCATCTGACCAATTACGAGGATAGCAGGATAGCAGGTGTCATTGTGAACATATCTAAGCCCTTCTTCCAAAACAGAAGGACCTTCATTTCTTAAGACTTCAAGTTTGTATCCATATCCATCAAATATATATTTAAACAGCGAAAAATGTATTGAGCACATATCAGGAACTAAAATTGTATAGTCTTTCATGTTTTTACTCCCTTCCTTGATTAAGTGCTTCCATTAGGCTGCGAAGTCTAATTTTAACAGCACCTAAATTAGTTATTTCATCTATTTTAAGCTGTGTATAGATTTTTCCTTCACTTTCAAGTATTTCCCTTACTTCGTCAGAAGTAATGGCATCTAGTCCGCATCCAAAGGAAACTAAATGTACTAAGTTCATATTTGGCTTATCTCCGATGTATTTAGCTGCAGAATAAAGCCTTGCATGGTAGGTCCATTGATTGAGGACATTTGTTTCTACCTTTGTTAGGTTATCCCTTAAGGAATCTTCTGATATCACTACTGCACCAAGCTGACAAATTAGTTTATCTATACCCTTATTAATTTCCGGATCCGCATGGTATGGCCTACTTGCCAGTACTATAATTGGAAGATTGTTTTTGTTTGCATATTCTATATACTCTTTGCCTTTATCTGAAATTTTTTTCATGTGGGAATAATATTCCTTAAATGCACTATCAGTGGCATGTTTTACTTCATCTAAAGTAATGTCGCTATAATATTTTGAAAGTATTTCGTGGATTTTCTTTACAAAGACCTTTGGCCTGTGAATTCCCACATAGCTGTTTATGAAGTTGATTTCCTTTAGTTTGCCTACATTGGCTCCTATGACTTCTGGATAGTAGGCTACTACAGGGCAGTTGTAGTGTTTTTGGCTGATTCCTTCATCTAGGTTGTAGCTCATGCATGGATAGAAAATAGTATCTATGTTTTGTTCCAATAAGTATTCTATATGTCCGTGAACTAATTTTGCAGGGTAGCATACAGTGTCGGAAGGGATTGTATGCTGCCCCTTTAGATATAGTTCCCTGTTTGATTTAGGCGACCTTATTACTTCAAATCCTAAATCGGTGAAAAACCTATACCAGAATGGGAACAGTTCATACATGTTTAATGCCATAGGTATGCCTATTTTTCCCCTAGGGCCTTGTAAAGGCTTATAGGAATCCAATAAGTTTAGCTTGTAGTCATAGATGCTTAGATGTTTTATTCCAGATTTTTTTGTTACTGGCCTTTCGCACCTGTTTCCGCTTATGTATTTTCTGTTATTATCGAAGTAGTTTATGGTTAAGCTGCAGTTGTTGCTGCAAAGGCCACAGTGAGTAGCTTTAGTTTTATGGTAGAATGACTTTAATGCTTTCTTGTCTATAATAGTGCTTTTTTCCTTAGCCCTTTTCTTAGAGTATAGGGCAGCACCATAGGCACCCATTAGGCCTGCAATATTTGGCCTTATGACATTTCTGCCAATTTCAAGCTCAAATGCGCGTAAAACTGCGTCGTTAAGGAAAGTACCTCCCTGTACTACTATGTTTTCTCCAAGTTCATCTGCACTGCCAACTCTGATTACCTTATATAGTGCGTTTTTTACTACAGAGATGGATAATCCAGCAGATATATCTTCTATGGTAGCCCCATCTTTTTGTGCCTGCTTAACAGATGAATTCATAAATACAGTACATCTTGAACCTAAATCAACAGGCTTTGAAGCAAACAGCCCAAGTTTTGCAAACTCTTCTATGGTATAATTCAAAGCTCCAGCAAAAGTCTGTAAAAATGAGCCACACCCAGATGAACATGCCTCATTTAAGAATATATTATCTATAATGCCATTTTTTATTTTAAAACACTTAATATCCTGCCCACCAATGTCAATTATGAAGTCAACATCTGGCTTAAATTTTTTTGCAGCAGTAAAGTGGGCAATGGTTTCTACAATTCCATAATCTATCTGAAATGCATTTTTAATTATCTCTTCACCATAGCCCGTAACAGCACTGGACTTAATTGTTATATCCGGATATTTTTCATAAAATTCCGTTAAAAAGTCCTTTACAATAGTTACAGGATTTCCATTATTGGGTAGGTATTTGGAGAAAATAATGTTTTCATCTTCATCAATTATTACAGCTTTAACAGTAGTTGAACCTGCATCTATTCCAACATATGCATTACCATTATATCCTTCAGGGTCTTTAAATAGAATTTTTTCTTTACTATGCCTATTTGTGAATTCCCTATATTCTTCTTCAGTTGAGAATAGCGGAGGGCTTGAAACAAAATTTCCTTTATAAATATTGTGCTCAATTTTATCAATGACTGAATGGATGTCGAACATTTCATCTTGGGACATGAGTGCAGCACCTATGGCTACAAAGTATAGGGAATTTTCAGGACAAATTCCTTCGGTATTTAAAGTATCATCAAAGCTTTTCCTTAATTCCGATAAAAATGTAAGAGGCCCACCTAGATAGACAATTTTACCTTTTAATTCTCTACCTTGAGCTAGGCCTGCTATGGTTTGGCTGACTACTGCATAAAAAATGCTTGCAGCTATATCTTCTTTATTTGCTCCTTGGTTTAGCAAGGGTTGTACATCCGATTTTGCAAAAACTCCACACCTAGAAGCAATAGTATAGATTTTTGTATGTTTCTTTGCCAATTCGTTTAATTCATCAGGAGTTATGTTTAAAAGGGTAGCCATTTGGTCTATGAAGGCTCCAGTACCCCCAGCACAGGAACCGTTCATGCGGACTTCAAGCCCATTGGTCAAAAATAGGATTTTAGCATCTTCACCGCCTAATTCAATAACTACATCTGCATCAGGTATAAACTTGCCAACGGCTACACGGGTAGCATAGACTTCTTGTACAAAGGGAATATTTGAACTTTCAGCTAGCCCCATACCAGCTGAGCCAGATATAGATATATGTATATAATCATCTATATTTAACTCATCTTTAATTCTCTTTAACAATTCAACGGTTTTTTCAGTTATTTTTGAATAATGCCTTTCATAGGATTTGAACAATAAATTGTCATCGTCATCTAGGACTACAGCTTTTAATGTTGTAGAACCGACATCGAGGCCAATTCTCATTCGTATCGTCCTTTCACTTTAGAGAATCATTTTAAAAATATAATATCACAGCCAAAAAAATATTCAATATTATATAAAAGGCAGGTATAATCCTGTCTTTTAATAATATCCTCTTTCGTATTGTACTGGGTAGTCTACTTTAATCTTATGCTTATAGGCCATGTTTAGTACAAAGTGTGGGTCCCTTAAAAGGCCTCTTCCTATAGCTACCAAATCTGCCCTATTGTTGTTTAAGATTTCTTCAATTTGGTCATATTCAGTTATCAATCCAACTGCAATAGTAGGTACATTGCATTCCATCTTAATTGTTTCTGCGTGGGTTACTTGGTATCCTGGGAAAACTGGGAATTTTACGCTGATTAATCCCCCTGTGCTTACATGGACTATATCTACATATTCCTTGACTTCATTGATGATTTTAACCATTTCTTCTTTATTGATGCCACCTTCCATATAGTCATCTGCTGAAACTCTCAAGAGGATTGGCTTATCCTTTGGCCAAACTTCTTTAACAGCTATTAAGATTTCCTTTAAAAATCTAGTTCTATTTTCTAAGCTGCCACCATACTCGTCATTCCTCTTATTTGTAAGGGGAGATAAGAATTCGTGGATTAGGTAGCCATGGGCTCCATGGATTTCAATGGCATCAAATCCAGCTTTGTCAGCCCTAATAGCCGCATCTCTAAACCTATTAACTATTTCTTTTATTTCATCTACTGTCAATTCCTTAGGGATTCTGTATTCTTCACTAAATCTAATAGGTGAGGGGGCTACAATATATTCATCGTTGGAAGTGCATTTTCTTCCAGCATGGGCAAGTTGGATTGCAATTTTGCTTCCATAGGATTTTACACTTTCTACAAGGCTTTTTAGCCCTTCAATATGTGCATCACTCCAAATACCTAAGTCATTGCTTGTAATTCTTCCATTAGGTACTACAGCAGTGGCTTCGACGATGATTAAACCTACTCCGCCTATGGCTCTAGCAGTATAGTGTACTTTGTGGAAGTCCTTTACAAAGCCACTTTCATCAGTGGAGTACATGCACATAGGGGGCATTACTATTCTATTTCTTAAAGTAAGATTCTTTATTTTATATTCAGTGAAAGCTTTCATTATATCACCTTCCTCAGGGTTATAATTACCCATTAATTGGGAAAATAAAAAAGGTATAAAAAATTTCTATGGTTCAATATAATAGTTTATGCTTGCATCTTTAAATTTATCAGTAAGAAGTTTCTCTATGGGCTTTGAATTGTCAAATATTACGCTGTCCTTGTAATTAATCAAGAAATGACAGTGCTTCATTACATCATGTCCATAGCGGTGATCACTCTGGTCTATGAATGCCTTAATATATTTACTTATTAAATCTTTTTGGAAATTATCGGTGTTAAGTTTAATTTTCAGTTCAAATTTAAAATCCATAACTAGGTTAATGAAGAGGTCAATGATGGTCCAGTTAAAATTAATTTCGCCATCATTTGAAATAATGGAGTATTTAAATGGATCCAAAATGAGGTATTTTGCCTTTGTAGACAAAGTCTTTTCATTAATAGTATGATAGTATTTAAGATAAAGGTACTTGTTTATTATTGAAGAAAAATCTGCATCATTTATGGAGCTTTCCAATTTAAAGAATCTTTTCATATAATTTTCAAATATATCTTTAACATCTGATGGCATTAATTCATTATATTTGTATCCTTGGCGCTCGTACGCAAAACATTTTTCCTTATGCTCTAATGGCATGCATTTATACCATTTTTTAAAATTCCTGTAATAATATTTTGTATCTGAAAAGCCGCATTTATTGGAGATTTCTGTAATAGTCATATTTTTCAACAATAAAAATTCAGATTTTAATACTCTCTCATAATTAACCCTTTCGCTGAAACTGTAGCTGCTTAAGTTCTTCCAAAAATGAGAAAAGTATGTTTTTGTCACATATTCCTTTGAAACAATATCTTCTAGATTTATCTTTTTATCATAGTTTTCTTGAATATATTTGACTATTCTGTGGTATCTGTCTAATTGAGCTGAGCTTATGAAATCGCCATTTTTCTTAAGCAATTGAAGCCAATTGAATTCATAAATCATCTGGTATACTAATTTATGTATTAGATTGTCAAACATATGGGCTGAAACAGTGGGATTAAGGGTTTCTGCAAAAATGCTTATTAATAAGTTTCTAAATTGTATGTTAAATTTTTCTAAGGTTTTTAAATTCAATTGACATTTGTCTTGAAGTTCTTCAAAAAAGGAATTTCTAAAAAACATATACTTGATATATGGGAACTGTTTTTCAAAATAGTTTAAATCTATGTAAAATAATAAGACAATGGATTCATTGTCACTTTTTATGTAATGTATGGAATTGTTATTAATAAAAAAGAAATCCCCTTCTTCTAAATGGATTTCCTCAAAATTAGCCTTAATATCAACAGAACCCTTAATAGGGAGTACTATTTCTGTGATATCCTCATGCCAATGAAGTGGAAATCTACTGATTGAATGGACTTCAATTTTAAGTGGTATGCCTTCGTTAAAATATATTTTTTCTGATTTCACTTTATCCCCCTCCAATAATTATTATACTAAAGAAAGAAAAT
>DATCJO010000094.1:0-6129 GCA_036562765.1 Tissierellaceae bacterium | reverse complement strand
TCTACAGTTGTTGAAATAAATCACAATGCTGTCGCTGTATACTTGTACAGCTTTTACATCGGCCCAATAGCAATTATTTTCCTTTTCTTTGTTGAAATATACAACACACCCTTGAATGCCCGCCTTAAGCCGCTTTTTGAAGTCAGGAAATGCCTGTTCAAATGTTTGAAGATATTCACCTTTCAAAGTGAACATCTTTTTGGATATGTCTGTTTCTCTCCACAAAGTCACAAATAGATACATACCGACTCTCCTGTGACAAATATAGAATAGGCGGTACTTTCATATTATGACAATATAATACCATTTTTTCGTATTACAGGCAATAATCACTTATAAACAGGGCAGCACACCAAGCTACCTTTTACGCCAAGCATACAAATATAATAGATAAGGAGTGACTATACACCCCTTATGCTCACTGGATCTATCAAACAATTTCGCTTTTTAATGCCTTTTCTTCCTCAACCTTGACCCCCTCGGGATCAGGTGCAAACTCAACAAATGTCTCGGCACCGGCCTCCTTCAATACCTTCATGGTTCTCTCGGGCTCCAGTGTCAGCGCTATGATGGTGCCGCCACCACCTGCCCCCGCCAGTTTGACAGACAGCGCACCGTTTTCCCTGGCCACCTTTATCATATACAGGTTTTGCTCGCCCGAATCGGCCAGGCTGTTTTGTATCTCGTGATTCTTGTTCATAAGATAGGCCAACTCATCCCAGTCCTCGTTCAAAAGCGCCTTTTTGCCCTCGCGGGCTATATCGGCAATCTTCTTTATAGCCTTCAACCAACGCAAGTAAAATGATAAGCCAAATACTACCCTTTTGTATTCTTTTTTATGAAAGAATAAAAGAATAAATGAAACAAAAAATGCAGGATTTATACCTTGCATATAATATTTATATACTCAACTTTTACAGCAGTCATATCCTTGTAACTTTATCTACAATATGCTTTGCAGAATCTTCACTACATCATCCTTGCTTAAGTTCACTGGATTATTGTCCATTCTACCAGCTGTAAAAGCATTATCAGCAATTAATTGAATATCCTGAAGGGTAATACCGAATTTTGACAACTTCATTTCGACAACGCCTTCACTAACCATGTTAATCCAATTCATTATACCACCATATTCATCAAATAGGTCAAATAACATAGCATCATTGGGGAAATGTCCTTTATTAATTTTGCTAACCGCATCTAAAGTAATAGCTGCTGCTAAACCATGAGGTATATTATAAAACATGGTTAATGGATAAGAAATAGAATGGCAAGCAGTTGTCCTGGTTTGTGAAAAAGCCAATCCTGCCAATATTGAAGCTTTACAGAGTTTTTCCCTTACATTCAGGTTGTAAGGTTCTTCAATTGCTTTTCTTAAATTTTGTACAATTAGCTCAATGGCTCTATACGCTATTTCTTGAACAATGGGATTTGTATGTTTTGACCAATACGACTCTATTGCATGACTCATTGCATCAAGTCCAGTAGAAAGTGTTATTTGAACAGGCATAGATAGTGTTAATTCTGGTACAATAATCGCCATTTTAGGTTTAAGCATTGGACTATCAATAGATAATTTACCATTCTTATTTTCATCCCAAATCGTTGCCCATTGAGTTACTTCTGAACCAGTTCCAGCAGTACTAGGTATTGCTATAATATCAACAAATTTACTATTGTTATATTCTCTCTGTTTTATATTTTCTGTAATCTGTTTTACAGTATATTCAGTATTTTTTTCAATATCATAAAATGCACTAATCCCTTTCGCAAGATCAATAGCACTTCCTCCTCCTAAAGCAATTATAACATCAACTTTCCTATTACCAATAAAATACAAAGCCTGCACAATATCTCTTGGTGTAGGATTAGGTTTTACAGTTTTTATCCAAATAAAAACACCACCCAGTGACTCACACTTGCCTTTTAATTGTTCAATAAACGAAGTCATATTCCACCTTATAGCCGAGGATTCACTCATTACTAAAATTAAATTAACCGCATCTAAAGAAAAAAGTAACTGTTGCATACCTTTTCGATTAGTAAATACAATTTCAGTACTGCAAAAAGGTCTATAATCCATTACTTATCCCTTCTTCTTATTTTCACCTAATAATTTTCAGGAATTAATGTAATAATATCCTTAATTGGCATACACATCTCATCAGCTTCCTTTGCCCTCCGATTTAACAATATGCTCTCAGCAACATTTTTCATAGCCAGAAAAGCACTACGAGTTAAATGATTTGCATATATTACAATATTAACACCTCGTTTAGCAAATTCCTCTTCTGTTACACTGTTAAAAGTAGTCGGAACTACTACCAATGGCGTAGAAGCATCTTTTTTTCTAAATCTTTCACAAAATTCAAATATTTCTGTAGGATCAGTCTTCCTTGAATGAATCATTATACCATTAGCTCCAGCATTAACATACTCAAACGCTCTGGTCAAAGCATCATCCATCCCTTTTTCAAGAATTAAGCTCTCAATTCTAGCGATCAAAAAAAAGTCTTTCGTTCTTAATGCTGCTTTACCAGCCGCAATTTTTGCACAAAAATTTTCTATACTATCTTGAGTTTGTTTTACTTCAGTACCAAAGAGAGAATTCCTTTTAAGTCCAGTTTTATCCTCTATAATAACTGCAGAAATACCCATACGTTCTAAAGTACGAATATTATAAACAAAATGTTCTATTAAGCCACCTGTATCCCCATCAAATATGATGGGTTTAGTTGTAACATCCATAATTTCATTTACCGTTTGCAAACGAGTTGAAATGTCCAATAACTCGATGTCTGGTTTACCTCTAGAAATTGAGTCACATAAACTCGAACACCACATAGCATCAAATTGATATACTTTACCATCTTTTAAAACAGTTGTTTTTTCTGCAATTAGACCTGTAAGACCATTATGCACTTCAATAGCATTAACAATCGGTTTGATTTCAAGTAAGCGTTTTAATCTTCCTCTTCGTATATCAGGTAAAGAAAGTTGTTCTCTTTGACTCAATTCCAACTTTTCATATTCTTCCTTGTAAGTATAAGGATATTCAATAAGCTGGCCACCATATTCTTTCAGTATTTCAATTACCTCTTCACGTATTGGCTTTTGAAAACCTGTCTTCCAGTCATCTCCGTGAACAACATAATCGGGTTTAAGCATTCTCAAATTTTCCGCATAACTCAATGTTTTTTGGGGTATAACTTTACTGACTCCTTTAATACCTTGTAATATTTTCGCTCTTTCCTCGTAACTAAGAATTGGGAAACGTTTATAGCTTGCTACAACATCATCAGTTAATACACCGATTATCAATTCACCAAGTGCGGCAGCTTTTTGAATAATTGATATGTGACCTCCATGAATCACATCCGTACTAAAACACATATAAACTGTTTTCTTTTCACTCATAAAATTCTCCTCCTATCTATTACTACCAATATAGCTTAATTTTGCCTTAATCAACAATAAATCCTCTGGTGTATCAATTTCTGCACAAAGATGATCCATAAAATCCATAGGATAAATAAGACATCTGTGAGATATTTCATTAAAAGCATCTTCAGCATAACATTGTACTTGTCCATTCTCACAATAAATTATAATGCGATCCAGCCATACTTCCCAATCTTGCCTATAAATTTTATAAAGTGGTTGCGCTGCTACTGCATCACTAAAAAATTCAACACCAATCTTTTGAATTAAACCATCCTTAATCACTGCTTTAAAATCCTTGGGAGATAATGGAACCGTCGAACTCACCGCCATACAACTGTTATGTTGTTTTAGTAGATCTTGTAAAACGCACAGTTCAAACACAAGATCACCATGCAAAAGCAGAATATCATCATAAAGATACTCTCTTGCAGTATATATTGAATAAATATAATTTGTTTTATCATAGATTGGATTTTTAACAAAAGTATACTTTAATGAAAGGTCTAGAGAGTCACAATATTTAACCAATACTTCGTCAAAAAATCCTGTTGTTATTACTATATCGGATATCCCACATTGGTGCAGCAACTTCAGTTGACGACTGAGTATCGTCTCTTCTTCGCTTATTTTTGTCATACATTTAGGATATTTACTTGTTAAATCACCCATACGCCTACCCATACCCGAATTAAGTATTAAAGCTTTCATTCAGTCACACTCCTTAAGAAGATAATCCATAAATACTTTTTTGTTTTGAATTGGTGTTGTTGTCGGTCGGCCAAGGTCATCTCTTGAGCCTATTGCTGATTTTACCTCTAAAAGAATGGGACCTCGTTCGTCCTTTATCTTAAATAAAACTTCATTCAGCTCATCATAAGTCGCTATATGATATACTGCTTTATATCCACACCCCAAAGCAATTTGGCTAAAATTAATACTATGAGCTATGGTAGGCTGCCCTCCCACGGATTCGTGAGCTTCATTGTTTATAATTACATGTATATAATTACCAGGTGATTTGGCGCCTATAAGTGCCATAGCACCCATGTGCATTAAAGCGGCACCATCTCCATCTATACACCATACGCGCTTATTTGGCTTATTAAGCGCAATAGCCAAAGCTATCGTAGAACTATGGCCCATAGAACCCACTGTTAGAAAATCATATTTATGAAGTTGTCCTTTTTGTTCTCTAATTTCAAACAATTCCCTCGATGTTTTCCCTGTAGTCGAAACTATAATGTCTTCCTTCGATACATCAACAATAGCACGAATAATATCCTCACGTAACATCTTGTAATTGTTTTTATAATTTACTTTATCATTGTAATACAAAGCATGTTTTTTGACCACAAATGCAACGCTTTTACCTAAATTAAGCAAGCCTTCAAATTCATTCATTTTATCTTCAATTTCTTTTTCAGTGGTATTCCTATCAATAATCATATATGCAATTTCAAGTACATCTAACATTTTCAATGTAATTTCTCCCTGAAATACATGTTGTGGCTCATCATGAACATTCGGTTCTCCTCTCCAACCTATTATAAATACACATGGTATTGCATATACTTTATCATTCAATAAGGAAGTTACAGGGTTAACGATATTTCCCAATCCGCTATTTTGTAAATAAACACAAGGAATTTTACCTGTAGATAAATAGTATCCAGCTGCTAATGCAACAGCATTACCCTCATTTACAGCAATAATATGATTATCAGATATTCCATATGTATTCATCAAGTAATCACATAAAGGCCTAAGTTGAGAATCTGGAACACCTGAAAAAAAACTGATATTATACTTTTGCAATAATCCCATAAATACTCTTATATCCATTTTTATAACCTCCACATTAAACTTTTCTAACCGTTTAATTTCATCTGTTCAGACAATTACAGGATGCCTATCTCAACAATATTACTTCGTTGTATTTTGTTCAACTTTATCTTCCCCAAAATCTATGTGCACAAAATTGTGATTAGTTCTTTTTTCTTCTGGCGGCAATTCTAAATAATTTTCACCATATATTCTTCTTAAAATGTAATCCCAATCATTAGGTGCGTTATAATACTTCCCTTCAAATTCTACTTTTACCGGTGGATAATATCTGTTCTTAGGTATTGTATGTTTTAGATAGTTATAACAACTTCCTAGATTAACAAAATATTTTGAATCCTTATTTTTATTGATTGACATAATTTTTTGTTGTAACAAACTCAGATACTTGAGCCTTACAGGTTTTAATAAAGTTAACACTATTTTATGCTTTAAATTTATTTTTTTTGTTAATAATCCTCTTTTTAGCCATATAACAGCCATTAATTTTTTAGTTACATATGCCTGTAATTTCTGTATCATACTTTCTTGCTTATTGGCATTATCTAAAGGAAATATATCAATATAAATTCCCTTATGTGTATCTATTGAGGTCATTATTTCTTCTTCAACTATTGTTCCATTTTTCCGAACTTTCGCAAAAGGAAGCCAGTAACTTGGATCTGTATCAATACAATGAACAAAATAATTGCTATCCAATTGTGTTCTTGCTAACTTTAAAAACTTTTCATAATGCTCTCTGGGCATTGCGATATCTATATCATCATCCCAAGGAATAAAACCTTTATGGCGTATAGCTCCTAAAAGAGTCCCTTCCATTAAAAAATAATCTAGATTATT
>DATCJO010000093.1:0-1672 GCA_036562765.1 Tissierellaceae bacterium | reverse complement strand
ATATTTATGGTAACCTTACCAATTTTACTTGTTTTTTTGCAGAATAAGAGTTAAATAATTGTTCTCTACATTATTTTTAACATTATTCCAAATATAGGAATACAATCTAGACACTACATAGATTCTATAACTAATCTTATTCAATTACGCCAAAATTAGAACTCTTTAAACTAAACAAAACTAAAAATTATTTTGCACATTAATGCTGCCAAATATATAATACTATCAATAGCTATAATCATTCTTTCCCTGCTATTTAATTTCAACAGTCCAATCATTATTGACCATTACACAAACCTGACAGCTATCTCTCCTCTCCATAAAAACTCACTTAAAACCAATGTTGTCCAACTCTTTGTCAAACTTTCCTGGTTTGTATGTTATGTTGGAAATGCCGCATAATGTGGTTTATACTATACGAGATGATGTGCTGCCTACTTATCCACAACCACCTAGTTTCATCTCTCCTACAGCCCAGGCTTCTCATATAAATTTTAAAAAACTTCACCGACTTCAGCCAAAATTTCCATGTTCAATTACTGCCATTGTTGTTTAACCAATTGGCTAATCACATTTTACTATACCAAACGGTTAATGTCAATAACATTTTTATAATTTAGGTAAGTTTTTTATGTTTTAAAGCAAAGCAGATTATAATATTTGGTTAAGAAAGGGGTAAAGCGGATGGACATATTCATAAAAAGGCTTCAGGAGCTTCTGGATGAAAAGGATATGACGCAAAGGGAATTAGCAGAACGAATAGGGGTAACGGAAGTTACCATATCCAGGTATATAAATGGTGAACGGAAACCCAGAATTGATATAATAGGAAAAATTGCCGAAGTTTTTGGCGTATCCATAGATTATCTTCTTGGGTACTCCAATATCCGTAATCCCTACAACAACGTCAAATCAAATGACCAACAAAATAAAAACAACGAAGATGATGAACTTATGAGCGAAGAAGACCTGTATGTAATAGAACAGTTCATAGAACAGTTCAAGGAATTTTTAAAACAACAGAGAAAAAAGAATAGAAAAAAGATTAAAAGCAAAGGAGCCTTACCATTATGAGGCTCCTTTTTATCGTTATTTGTCACTTATTTGGTCGAAATTAGAAATTTAACATCAGTTCCACAATAATAATCCTACTCCTTTATCAACTCAGGATTTCGCACAAATGGATCAGCCAGCGACATATGCCCAAATTCATTGGTTACCTTGCCGTCCACCAAAAATTGAATCTGCCTGACGTTATCGGTATTAATAGGGTCAGTGAGAGAGTTTACGATGGCGTAAAGGGCCATAATCTCACCTGTGCTTCCCAGCCCAGATGGATTGAACTTTGAGGGCAAATTTACAAAGGCTGTTTGTCCGCTTACATACGCCTTAATATCACCCACTGAAATATTGGACGGGATGACCGCCATATGTCCCTCCTGTGAAGGCCCCTCAATTAGCTCATTCAATATCTCATTTACTATATCTTTGGAATCCCTGCTTATAACCCTATACTCTGGGACTAGATTCATCGCATCTTTATCGCTGAAATATATCTTGATCCTTTTACCCAGCTGAAATGGCAAGCTATCCTTGTCAAACCTCCTGTTTAAACCCATGGACACCACTGGGGTATTCACGTATTCGCCATTTTCATTCTGGTAATATATCC
>DATCJO010000058.1:0-4681 GCA_036562765.1 Tissierellaceae bacterium | reverse complement strand
GGCACTCCTACATTATTTATAAGGTTTACAAAGAAATTTAACATTTTTTCACTTCCGCCAGACCTCGCCAAACTCAAATGTTGTATCTCATCAATCACTAAAATTCCTAGAGCACAATTTCTTGCCACCTGATTCATCACTGTCATCATGGCGTCCGTTGTTGCCCGTGTTCTCATCATCTTTTGATAGTAGTTAGTTCCCAATAGCCTGTCTATTTCTAAAAAAAATTCATATAAAAGTCCCTTAATTGACCCATCGTGAGGACATTCCAGTTTCGCCCACACCACTTGATACGTAGAAAATGGCATGTTTTGATATTCAGAGTGTACAATTACTTGAGGATATAAACTTAGTATTCTATTAAGAGAGGAAGTCTTTCCCAAACCTGATATTCCTATCAAAGTAAACCCTAGTGAATACGAATAATATTCTTTATTATCCATTATGCCGATGGGATTTTTATGATAATCCCTATAAAAATCTTGAGCCAATCTGATGCCAAATGGATTGCGTGAGAGATAACCCTGTCTAATTGAACGAGAAATCTTTCTTTCCAGTTCTATAGTCATAGGAATGGGCTGAAAAACCTGAAATAATCTGTCTATCATATGAATACGGTAGTGGTTGTCTAACTGTCTTTCATTTTTTTCAAACTTAGGATAAAAAGCCAATTTTTCTATTGCCTCTTGCGTAGAAAGAAGATTAGGAAGGGATTCGATGAATGGATTTCCTCTATAATCTGGAATTACTTGTTCTTTATATTCTGCTTCTACTGCTATACTACCATTGGGTATCATCACTTCTCTCATCTAACATCACCTCTTTCTGTTTTCGAAACAATAGTTGCAAAGTATCATTTTCTCCTGTTTCTGCTTCCTCATCTAAATTGTTTTGATAGTTTTCATCACTATTTCCTAAATCAAAAGCCTCTTCCATCCTTCTTATCATTTTTTCAGCCTTTCTGTTTTCTCGTATATTCTTTACTCTCTGTTTATCGCTTTCTACAATGCTTGTTTCTCTTTTATAATCCTCCTCTGCCTGTTTAACTATATCTTCTATTTCTGAAATTAATTGTGCCTTTGCCTGTGCAACATTATCTTTATTTTTTTCTCTCTGCATTTTTTCTACTGCTAGAAGATACTCTATTTCTTCAATTGTCTTTTCCTTGTATCTACTACCTGCATCAGTTAAAAAACATTTCTCATATTTTTTTATATTATCATCATAAACATATATGTAATCCATATTCCGTGGGTCATAACTTATCTTTACATTCCATCTTCCTTTTACTCTGGCATCAGTAAACACTCCATTTTTTAACATAGTCTTTGATGCATAATACATATCCTTATACCTTATCCCTTTAGGAGTTACAGTTGCTGTATCAGCCGGCATCAACGCTAGTTTTATAACATCCTCAGGAACGGTTCTAAGTGTACCGCCCCGGTTTGCAATACCCCAGTTCCAAAGTTCAATTGGGATACATTGAACATTATCTTCAATCATATCTTCATCCCGTTTATAATAATCTAAATGATAATGATTGTTGTGATACAAGACGCATTTAATTAATATCTGTGTAAATTGGTATATATCCAATTTTGCTTTTATCCTATAGTCCTTATCCCCTCGTTCCCTTCCATCTAAATCCACAACACCTGGCAAAAAAGGCTTTATCCGTTCATTCGTAAGCCCAAAAAATCTTTCTACTGCTGATTTAAGGTCAGCCCGATAAGGAGGCGTATTTTTAACTTTTACATTAAGTGTATTTATAAGATTTTCAATATTTCCTCCCTCAAGTTCTCCCCGGTCGGCAGTTATAGACTCTGGTAAATGATGAACCGGCCAATCCTTCTCCTCTATTTCAATACCATACTGCTTGCAAAATTCCACTTTGTCTGTCGTTGCATTTAAAAGTGCCATCATTGCGCCAAGGTATGAACCACTTTCCAAACCTACATAAATTCCACATATCATACGGCTAAATTTATCGATGACAGCGTATATAGCAGGTCTGCCTATTATCCAATTCCGATTAAATCTTGATACCAAATAAACATCTCCCACTTGGCAGTCTATCTCAAATTCCCCTGGTTGAAATACTCCATCAAGGGAACTGCCTATAATAGGTCTGTACCGTTTTTGATACTTTTTATTGCTGTATCTGCTAGTTATCTCTTTTTTTAAGTCACGTTCTTTATAAAACCAGTATCTAAACTGACCAAATGAAGGGATTTGTGATTGCGGTTTTAAAATAGGTATCGTTACCCCATTTTCTTCTTTAAATCCATCATTAAAGTATTCCTTTCTCATAAGTTCGTAAGTCAAGGTCAAAGAATTTTTGGCTGTGGTATAGTAATATTTGTTTACTGCAATACGAAAAATTCTTTTAATATCTTCCGTAACATTAATTCCTTCTCCTTTAACACTTTGATTTGCTCTAGGTCTTCCTCTTTTCGCATCTCTAGCCTTTCTCTCTTTACCCTTTGCACCACAGTTTCTGTAGTCTGGCAATAAGGCATTACGGGTTTTTCCCCTTTTCCAATATCGCTTTAAATACTCTAAAATCCAAAATTCACTTATTCCATAATTCTCAGATGCTTTTTTTATTAACTTCCTTCTAAAAGATGCCTGATAAATATCAGGCTCCTTGTCTACCATATCTTTAACAATATTCCATGCCTTATCCCTAATAACTTTATGCTTTTCGGCTATATCTTCTTCTCTCAACACAACGATATATTTATCTTCCTTGATAATTTCTGCTTTATCCTCTGCTAGTGCAACTTCTATATCTTCAATTCTACGAATATAAGGAACTTTATTTTTATTTACATCAATTACATATGCTATTTCATCGTCAATCCACAATAGCCTCTCAATACTTTTATCTCCATTCTCCTCTTGCCATTCAATTAAAGAATTAACCGAATACTTTAACACCTTCATTCACCTCCTTACCGTTCACTTCAGGTATGTATATTGATTTACAGGTTTGATTAATATTTATTGGTCTGTCCATATCCAAACTTATTCTTTTTTCAGCAATTAGGCGTTTAAATAGAAACAATCCCATTCCCGCATCTAATGTATAATCTCTTTCAAATCCTGATATAATGTTTTTTATACTCTTTTGGCTATCTATAAATCTATATAAAAGAGCATCTAATAAATCAGCCAATTCATCTTCAGAAAAACTATTATCGCTACCAAAGCCCATCACTGAATGAATCCATTCGATGTTTTTCGCCCGAACTGTATTTATATCCTTATTAGTTACAATCCCCCAATTTATTCCCTGTGCTTCCCAGTACCTCCGCTCAATTTCAAGTTTCTCAATTGTACTCCTTCTTGATAATTCAGAAGCATATTTAATACTTCTCGCTGCAAAACTCTTTTTACCATCAGAATCTAACAGGGTAATTAAAAATGTAGTAGTTATTATATAAGGTTCTTTCGTTTTCTTATCTACAAACTTATCAATTTTTAAATCAGTAGTATCATTCAGTACCACTTCTAAATCTATAAGGGGGTAGTGCTCCCGAATATCAATTACTTTCTCCTCCCAATCCAATAAGTAGAAATATTTCAATTGCGTATCTGAGAAAAAATGATGTATTCGCTGCGTTGTCCATCCAAATACTCTTGTTACCCTGCCCATCGAAGGAAAATCCTGAATAGTTAACCACGGTTTATATTCCTTTCCCTCTCCCTGCCCTCTGCCTTCTTTTATCCATTGTTCTATCTTTTTTGAATCCCACGTTGTATTCCTTTTGCCCACATAAACACCTCCATGTGCCAGGAATTAGAGATTAGGTTATAAGAATTAAGAATTAGTATAATCGCAACATTCTTGATGCCTTAATTCTATCCGTAAATTTAAAAACAAAAAATGCCACTGACCGCAGGACACCTATACTAGATGTCTGTGTCAATGGCATTTACCATTCTACAGTGTACTTTCATTTTACCATATAACGACTTTATTTTAAACGTAAAATTTTTTTATTTACAATATTCAATTTTATCAGAAGCAGGGTTGCCACCAGAAGTAATTAAGAAAATTTCGGGTTGGGAATCATTAGATATGGTTTCCTTGTACACAGATACAGATATTGATGATGAATTAGGTAAATATTTCAATGAAGATGGAATTAAGCGAGCAGAAACAAAATCTTTAAGCGAATTGTAAATAGTTCTCACGAGCCTATATAGGCGCAATACTGTGAGCCAATAAAATTCTTATTTTATTAAAAAAATAGGAGAGTTCCCTCCCCTATTCTAAACTGTTTCATAATTGTCTTCTATGTTGTTTTGTTCAATTTTTAATCTATTGAGCGTACTTATGATATTACCCAATTGTTGATTGTTAACAGTATTTTTGAATATACAATCAATTGGTACATTATTTTGCATATAGGATAGAATAAGATAGGTATTATTGATTTCAGTTTTCTTTTTTAAACCAAAAGCAAAAATACCTAGTGCTAATAGTCTTGTTAAGGTAACATCTTTTTGGATTTCGGATTCGGTTTTTAATTCATAACGAGTAATTTGATTGATGGGTATTTTGCTCATTTCGTTTGTTTTAGACATAACATCGTTCCATGTTTTGTATAAATATAGATTATTGTCATTGTTTATTACCAAATAAATATTTGTATTTGTATCAATATATGGA
>DATCJO010000021.1:0-11475 GCA_036562765.1 Tissierellaceae bacterium | reverse complement strand
TTTATTTATGGGAATAGGAGAAATTAAAAATTGTGATGAATACCTAGCAAATTACGAAGCAAAAAAATTGGCAATAGGGTGGGGCAAAATGGAAACAGAATTGAAATTAGTTAACAAATTTTACGAAGGATTTTGGTTATTTTTTTCGGTATATTTATTTTAACTGTGGTGATAGTTTTATTAATAATTTTTAGAAACAGGATTGTAAGTCTTGATAATATTAGGAATAAAGGTATTTATATTTTTATCATAATTGTTTGTCTGATTTTTGTAGTATGGTTATGGTATAAATTTGTTCCTTACATCAAAGATTTGAAAGCCGTAAGATCTCATAATTTTAGTTATTTCACAGAGGAAGTTATAGAATATAAAAAAAGAAAAGCTATAGGAGACATTGCTGTTTCAAATAAATATTTACAACCTATTAATTCGGGATGTTAATGGCAATCAAATTACATTAAATGTTAATGATACTGAATTAAATAAGACATACACTTTTATATATTTAAAGCATACAAAATTAGCTCTAATTATTGATGAGGTCGGCTAATTTGAGAGCGGAGGAAAAAGAATGAAACAAAATAATAAAGGGTCTGTAAAGAATACTGTAAAAATTAAATATTTATGGACGAAAAACTGTCCCTGTTTAGAATTCTGTTGGTTAAATTTTCAAAACAATGATAAAAAGGTCTATGTTGATTCTCATTTAGCTAAGAAAACATAGACCTTTTTGTCAGATTTGAGTCTCGTGTCCATTAAATCAATCTCGTTTATTGTATGATTTAGTTGAAGACCATCTAACAAGTGAAGAAAAAGAGATTGTACAAAATTCTTTTATAATTTGCGCCTTCATTTATTCATATTAATAGTTTTATGTATGAACCTTTGATAGATGTTGGAAGCGAAAAATTAATCGAAGCGGTGCAGAATGTTATTAATATTAATGAAGTCATAAAAGTACAGCTCAAAGAAGAAAATGAATATTATGTGATAAGTTAAAGACTGATATTTTATAAAAATAATATTTTAAACAAAAATTTACTTATCAATACCAACCTATGCGTTGGTATTTTATTTGCCTTTAGTTGCTTGGAACACCTTGTTCCTTCTTTTTTGTGTTCTTTTATGGTACAATTAATATGATAATATAAAATAAAATGTTAAATCAGTAAGGATGGGGATCAATCATGAGAGAAATATGTTCATATTATGTAACAAACCAAAAGTGTTACACTGTGGGGGACAAACCAATTCACGTTGGTACTGAGAATAAAATTAAAATGATTGAAAAGTATGTAGAAGCTTGGATAAACAAAATATGTCAATGTCAATCAAAACTTTCGTATAAGGGTATAATTTTTGTGGATGCTATGGCAAATTCAGGTTATTATCAGAACAAAGACAAAAATGAAATTAAGGGGACCTCATTGCGAGTAGCAAATCTGTTTGAAAAATATTGTAAGAAGTATACTGATTTTAGCTTTGAAATTATTCTAAATGACATTGACTATCAAGCTATTGAATGTCAGAAATGCCACTTGCATAATATAAATCCAAAAGTCAAAATTTATTATAAAAATTATGATGTAAAAGATATTATTACTTGTTTAATAAACTTCTTACAATTCAAAAAAAATGTACACATTTTATTCTTTTATGATCCTTTTAATGTTGATATACATTGGAATGAAATAGTTGCGTTAATAAAAAGAACTTTGAATAGTAAGGACAAGGGAATAGATTTAATCCTTACACACTTTCACCAAAATGATCCAAACAGAGGGTTGTTAGCGGCTAAAAGTCCAGAAGTTATTAAGCGTTATGAAAGAAGTTATCAGATGCATTTTGAAGAGATTCAGTTAGCATTATCAAACAAAACCGGACCTGAAAGAAGGCAATTTTTTAGAAATAGAATATTAGATTTACTTAAGCAAAAACTCCAGATTGATGGTTCAAAACTAGCTTATGCTCCTGTTTTCAATAGTGTTGATTCTTCAGTTTATGACATAGTATTTTTCTCAAGGAGTTTGAAAGCAAAAGAATTGTTTAAAAAAGAAATGTATAGACAGCAAAAAACTAAGTATGAACCTAAAGGTCAATTAGCATTTCCATTTTTTGATAATCCGTATTCTTCAGTAGAGAAAGAAAAACATGTATTTTGTTCGCCATATTTTTTCGCAAGAGAAATATACAATAATTTTTATGGGCGTAATGTAAAAAAGAAAGATTTAAAGAAGTACCTAGATACTCATGTGTATATACCTAATGTTATACAGGATATCAATAAAAACCTGAAAGATTATTTTAATGTTGAGATTGCTTCTAAAAAAAATGGTTATGTTTATAAATTTCCAATTAATGATGATTATATCATTTGGTAGGTGGTTGCTTTATGAAACGAAAAACCTTAATTTATAGAACTGCAGTTGAATATGGCGATTATACCCTTAATCATGTCCTTGGGTGCTCACACGGTTGCAAATATCCATGTTATGCTATGATGTTAAAAAGAAGGTTTGGTGAAATTAAAGATTATAATGATTGGTTAAAACCAAGGCTAGTTGAAAATTATAAAGAAATATTAGAAAGGGAAATATCAAGATATAAGAATAGAATTAAAAATTTACACCTTTGCTTTACCACTGATCCATTTATGTTTGGGCATGATGAGGTTGTGAATGCATCAATTGATATTTTGCACATGTTAGCTGAACATGGAATTCAAGCAAGCGTTTTAACAAAGAGCATTTTCCCTGAATCTCTATACGACTTACCAAAGAACTATTCTTTTGGCATAACGTTAATATCTTTAGATGAAAAGTTTAGAGAAATAATGGAACCGGGAGCAGCACCATATGAAGATAGAATTAGATCTCTAAAAAAGATGAAAGAAAAAGGATTTAAAACTTGGGTAAGCATAGAACCTTACCCTACACCTAATATAATAAAGCAAGACTTTACTAAAATACTTGAATCTATTAAATTTGTAGACAAAATTGTTTTTGGAAAAATAAATTATAATAAAACTGCAACCTCATATAAAGATAAGGATAAATTTTTTAAAAGTTTGGTCAATGATTTAATTGATTTTTGTAAATGTAATAATATTAAATATCACATAAAAGAGGGAACGCTAAATAATTTGCAAAAATAAAACGATTAAGTGAATTCTTTTAGCCCGAGGGGTGAAACTATTCTAAATAATTATAAACGAAAAGTAAATATTAAAGCTTTAATGATTGCTATATAGTTTCAAATTTATATAATGAAAGTTTACAACAGAAGCAAAAAAGTACAGATAGAAAAACATCGTAATGACACTCTTCACGTTAGTTTTTTGATTTTGGGGGTTCTATATTATTCTAAACAAATTTGTTGGAGGGGGAGTATGCGCTAATAATATGCTGGAGGGGAAGATGGTTATGCGAGGGCATTATTTTTTGAAGAAACCGCTTGAAAGATGCAATTGAAAAAGCTGTATCTTGAGTAATCACGTGATTACTCAAGTTACAGCTTTTTTATTTAAAGTCGGAACATTTGATCAATACCTAAAGCAGACTCAAATATTTAAATAACCTTTTATAGTAAAGACTGAATTTTCCTTAATGCTTTTCTAAGCGTTTTCGAAATATATTGCTGTGTGACGCCGTGCCTTTCCGCAATTTCCTTTTCCTTTAAATTTTGATAGTAATATTCGCAGATAACTTGTCCAGCAAATGCAGATAAATTATTTGAGATAATTTTTTCTAAATCCATATGCAAATCTAAACTATCGCGATTATACTTTTCATCTACAATAAAATCAATTAATTCATGCTCAGTTTCGCCATTAATGCTTTCATTTAAGGATGGGCTCGATTGGTAAAGCGGCTTTTTAAGCAGTCTGTTGCGTTCGTTTCTTAACACGATAAAAATATAAGAATCTAAATCTTTTGGTTTGATCTTTGAATTCAATATTTTCCACGCCAACATATACAAATCTTGCTTCAAATCTTCCTTAATGTTGGGACGGACCGAGGACACCAAATAATTAATTATACTTTCATATTTGTCTATCCTCCTTTCCTTATCCATACTTTTCTCCTCTCGATATTTAAAGAGTAGAAAAGCGAAGGAAGAACAACCCAAAAAAATATTAAGTTGTAACAAAATTATAACAAAGCCTTATTCGCAAATTCTGTCGGATTTTAAATCTGTTTGTTTGATTTATTAATATTTTATTGGCTTTTGTTTGTTTTTTGTTTTTTAGTTGTATTTTTTTAGGATAAAACTCTTTAATACTGAATCAAGAAGAAAGGAGAAAAGTAATGAATTGGATGGATTTAGTAAAAGCAGAGAATATCATTTATTTGATTATAGTTATTTTAGTTTTGGTATTAACGATTGTTAAACAGTTTAAAAAACAGTTTCGTTCTCAAGACGATTTCAGCAAACAAATTCTGATGAACTTAGAAAAGATTGAAATTCAAAACAATGAAATCTTAAAATTGATCGAAGTTCATGCGGAAGAAATCAGCAAAATTAAATCAGAATTATGCAATCTGAAGTCGCGTCTGAGTTTACTTGAGAAACATGACGGGGAGGTGCTTAGATGACAACACTTGAAATTATCTTGTCAGTAATTGTTATTTTTCTATGCCTTTTATATCTGGCTTCTAAAGTAAATAAGAATAAGTCGTTTTCGGAAATTTTGCGTGAGGTTAAAGATGATATTGAAGTAACTGTCGAAAGTGCAAGGGAGGTGATAGATACTATAAAGGTGAATAAGCTTGATAATTTAATCGTTGATGTGATTAAAAAATTCATTTTAAATACAGAAAAAGCCAATAATCTTAAAAAAGAAAATGGACAAACCTTTATGACCGGCGCAGAGAAAAAACAAACAGTCATTAGTAAACTGACAGAATGGCTGGAAAAGTTTATCGGCTCCAAAACTACTGCGGAAAAGTATGTAGCTGATAATCTGAAAAGAATTGAAGCTACAATTGAAGATTATGTGAGTTTCAACAATCAGATGATCAATAAAATCAAAGCAAAAGATATCAATGATCCGGGATAAATTAAAGAGAAAAAAGAGCCAAGATCTTTGGCTTTTTTTCTTTGGTTGTATGAATCGCTCCTTTTGTCTCTTTATGAGCGAGGAGGAGATTATGAGAAATTTATATTTTAAAAAACCGCCCTAGCAACTAAAAAAAATAAAAGAAAGGAGGTTAAGATGGAACTTAAAAAATGTAATGGTATTTATAATTCAAAACTTGATTTTAAGATGTTGTGCTTTTTAAACAAAGACAGAGATGCTAAGGAGAGCTTAAAATCCCAAAAGGAAATTTATTTAGGAAAAAGGGAAGAACCAAAAACATTTAATGAAAAACATCTCAAACAATCCCTATTCGCTTATAAGACCTTACTAGAAAGTGAACCGATAACATTAGCTGTCTTAGAAAAAGCGTTTCGTTTTTATTCCGAAAAGACACTTGATAAAGAAAATTTGACTTGGCTTGTTGAGCTTGTTAACAAGCGAATCGACGATTTGACGGATCCCGTTGAAATGCTGATGTATGTTATAAAAAACAATTATTTTCATCCTTATTCTCGGGAAATGGCGATTATTTTGTTTAATGTGATGCTTGTAAAAAGCGGGTTTCATCCCATTATCTTTTACATTAACTTTTCCAACGACCTTATCGAATTGATTAAAAACGGAGCTTTAAAGGAAAGTGTGATGACACTTTTAAAACCAATTATTAAAGTAAGCATGGATTACAATCAGGTCCGCGGCTTAATCAAAACCGAAGAGGTTGTGAGGATTTTAAAAGAAAATGAAAGCACCCTTAAGGATAAGTATCACATTATCGGCTGTTTCATTTACGGCTCTGTTGCGAGAGGCGAACAAACAGAATATTCAGATATTGATCTTGTCTTTTTAACACAAGTCCGAAACCCGATTCTTGAAAAAGAAATCAGGAGTTTTGTTGAAAGTTTATTTATACAAAAGGTTGATTTAGTATTTATCTCAAAAAATCGGTCACCGATTGATATATCGGTAGATTTTTACACTGACAGAATTTATGTATTTTAAGAAAGGAGAAGTTTATGTTTAAAATTTATACTAATCTTACCAATGATAAAAGAATTATAGTTGATTACGTGTTTTTAAAAGAAAACTGCGGTAATCTAGCCAATTCATATTGTGAAGAAGGCGATTCTAAACTTGAAGTCTATGCAATCGTCCAACTTGACAACTTTACTAAGGATGATCATATCGGAGAAGCTTATCTTCTGTTACCCTATCAAAATACCACCCAAAAATGCAATTTTAGGTTATATGAGGATGAACTCCGCGATCCAAGTGCGATTAGATATGCAACGGTTCCGAGAATTAGCTCCGGAGCATTGGTAGTAGACCATGTACCTGCACCTAACACAGTCGCTTCAAGTCATACTATTATGACAGAATACCTTTGTTTTAATATTACCAGATTAGTTCGAAAAGCAATCAAATATCAAACTTATAGATTTTATGTAAGAATTGTGAATGATGCAACTACTAAAATAAAGTTATTAAAACCGCACCCTGATAATCATGAATGTGTGATTGCACAAGTTGCAACTTTTAAGATTAATGGGTTAAATCCGGCTTTTTGTTATGAGGATCAGGATTTAGGTTATGCCGGTATTTCTAAAATTAATCTTTATACCGGCAAGCAAGTATTAGCAAACGAATTCTTAGCAACTTCTGACAGTAAATTACCGATTACAGTTTCGTTAATATTTAATCAGGTAAATAGCGAGAAGAGTATTTATGGATTATTTGGAATCGGAGCAAAAGCAAGTTTTGAATACAATTTTACTTTACAAGAAAAAACACTCGAAATGATTGATCCCTCCGACAACAGTACTTTTTTTGAAGAAATAACTCTAAGCAAAGCGAAAAATAATTATCGACTGGATCTTCCTCCTGGTTATGAAGGAAAAGTTTATTACAACCATCTAGACGGCTCCTATGCGCTTTATGATAAATCGCTTTATGAAATTGTCATCTATGACAAACACAAAAATAAAATGGAGTTTGAATATAAAGGCGGAAAGACTCTAATTAAAGCGATGACTAATGCTGAAGGTGATAAAATTCAATTTACAAAAAACAGTAAGAACCAAATCGAACTCATTGAAAAGAATAAGTATAACAGTGAAATTGTTCGCTTGTTATATAATGAATCAAACAGAATCTCAGCAATAAGATTAGAGAAAGAAAGAAAATTAATCGAATTTTCTTATTTGAGCTCGAGGCTTATTTCGCTTAATGTTTATAATTACCGTTTAGAATATAGCAGCGAAGGTACAAAAGTAATCAAAGAAGATTTGTTGGGCGGTGCCAAGTATAGTTATTCAAATCGGAAACTTGTAAAAGCGTATGATACATTATCCGGCTTCGGGTGTGAATTTGCTTATGACGGTTCAGAAAAAGTTAAGAAAGTGACCGAATTTGCTGATGCGGGAACATCCTTAGGCGAATATGTAGAATTCGAATATAGTGAGCAAATGACTGTCAGAAAAAATACTTACGGAGAAGCGAATATTTATTATTTTGATCACTATGGACGCAATCGTTTAATTATGGATCAAGACGGAAAAACCGTTTCTTATAATTATGACGAAATAAAGGATTCAATCTCAAGCAAGCTAATCGGTCAGTCAAATGTACAATTGCATACTATAAACATGTTAGAAAATCATAGTTTTGACGCTGATGACGATGTTCTCGATTACGGTTCCGGATGGTTGATCCTTAAAGGGGAAGAGAGTATTGTAAAAACGGAATACGGTGGTGTATTCGGTGAAAAGTATCTTTCAATTGATAAAGCAGCGGGAGAAACTGTTGCAATCAGTCAAGCAGTCATGCGTCCCCGGACAGGAACCAGCATTTTGACCGGTTTCATCAAATATCAAGGAATTGATTCACCGGTTTCCAATGGTAATATTGAAATCGAAGTAATAGCAAAATATAAAATGCTGGAAACAACTTATACAGCAAGTTCATCCAGCAGTGGCTCCGGAGGTACTAAAGTTACAAATGAGGTTAGTTATAAAAAACACTTTGTTCCGACAGCAGCATTCATCGGCGAATCAGATTGGAAGCCCTTTACAATTAACAACATCTACATTCCTTCGGGAGCTTATGATCTTAAATTAGAAGTATTGTTTAAACTCACCGGAAACAGAATGTTAGTTGGAATTGATGATTTACAACTATCTTTAGGTTCTTTAGACCAAAAGGTAAGGTATAATTTTGTAGAAAATGGTTATATGGAATTCCATACAGCCTCACAACCGAAATTCTGGGATTTTGAAGGCTGTAACTATGGCGATATAGCAATGATAACCGAAGAAGCATCAGTTTTCCACAAAGAAAATCTTGGCGAGAAAGTTGTAAAAATTAAAGGAACCTTCGGAACAGATAAGAAGATGAAACAAATTATCCCCATGCGCGGTAATGCTGGGGAAGAACTGATTTTCTCCGTTTTCTCAAAAGCTTTTGCTTCGCATCATGATCATTGGTATGCTTATTTAAAGATCCATTATCCTGATATTGAAGAAGAGCCAATTTATAAATTTAATTTTGATAAAACCTATGCAAATTGGCAAGTATTAACGAGAAGTGTTGTTGCGGAATATCCGTTTGATTCTGTTGAAGTAGGAGTTGTTTACAACGGCTACAACTATGCCTTGTTTGATGCAATTCAATTATATAAAGATAATTACGGCAAGTATTATAACTATGATGAAAAAGGTAATCTGATTGAAGTTGCCAATTCAGTACAAGATTCCTCGACCAACAGTTATGACGAAGATAATAACATTAAAGAGATTTCTTCGCCAGCCGGAGATACATTTAAGCTCACATATGATCATAAAAAACGAGTCAAAACTGTTTCGGATATTGAAGGTAATGTTGTTACTTATGATTATAATGATAAGGACAACATTGTAACAACTAAAGTAAAAACAAAAGAAAATAAAACTCTTACAACCGTATGTAAATATGATGACAAAGACAATCCGGTTGAACTGACAGACGAACATGGCAACAAGACTACAAATACCTTTGATAGTCTTAATCGACTTAAAAAAAGCGTTGCTCCAAACGGACTAGTTTCAGACTTTAATTATAATAAATACGGTGACTTAATAAATATCGTTTGTGGTATCGGTGAAAACCGGCTTGAAGGAAATTTTGATTATGATCATAAAGGCCAAATTACCAAAATAACAACCGCAAACGGAACCGTTTATAACTTTACTTACGATTCGTTCGGAAACTTGAAGCAGGTTTATGTAAACAACAATCTCTATGTCGATTACAAATATAAGCTTATTCAAGGCATTAATTCCGGGCTTTTAGAATCAAAAAAATATGGTGAAAATGGTACCTATACATTCCAATATGATAAGAAAAGAAGATTAGAAAAGGTTAGATTTAACGGCCGCTTGCTTGTTGCTTATAAATACAATGAAATGGATTTGGTAAGTGAGCTTTATGATGCGGAAAATGAAATCACAAAGTATTTTAACTATGACAAAAAAGGAAATCTGATTCAAGAAACAGACGGAACCAATTCCATCAGATACGCTTATGACAATCTTGAAAATCCTCAAAAAGTTACCTATAAAATCGGTGATGATGTAAGGGACTTTGATTTTGAGTACAAATATGAATATAACGAATATAATAAGGATGGTTATGTTCAAAGGCTGGATAAGGCCTTTATGGATGATATTATCGTCTATAATCAGATAGCTGATGGAAAATACGGCACCAAACAAATTGAAAAAACTGCTTCCTCAGGAACTATTGATAACATCAAGACATTTAAATTCTCTACGAGTTTACATACGCTAAGTGTTGATTTGAAAAAAACAAATAGTTTCCGAAAATCATCATTCTCACGCGGAAACAACTTCAGTCTCTACCAATGGAATAATAAATTCAAAGAAAACAAAGGTTTCTTTTTCTGGATTAAACCTACAGGTGAATATGAAGAAAGAAGAATTATCACCTTAAGCTGTGAATCAAGTTTAAAAGAGGCTATATTTATCGACACACTCGAAGACGGAAGATTAAGATTAGGTGGCCAAGCACAACCAGACGATTATATCTATACTGAAAATACGCTTATGCTTGATGAATGGAATCTGATTGGATTAAATATTGAAGGTAGTGGAAATAACTTACAGGTATTGCTTCATCTAAACGAAGATTCTAGTCAAGGAGTCTTTACCAAAACTTATACACCCGAAGGCGAGAATTCATTTAAGATCCTTGAAAAAATTGATTGCTTAACGATCGGTAAATTCGAAGCAAAACATGATATAGACGGTTCCTCTTATAATAATAACTACGATTCAACAAATCTCACCATGCCTTATTATATCTTTTTAATCGGCTTGGGGGCATTTAAACATACAGTTGAGACTTTCATCGGTATTTATAATGAAGGAATCAGATATCTTAGCCCCGAAAGTCAAGTTTTTGAAAACCCCTCTAGCGGCGTAATTTATTACAACCATGATTTATATGATGATTTTGATGTAATTTCTTTAAACGGAACCTTTGAATCAAGAAGAGGCAACAAACCAATCAGTTATACTTATACTGAAAGCTCCTTCAAGGTCGATAAAACTAAACTTTTCAAAATGGATGAAACCTTAGTTTATTCAGGAGATACTCTTTCTCATAAAATCCGAAAACATGTTTTTGGAAGTTACAATGGACTAAGAAATCTTACACCTGGAAACAAAGCCAAACTAATTTATGATTTAAGTTTAAGAGATAAAGGTAGTGTATTTGTAAAAATCAAACCTGAAGCTCTCGAAATCAATCCTGATTTTAGATACATACTTTCTTTCCAAGACAATGATTACATTAAGTTAGGACTTGCTATTAATGCACAAAGTCGACTTTCAATGATTCGTAACGGCATTGCTTATGACACCGGTTTAGTTGTAGAAATGGATAAATGGCAAACAGTCGGAATCAGATATGAGCCTGGTCAAATCGTAGTAAATCTGGATAAGCAAACAAAGGTCTATAATTACCAAGTTGATCTCACAGGAACTTTAACCGCCGTCGGCATGAAAACAGAAACAGGTGTTCCGAAAGCACATTTAAACGGTGTATTGGAAATGCTGAGTTATACGAAACAAAAGGTTGCAGATGCCGTTGTTAACAAGATTGTTGACGAAGGCGAAGCTATCATTGTTAGGAAAACCTATGATTTCTTAGGCAGAGTTAAAGCAAATCAAATCTTAATCGGAAACAAACAAATTAAAACGGACTATGTCTATGAAGATCCTTCATCTACTAAACTGGAAACTCTAGTTAACCAGGAAATCCAAAATGACGGTACCACAATTAACTATGAGTATGATTCTGTTGGTAATATTACCAAGAAAGTGGTATTAAAAGAAGGAATT
>DATCJO010000020.1:0-3971 GCA_036562765.1 Tissierellaceae bacterium | reverse complement strand
AATTTCCATCATGTTTCCTCCATTCCTTACTTTCCTTACTACTGTTATTTTACCACAACTAGAGAAAAAACGTGCATATTCTCATGCAGTAAAATTTAGCCCGCCCGGATGGCGGGCTTTACATGGTATGTCGGATAACGTATGGCATTGCCGACGTCGATGAGCCTTAGCGCAACGCGCTTGGCGAATCGATGTGGTCGCGAATTCTCCATGACTGACTTATTTGTCCAACATGATGAGTTGACTTTCCGCGACCCGGAGTGGCAATGCAGTGTTATCGGCTGTGTGGTAGTCTTTTTTATTGTTGCCAGGAATCAACCGCTAACATAATCCTGCATTATTGTAAATTAATACCGTCTCTAGAAATTATTTGAACCATTTTTGGGTCGAAGTTGTTATTTTTAAGAAATTTTTTTAGTACTTTGCTATAGTTGTGAAAGAGTATGGTTTTTATTCCATTTGAGGACAAGATATTAATGAATTCTTTTAGGTCTGCTTCGGAAGAATGGAAGCTCCAATCCGGTGAAGCAACCCTTATTATTGAACGGGGCTTGGCCTTTACTAATTCCTCTGGAATATCTGATCGTAAAGCAAGTGTTCCAGCTAAAAAGATATCCGCTTTTTTTATTCTATCTTCAAGCAAATGATTTTTTGTAATATCAACTGGAGTTATAAAGGCAATTACATTATCATCTTTAGATATTTTTCCTAACGTGCTCAGAGGATACACTCTAAAACTCTCGACAAAATCAGATTTGTTTTTCCCTAAAACTGCTTTAACATATAGGTCAACATATCCACGATCTTTTAATATAAAAGAACCCCATAACGTTTTAACTAAATCAAATAAGTCATCATTTAAGACTAGTTTTATTTTAAGCTCCGACGTCCGAGTTATTAAAAAAGAATATATGTATGAATATATTAGCATTTCCGGGCTACTACTTATAAAAAGCACGTTTCGCTTACTAACATCACTCGAAATCTCTTGCAAAAGTAATTTAGGTGTGTCTTCATCACATATACTTAAATCCGATTTGCCAACCATTGAAGCATCAAGAATAACCCACTTATTTCTTGAATCAAGATCGAGAATAATTTTTGCAATTTGTTCAGAGAAGTTATAAAATCCATTATTCAAACAGACATCACCTAAATAAATTACACTACATTCATTCTTATCATTATAGATATACCCATAGGAACCAGGTGCATGAAAAACTGGAATTGTGTTTATTGAACAATTCGAATCGATCTTTGTATTGGGAGATTCAAGGACACAAGCCTGCTCTAATAGTGTTTTTTTTGCTTCTAAATTAATTATTTTTAAACTTAATAAATATGTGAGAGTCACTTCCGATAAAACAATGGGAACTTGTTTTTTTTCTATTAGATCCCAAATCCCATATGTGTGATCCTTGTGAAAGTGTGACAAAAAAACAGTCTTTAAATTTTCAATTCCATTGTAATTTATTCCAAAGCCTGTATCAAATAAAATGCTTCCTTCAGTCCCATTCAAAAGAAAACAATTTGATTCATGACAATTGGATATATCTCTTATACTTTTTAATTTACCAATAAAAGTATCTATGTTCTTAAATCGCGGCATAATTCTAAGTTTTTTCTGCATTATTCTGTACTTAGGTTTACTTATTAAAGCTCTACTTCCCATAACTAACGGATACCAACCTGTATCACATGTCACTTTCTCCCTTATTTCAAATAGTTTATCTCTTATTTCAGGTAAAGGTTTAGTATAAGTTACCGCTAACCTAAAATTAAAATTATTAAAAGCTCTTTTTTTCGATCCTTTTTCTTTCCATGTAAAATTGTGGAATCTTACCCATTCTATCATTTCATAAATGTCAGGCACTTCTTTTTCAATATATTCTAAATATTCTTCCTCCAAAGCCGGTTGAATCTTAACCTTCTGCAAAGCCTCATAAGCTTTTGTCCAAGGGCCAAAAAAAGGCCTATTACTTTTTTCATAAAAAAAGTGCAATGCTTTTTTATACCTATAAGCCATAATAATACTCCTGACTTAATTTAATATTAAGATACTACAACAAGAATAATATCTAATCCACTTGGGACATTACTCACATTGCCGATAACGTTTCGGGTTCCCGATGTTGCCGGGCCTTAGAGGCACCGACTGAACCCTAATGTTTGCCCTTGATAAAGGCGGTGCCGTCCAGACCTGGCTTAGGCCCGGCAATATGGGTCGAAGTGACCGAAGGGAACAGAGCCGGGAACCCTGTTGTTAAACGCCGTAACCCTCTAATCGATATGGAGGACATTAGTTTCTTTTTCAGAATTTTCAGTTGGTGATGATATTTGTTTTTTCACATCCTTAACTCGTTCCTTCATTTTTTTCATGTCTTCAGATATTTCTGTTATCTCTTCAATTTGGGCTTTTAAACTTAAATGACTCTGTCTTACTGATTCCATCAGCCCTGATATTTGAATATCGCTAGTTGAAAAATATTTATCCATTGGTTCTCTAGCTTCAAATTCGCATTTTATTTGGTATCGATATAAAAAATATTTCCAAAAGGGTATATTGCTAGCACAGTTCTTTTTATAATCATCTTGAATATCTCTTTGCTCATTCTCCCCGACTAAATTCCATAGTAAATTGTATACAAATAATGCAGTATCTTCTGGTAAATATACGCCATTCCTTTCTAATAATTGAGCTTCATGATTGAATTGGTGAAATTTAAGCGAACCCACAATTTTAAGTAGTCTCAAAAATTCGTTCTGTAACCAGTCTTGTCTTTTTAAAATAAAAAGTATGATAAAAATTATTGCCAGAAAAAAGATAACATCGATCCAACTCATTTTACCAACTCTCCCTTTAATAAAAGGACATTCATTTTAACAGTCTTTTATAGCAGCATGATTCTGCTATTAGTCAAAATTATTAGTTATGGCGTTTAACGTCTGCCGATTACCGACGGCCATGGACCTTAAGGCGCAGACCGGGCCTTAGTGCGACGTCACTTAGGCCCGGGCAAGCCGGGCGCGACTGCGCTTAGGTCCATGGCTGTGGGCGCGTAAACTTCATGATTTGACTTCTTTGATTTGTCATCATGATCCACTCTCCGCGCCCCGATGCGGTAAACGAGCTGTTAGACGATGCCCAGCAGCCCCAAAGAAGAAAATGAAGTCCTTCTTTGAATAAATCCTGTTTAAATGTTCTGTGTCAGCTTCTAAACTATCATCTTTCGCGGATTTTGGTGCGGAATCAGTATTCATTACCACTCAGACAATCGCCTCTTCCACGTCAGTTGGCGACACGGAATAGGTAAACCTTTCTTTCCTATGTTTTTCTATGAAAAACCAAGGTTCCCCTTTTTAGCCATCATGTACGTATAATAAAACACAAACTACTACTTTAACCTTGTCGCCAACCCTCTCAAGCTTATGGCGATTGGCTGCTTTTTCAGTTCATGGCAATGACCTTTCTTTGCACTGATTTAATTTGATCCTCTTCAGAAGTATGCTGTCTTCTCAAAGAAATAGTAAATCAATAATGAACCCAGGTTATTTATACAACAGTTCTTATGTCTCATTATTTTTAAAGATTAAATCATTGCCATGAACTGAATACCGTCATTTGAGTTTCCGCACCTGACTTTCTTTGCGCTTAAATTATGATTCGTCTTCATGACCAAATGTAGAATTTATTTAAGATAATACCCTATTTAGCTGGGTTTCGTCTAACGTTTGCCGATTACCGACGGCCATGGGCCTTAAGGCGCCGGCCGGGCCTTAGTACGACGACACTTAGGCCCGGACAAGCCGGGCGCGACCGCGCTTAGGTCCATGGCTGTGGGCGCGTCTACTTCATGATTCAACTTCATTGATTTTGCTTCATGTTTCGCTATCCGCGCCCCGAAGCGGTAATCGTGCTGTTATGCGATGGGACACAAGCCCTAGTTTAATTTATGGCTTTAAAGTATTAA
>DATCJO010000013.1:0-7979 GCA_036562765.1 Tissierellaceae bacterium | reverse complement strand
ACAATTCTTTCATATATAAGCAATTTAAAAGATGGCATGGTTGAACCTGATACATTTATAAATGAGAACTATAAGGATTTTTATTTGCGAAATGTTGGAGAAGTATATTCATTATATGAGAAGAAGCTAAAGCAATATAATGCCCTAGACTTTGATGATTTAATTCTAAAGGCAGTAGAGCTTTTTAGAGATAATCCACATGTATTAGATTATTATCAGAGAAAGTTCCAATATATATTTGTAGATGAATATCAGGATACAAATAAACTTCAATACCAGCTAGTAAAACTTCTATCTGATAGGTATAAGAACATCTGCGTTGTAGGTGATCCTGACCAGTCAATATATTCTTGGAGAAATGCTGATATTTCAAACATATTGGATTTTGAAAAGGATTTTGAAAATGCAACGACAATCGTTTTAGAGCAAAATTACAGGTCTACCAAAAGCATATTGAGGGTAGCCAATAATGTAATTAAGAACAATTTTGAAAGAAAAGAAAAAAATCTTTGGACAGTAAATGAAGAAGGAGAGCCAGTAGTCTATGTTCAGTTAAATGATTCAGAAGATGAAGCATTATTTGTGGCAAAGAAAATAAGGGAACTAATGGCTGATGGCTATAAGATATCTGATTTTGCAGTGCTTTACAGGACAAATGCACAATCCCGTTCCTTTGAAGATGTCTTTATAAGAAATGGCATTCCATATAAAATTGTTGGAGGAGTTAAATTTTACGATAGAAAAGAAGTAAAGGATATTTTAGCTTATTTAAAGGTATTAAATAATCCAGCAGATGATATATCCCTTAGAAGGATAATAAATGTTCCAAAAAGGGGAATAGGCGATGCTACTGTTGAAAAACTAGAGGAAATAGCAGCCAATAAGGGCACTTCCATTTTCCAAATATTATTAAATTTGGATTCAACCGATGAATTGAGCTCAAGGGTTAAGGCTAACCTTAAACCCTTTGCAAATATGATGAATAGGTTAATGGCTTTAAAGGAAAAAATGGGATTAAAGGATTTTATAGAAGAAGTCATCAACGCTACTGGATATTTGGCTGAATTGGAAAGGGAAAATACAGTTGAAGCTCAGACGAGAATAGAGAATATAAAAGAATTTATTTCTGTAGCCATAGATTTTGAAGCAAGGACAGGCAGTAGCGATTTGGAAGAGTTTTTGGCAGCAGTTTCCCTTTTATCTGATATTGACAAAACTGCAGATGATGTAAATGTAGTTACCTTGATGACTGTCCACAGTGCAAAGGGCTTGGAATTTCCTGTAGTTTTTTTGGTAGGAATGGAAGAAGGTCTTTTCCCTATCTCCAGGGCTTTAGACAGCGAAGCGGATTTGGAAGAAGAGAGAAGGCTCTGCTATGTGGCCATCACAAGGGCGGAGAAGCTTTTATTTATAACTAATGCAAGGATTAGGACCATATATGGAAATGTAAATTATACTTTGCCTTCTAGGTTTATCAGTGAAATGGGAGATACTATTATTAGAGCTGGAAATGAAGGCTATAGGGAAAAACTAATAGAAATCAAGGACTATACTAAAAAGAGTGAAAATGTTTTTGACATAAATTCATTTATAAAGAATAAGCCATCAGCATTAAAAACCAATTCTAATTTAGAAATAAATGTTGGAGATAAAATAAGGCATAAAAAGTTTGGCATAGGGACAGTAGTCCAAATTAAAGATAGGGATAGCGACAAGGAAATTGTAGTATCCTTTGAGGATGAAGGTTTAAAAAGGTTATTATTATCTATTGCACCTATAGAAATATTGAGGTGATATGATGGATAAGCTAGATGAGAAAATTAAAAGGATGCAGGAATTAATAGAGATTATAAACGAATTAAACTATTATTACTACACCTTAGATAACCCAAAGGTCAGTGACAAAGAATACGACTCGTTGTATGATGAATTAGTAGCTTTGGAAAAGGAAACAAACATAATCTTTCCTTATTCTCCAACCCAAAGAGTCGGGGGAGAAATCCTAGATAAATTTGAAAAGCATACCCACCTTGCAAAGCTTTGGAGTTTAGATAAAAGCCAAAACTATGGAGAACTGATTAATTGGGACAGAAGGATAAGAAAGGCAATAGAAGATTACAATTCTCAAAATGAAGATAAGTTGCCTCCTCCTAAATACGTAGTTGAATACAAGTTTGATGGCCTTACCATAAATCTAACTTATAAAGATGGGATTTTAGTTCAAGCAGCTACAAGAGGCAACGGGACAGTAGGTGAAGCTATACTTCCCCAAGTGAAGACAATAAAGACAATTCCCCTTAAAATTGATTTTAAAGGGACCATGGAGGTACAAGGGGAAAGCCTAATGCCTTTGTCAGTTCTAGAAGAATATAACAAAACAGCAGATGAGCCTTTAAAAAATGCTAGAAACGCAGCAGCAGGGGCTTTAAGAAACTTAGACCCAAAGATAACTGAAGAAAGAAAATTAGTAGCTTATTTTTATAATGTAGGATATATAGAAGGAAAGGTTTTTAAAACCCACAAGGAAGTATTAGAATTTTTGAAAGAAAATAGGCTTCCTGTATTCCCTTATGCCAAAGAATTTGATTCCATTGAAGAGGTAATTGAGGAAATAGAAAGGCAGAATGAAGAAAGGCATAAGTTAGACTTGCAGACAGATGGCATAGTCATTAAGATAAATGATTTGAGGACTAGAGAAGTATTAGGATATACAAATAAGTTTCCAAGATGGGCAATGGCATTTAAGTATGAAGCAGAGGAAGCGACAACAAAGCTATTGGATGTAGTTTGGAATGTAGGGAGAACAGGGAAAGTTACGCCAACAGCTATATTGGAACCAGTAGAAATCTGTGGTGCTACAATTAGAAGGGCTACTTTAAATAATTATGACGATATTTTGAGAAAAGGGGTAAGAATTAATTCCAGAGTTTTAGTAAGAAGGTCCAATGACGTAATTCCAGAAATTTTGGGTACTGTTGAAACTGACGAGGAAACATATGAAATCAAAAAGCCTACCCACTGTCCAGCCTGCGGTTCTGAGCTGTATCAGAATGGCGTTCACATATTCTGCCCAAATTCCTTATCATGCAAGCCTCAGCTAGTTTCTAGGCTTGTCCACTTTGCATCAAGGGATGCTATGAACATAGAGGGATTCAGCGAAAAAACTGCTGAGAGGTTTGTAGAAGAGCTGAATATTAAGGATTTGCCACAAATTTATGAAGTAAAATATGAAGACTTATTAAAGCTAGAGGGCTTTAAGGATAAAAAGGCCAAAAACCTTTTAGAGGCCATTGAAAGGTCAAAAAATGTACCTTTAAACTCCTTTATATTTGCCTTAGGAATTAATAATGTGGGTATAAAAACTGCTACGGATTTGGCTAACCATTTTAAATCCTTTGATAAATTGAGAAGTGCAACCTTTGAAGAGTTAATAGCTATTGGAGACATAGGGGAAGTGGTGGCAAACAGCATAATAGAGTTTTTCCATGACCCTAGGATAAATGAAGCTATAGATAAGCTTTTAAGTGAAGGCATAAATCCATATTATGAAGAAGTTGAGGTTCAAGAATCCATATTTACAAATAAAACAGTAGTTATTACAGGGACAATAGAAGGTTATACTAGAAATGAAATCAAGGATATGATAGAAAAAATGGGTGGAAAAGTTGCAAGTTCAGTAAGTAAAAATACCGATTATGTAATTGTTGGAGAAAACCCTGGCTCAAAATATGACAAGGCAATAGAGCTAGGGATTAAGATAGTTAGAATGGAAAATGGGGAATTCATAATAAGTGAATAATTAATAGTGAATAGTGAATAACTAGTTGAAGTTATCGAAAATTTTGTTAAAAATATGACTTTAGGAATTTGATTTTAAACAACTATAACTATTCACTTTTCACTATTCACTAATTTGAAAGGGAGGTAAATTATGGTTACAAAGGAGCAAATAGAGCATATTGCTGACCTATGCAAATTAAGGCTTTCAGAAGAAGAAAAGGAAAGGGCAATTTATGAATTTACTTTGATATTGCAAAGCCTAGATGAATTTGACAATGTAAATTTGGAAAATGTAGAGCCTACATTGGAAGTAAATAAGCATACTCAAAGGTTCAGAGAAGACATAGTTAAGCCAACCCTAACTAGGGATGAAGTATTGGAAAATACTGAAGAAAAGCAATATGGATATTTTAAATTGCTAAAGATAGTTGAATAAAGGAGTGAAACCATGGATATTGTAAAGCTATCTGCTATAGAGATTAGGGATAAAATATTGAAAAAGGAAATTTCTGCAACAGAAGTAGTAAAAGCACACCTTGATAGGATAGAAGAAATTGATAAAGATTTAAATGCTTTCATTACTATACATAAAGAGGAAGCATTGAAGTCTGCAGAAAGGGTAGATGAAAAGATAAGAAATGGAGAAGAAGTAGGTACTTTAGCAGGGATTCCTGTTGCAATAAAAGACAATATTGTAGTTAAAGGCAAAAGGACTACCTGCGGTTCCAAAATGTTGGAAAACTTTATACCACCTTATGATGCAACAGTAGTTGAAAAAATAAAAAATCAAGATGGGATAATCATTGGAAAAACAAACATGGATGAATTTGCCATGGGCTCAAGCAGTGAAACATCATATTTTGGGCCAGTTAAGAATCCAGTAAATGAAAAACTAGTGCCCGGAGGTTCATCAGGTGGTTCTGCTGCTGCAGTGAAAGCCAATGAAGTTCCTTTAGCATTAGGTACAGATACCGGTGGTTCCATTAGGCAGCCTGCAGCTTATTGTGATGTAGTTGGCATAAAGCCTTCCTATGGATTAGTATCTAGATATGGCGTTATTCCGTTAGCTAATACTTTAGATGCTGTAGGAGTCTTTGGAAGGGATGTATCTGATGCAGCGTTGATACTTTCTGCCATTGCTGGTTATGATGAAAAGGATTCCACTTGTTATGAATATCCTGTGGATTTGACGTTTGAAAGAAATTTAGAGCCATCAGAATATGTTAAAGGCATGAAAATTGGCATACCAAAGGAAATCTATATTGATGAATTAGATAAAAGGCTAGTTGGAAAGATGGATGAAATAATAAAATTATATGAATCCCTTGGGGCAGAGGTAGTTGAAATAACGCTTCCCCATATGGAATATTGCTTATCTACTTATCATGTTATTTGTAAAGCAGAAGTAAGCTCGAATATGGCTAGATTTGATGGCATTAGGTTTGGGCATAGGACAGAGGAGTATTCAAATGTAGATGAATTGTATAAGAATTCAAGGACTGAAGGCTTTGGTGAGGAAGTTAAAAGAAGAATACTCATGGGAACATATTTCTTAAGCATGGGACATGGAAGGAAATACTATGAAAAGGCATTAAGGATGAGAACCCTAATTTGTTATGATTTCAAGAAAGCGTTTGAAAAGTGTAATATTATATTAACCCCTTCATCACCTATATTGCCTTTTGAAATTGGTAAATTAAAAGATGAGTTTGTAGTAAAGGACTTTACAAGTATATTTGCAATTCCTGTTAATCTTGCTGGTTTATGTGCCATGAGTATTCCCTGCGGATATATAGAAGGACTGCCAGTGGGGCTTCAAATAATCGGTGGAAGATATGAGGACCTAAACATGATAAAAGCTGGTCTTGCATTTGAAGGAGGGATGAAAAATGGCATATAAAACCTTAATAGGTCTTGAAATCCATGTTGAATTGGCTACTAAAACTAAGATGTTCTGTGGATGTCCAAATACATTTGGCGAAGAACCTAATACAAACTGCTGCCCAATATGTTTGGGTTTGCCTGGCGCTTTGCCTGTAATAAACAAAACAGCAGTAGAATATGCTATTAAAGCAGGAATTGCTTTTAACTGTAAAATAAACACACATACAAAGATGGACAGAAAGAATTACTTCTATGCTGATTTAGTTAAGGGATTCCAAATTTCCCAACATGAAATCCCCTTATGTGAAGAAGGATATATTGAGATAGAGCTAGAAAATGGCCCTAAAAAGATAGGACTTCAAAGAATCCAAATAGAAGAGGATACTGGGAAGCTAATTCACACAATGGAAGGAGATACTTTAATAGATTATAACAGGTCTGGAGTTCCATTGATTGAAATTGTAACTAAGCCAGACATGAATACTCCTGAAGAAGCAAGATTATTCTTGGAAAAGCTTAAATCGACTTTAAGGTATATTGAAGTATCTGACTGCAAGATGGAAGAAGGCTCCCTTAGATGTGATGTTAATATAAATGTCATAGATACAGAAACAGGGGCAAAGACAAATATAACAGAAATAAAGAACTTAAACTCCTTTAAATCAGCTGTAAAGGCTATGGAATATGAGGAAAATAGGCATATCCAACTTCTAAAGGAAGGTAAGAATACCCTAAGGGAAACTAGAAGATGGGATGAAGTAAAAAATGAAACTATTACAATGAGGGTAAAATATGGTGTAGATGACTATAGGTTTGCCATAGAAGGAGATTTGGCACCAATAGAAATTTCTCAGGAGTGGATTGAAGAGATAAAGGAAGAGTTACCTGAACTGCCTGATGCTAAGAAGGAAAGGTTTATGAAAGAATACAGCCTATCAGAATATGATGCTGGAGTTTTAACTGCTTCAAAAGAATTGGCATCGTTCTATGAAGATACAGTTAAATATATAGATGACCCAAAACTTGTTAGCAACTGGATTATGGTTGATGTTTTAAGAAGGTTGAAAGATGAAGAAGTAGAGATACAAGATACTAAATTAACTCCTGAAAAGTTGGCAAAATTAATTTCTCTAGTAAAAACAGGACAAATAAACAATAATACAGGTAAGAAAGTTTTAAGGGAAGTTTTCGAAACAGGCAAGGATCCAGAAGAAATAGTCAAAGAAAAGGGATTAATTCAAATTAGCGATGAGTCTCAAATTCTAGAAATAGTTCAAAAGGTACTAAGCGAAAATCAACAGTCCATCATAGACTATAAAAATGGAAAAGATAGGGCTTTAGGATATTTAGTAGGCCAAGTAATGAAGGCTTCAAAAGGAAAAGCAAATCCTCAACTTGTTAACAAAATGATATTAGATTTGATAAATAAAATGTAATAGGTTCCGTAAGGAACCTATTATTTTTAACAAAATATTTTGATAATTCTTACTTGTAAAGGAATTTACTCTGAGTTACAATGATAATTGAAAATATAATATTTTATTGGGGGTATTGGTATGGCTAAGAAAAAAATGAGCATTACGACCAAAGTTTTAATTGGCCTATTAATTGGATTAATTACAGGAATTATAGTTTACAATTTACCAAGTGGTGTATTTAAAGATAAAATCTTAATTAATGGAATATTTCAATTACTAGGCCAAGTCTTCTTAAGAGGAATTATGATGTTAGTTGTACCATTAGTATTTGTTTCTTTGGTTAATGGTACAGCCAGTATAGGGGATGTAAAGAAGTTAGGAAGAGTAGGTGCAAAAACTATAGCTTTTTATTTAGTTACTACTGCTGTAGCTATAATATTAGCATTGATATTAGGTTATTTCTTCAAGCCAGGTGTTGGCATAGATTTGTCAGCAGTTGAAGTTGTTGAGCCAACAATCAATGAAAGAACATCAGTTGTTCAAATTTTGTACGAAATGGTTCCAACTAACCCAATATCAGCAATGGCCAACGGTAGTATGCTTCAAATCATTGTATTTGCAATAATAACGGGTGTTGGAATATCCTTGTTAGGTCCAAAAGCAGAATTTGTTCAAAAGTTATTCGTTTCATTAAATGATCTAATCATGAAATTAGTTGAAATAGTAATGCTATTTGCTCCAATAGGAGTATTTGGACTTGTAGCAAAGACCTTTGCCACTGTTGGCTATAGATTAATGATACCTTTGATGAAATATATAATATTGGTATATGTGGGATTAATAATCCATGCAGTAGTAGTTTATGGAACTTTATTGAAGAGATTTGCAAAACTTTCT
>DATCJO010000012.1:0-12107 GCA_036562765.1 Tissierellaceae bacterium | reverse complement strand
GATTTCGGATACTTTTGTAATGATAAGCCAAGCATTCTCCTGCATATTTTTAATTTCATCATATGATACCATATTTTTTGGGAATTTCTGGGCAAGCCATCTATTGGGAAAACATCGATACAAACACCTAATCCTTTTATTGGATATTGCTCATATTCTATTAGTATAGTGTGAGTATCTACAATTTTAGCAAAAGGATAATAATAATCTTCATTATCGTAAAAAGATAAGCTACGGTACCTATGCCCTTCCTTTAAGATATCTATTAACTTCATATAGTCATTTCTTGGTAATGCTATATCAATATCATCATCCCAAGGAATGAAACCTTTATGTCTGACAGCTCCTAAAAGGGTCCCACCACATAGAAAATACCTTAATTTATTGTTATCACATATTTTTTTCACATATTTTAATATTTCTAATTCTATCGCTCTAACTTCTTCTAAATTTAATTTCTTTTTGTACATATCTCTCCTCCTTTTCAAACGTTTAAGGAGACAAATAACTTGCTACTAAACATACTTGCCTTCCTCTTTCAGCTGACTTAGTATATCCTTCATATTTTGAACCTTATCTTTAGCACATACGAAAACTACATCTTCTGTGTCTACTACAACAAGGTTTTCCACACCCACAACCACAACAAGCCTATTCTCTCCCATTATTATGCAATTCCTTGTATCCACTCTAAATACATTCCCTTTCGCAACATTCCCACATTCATTATCAATCTTTTCTGTACGGAGAGCCGCAATGACAATACAGTCCGCAGCATTTTTACTTATAGGCTTAATTAAAATATTCTCACAAGGCAAATCAGGAAGTTGCTAACTTACTAGATCCAAAACAATTTATAAAGGAACTTTAACTGTTTTTGAATTATTATAAATACTTTTTCACACATTCTAATGCCCGCGCTATAACATCATCCATATCGTAATATTTATATTCGGCTAATCTTCCGCCAAATATTACATTATTTTCTTTGTCTGCTAACTCTTTGTATTTGTTATATATTTCGTTATTTTTTTCATCGTTTATAGGATAATATGGTTCATCCCCTTTGTTCCATTTAACTGGATATTCTTTAGTTATTACTGTTTTGGATTGATCCCCAGACTCAAAATGCTTATGTTCAATTATCCTTGTATAGGGTATCTCATATTCTGTATAATTAACTACAGCACTTCCTTGATAGTTGTCTATGTCTAATATCTCGTGCTCAAATCTTAAACTTCTATATTCCAAAACACCATACTTGTAATTATAAAATTGATCTATCATTCCAGTATAAACTATCTTATCTGCTAAACTCTCAAGTTCTTCCCTATTTTCAAAAAAATCTGTATTAAGTCTAACCTCTATCCCTTCTAACATTTTTTCTATGATTCTTGTATATCCCCCTATGGGAATGCCTTGATATTTATCATTAAAATAATTGTTATCATAAGTAAACCTTACAGGAAGCCTTTTTATAATAAATGGAGGAAGTTCTGTTGCTTTCCTGCCCCATTGTTTCTCAGTATACCCTTTAATTAATTTTTCATAAATATCCTTGCCTACAAGCATAATTGCTTGCTCTTCTAAATTCTTGGGTTGGGCTATATTGCATTCTGCTATTTGTTCAGCTATTTTTGCTTTTGCTTCCGTTGGCGTCTTTACTCCCCATAACTTATTAAAAGTGTTCATATTAAACGGCAAATTATAAACTTCGTCCTTATAAATAGCAATTGGACAATGAGTATATCTATTGAATTCAGCGAATTGATTTATATAATCCCACACTTCCTTATTATTTGTATGAAATATATGAGGGCCATACATATGCACGTTTATACCTTCAATTTCTTTTGTATATACATTCCCGCCAACATGATTTCTCTTATCTATCACTAAACATTTTTTGCCTTTTTTATGAGCTTCATAAGCAAACACTGAACCAAATAGACCTGCACCAACTATTAAATAATCATACTTTTTCATGAAAGTACCCCCGCAAATAGAAATTCAACAATCATTGCAAATTTTCTATTGAAGGATTAAAAAATATCCCTTGCACATATCCTTTTATAAGCACAAAAATTCTTTTTAATTTTTTCGATTTAGAATATCTGATAATCTTATATAAAGTTACGAAAAATCTGACAAAATACTTAATCACTTCCTCTCTGTTAAGCCTTTTAGCTACATAAAACTCATTTCTAAATTTGAAAAAATACCTGTCTATACGCTCCTCACTTTCATTTACTATATCAGTAGTACGATTTGAAGGCATCTTATGAATTACTATACTGTCTAAATCTAAATATCCTCTTTCTTGCCCTCTCAGGCGCAATGTATATTCTACATCATCACCGTAAATAAAAAATTCTTTTATTGGTAAACCTACCCTTTTGGCTATTTCAATATTAATAAAGCACGAAACAAATGAACATTCAAGTAACGGTATTATATTATACCTTATCTTCTCATAATCTTTATACCATTCCCCATCTATAATTGGAACATTCATCAAACATACCGAACCATCTTCCCATTTTGCTAAGCTATTGATAAAAGAAAATTTACCCTCTAATATTTCAACTTTATTTACTATAGATTTAAGCGCATCCTTTTCTGGAATTGTATCGTCGTCCATCAACCAACAGTAGTCATAGCCTCTCTTTATTGCCTCTTTTACTCCTAAAGCAAATCCCCCTGCTCCCCCTATGTTCGCTCCCGTATTTATATAAAAAATCCTCTCATTTTTATAGCTCTTTATTAAATCTGCCGTACCATCATTGCTGTTGTTATCTATTATCAAAATATCAAAGTCACTATAACTTTGCCCTAAAAGGGCATCTATATTTTCCTTTAAAAGTTCCTTCCTATTGTATGTAACTACAACTGCGATTATCTTATTTTTATTCACCTACCTAAACCTCCATTTCTTCACACACTAAAAAATACTTCAGCTCCGGAGATTTAACCTATTTAAAAGATTATTCCTAACTTTCTTTGCAAACAAATACACACTGGACGTCAATTCAAAACCTATCAAGTTTGAAAATACCGATATAAATTTAGGCTTAACCCCTCTCGCATAAGCAAGTAAATATTTTATTTTTTCCATTTCTTTAACCACATCTTTCTTTTCACTTTCTCTTACATTGTCCAATATTGCTATATATTGCGTATAAACATTTGCAAGCTGCATCAAAAAAGCTCTTTTGAAATTCAAAGGATAATCACTGTTTTGAAGTAAATTGACGTATTTTTCAATGATCGAGATTATATCATAAAACCTTTTTGCATCAACGGTGTTAGTAATCGAATTTGGTCTTAATTGTCGATAATAATAAAATGGTTTATCATATACTGCTACCCTGTTTGCACACATATAAATTCTAGGAATTAGATCTAGATCTTCAGAAGTAATCCCTTCTGTAAAATACAGCTTATTCTCAATTAAAAACGCCCTTCTATAAGCAGATCTACACGCAGACCACATAATAACAGGTATTTCTTCAAAAAAATAAGCTAATACTTCTATACCACTTTTATTGTCAATTTTACTGCTATCAAATATAAAATTCTCAGGAACCTCTCTTCGTTGGTTGTAATATAAAACCATTTTGCCAACAACAATATCTACATTTCTTTGGCTTTCTATTATTTCAACAATATCTTCCACAGCATTTAAGTCGATAAAATCATCACCATCTACAAACATTATATAATCACCAATCGAACTTTTGATTCCCTCGTTTCTGGCTGCAGATAACCCCCTATTTGGTGTATGTATTACCTTAACGCGTGGGTCCTTCCTAGCAAAATAATCACAAATAGCTCCTGATTTATCGGTAGAACCATCATTAACAAGTATAACATCAATATCAGTATAAGTCTGATTTATAATACTATTTACGCACGTCTCAAGATAAGGTTCAACGTTATATATTGGTACTACAACGCTTATCTTCATACAATATTTTCACCCCACGAATTTAAACAATTCAGCATATTCTTAGCAACATTATCGTAACTGAATCTGCTTATTATTTCTCTACAATCTATAGGAGTAACCTTTCTTTCAAACATTTCCACTATAGAATCGCCCACATCTCTATAATCAAATGGATTAGTAAATCTTACTCTATCTAAATAGTCAACTAAAAAATCTAGTTGCCCACCTGAATTAGGGCAAATTATCTTACACCCATTAGCTAGTGCTTCTAAATATACCATGCCGAAAGGTTCGTGAGGATTTAAGGAAATAAATATTTCCGAATTTCTATAAAAACTAGTAATCTCACTTGATGGCAAACTTCCAAAGAAATTAACCTTAAGGTTATATTTTAAACTTATTTCCTTCAGTTTATCCTCTTCCGGTCCACTTCCTATAACATTAAATTCATAATCTTTTCCATATTTCTCCTTTATATATTTCAACGCATACAAAATTACATCAACTTTCTTAGCATCATGTAATCTTCCTACATACAGAAGTTTACCATTACTAGCATTCTCGATTTTATCAACACCCTTTAGCTGTTCTAAAAAATCATACCCTAACCCTAAATTTATTACCTTTAGTATCCTGTTTTTGTAGATGTCATTATTTATCACAAAAGTAAAATTACTGTTGGCAAAAGTATATTCGAAATATTTACAATACAACTTATCTAAGACAAGCATTACAGTCAATTTCAGCAATCCGTAATATTTTATTGAAGGAAATCCGTGAAAAAAATGGATCCTTTGCAATTTCTTGTTTATACCTTTTTTATTAATAAGGGAAAGGCTATATTCAAGGGACGACAACGCTACGTCCGGATCAAACTCCTTAACCTTATCCCTAATTTTTAGCATTCTGAAAATATCCTGTCTACCATAATTTTTACACACACTTATAATTGGTACCCCATTTAATGTCCTGTCCTTGTTGGAATAATCTGTAATTATTACGACATCATGCCCCTGCCGCAAAAATGCATCAGCAATTGATTCATTAAACACAGCTACTCCACCAAAATACCTATCTGAATTTACAGGCCCAATTACGCATATTTTCATTAGTTAATTCCTCCAGAATTAAAATCCTTCATAAAATATTAAAAACTTTTAAATATTCCTCAGCAGCAAACTTCCAATCAAAATTGAAAAGATATCGGTCATCAAACACAAAAGTGTATCCTTTCTCGATTATACTTTCTAACTTTCTATACATTTCATCCACATCTTTTTTTGATACCAAAAAACCATTGATCCCGTTTCTAACCACTTCACCTATTCCCCCTACATTAAAACATATCACCGGCACTTTATTAACTATAGCTTCACATACTGAAATTGCCAAATTTTCAATAGTTGAAGTGTGCAAAAAAATATCATATTTACTCAGTTCTATCCTGTTTGTATAACCTTTCAAATTTACAAAACAGTAACTATCTAAGGCCTTAGCAATTTTAATATCTTGCAATCTACCATAAATGTCTATATTAATCATCTTATCCAACTTATTTTTAACGATTAAATTGAACAGCTTGAGTGCGTTTCTATACTTTCTTTTATCTATCGTTCCTATCATTACAATATTTAACTTATCATTAACTTTTACCTCTTTTAAAAATCTATCACAAGTAATACTCTCACATTTTTGTGCTAAACCATTTCTAATGACAATGGTATTTCCATTAATAGTCCTTGTATACTTTTCCATATAATATGAAACGTTGATCACTAATTTAGCATTTTTTATTGTCAATTTATATATTGGTATAAAAAATAAAGACTTTAACCAAAAATCAAAACTTACCTTTTTTGCATCCGGCCAATTACCGTGATAAGTATGATAATACTCAACCCCACATACTTTCATTAAACACCCTGTATGGTCATCCGAATAATATACCGCATCAGGATAGTCTCTTTTTATCCCCTTTAATATTTTTATCACTTCGAATATCGACTTAGCTTGCATTAATTTAATGTTAAGATTGCTGTCGTACATTCCTACTTGACGAGTAATCACGATAACTTCATCAAATTCTTTCACCCAATGTTTTAGCAATTCATGAGTAGCTAATGTAGCTCCTGTGAAGTTATACCCAAATTTTTTAGTTAAAATAATTAACCTTTTATTTTTACTCATCTAATTCACTTCCATTAGCTATTATACATTCTTGTACCTTCCAATTAAAACCATCAACTTCTTTGTTACATATACCGTGTTTACTGGAAACTACGGCTAAAAGAATATAATAAAGCCTAAAGTTATTCAGGTCAAAAAGAAGGCTTGGTACTAAAACAAAGGGAATCAACAGACTTATTTTTATTTTTGATAGTGGACTTACTAACACTAAAAATATGAGCAACCCTATGACGCCATAATCCATCATCAGCGTTATGAAGGTATTATGCGGAGGATATGGAAGCAATCTAGAATAACTATAAGGACCATATCCAATCAAGGCTTTATCCTTTATACACCGTAATGCCTCTTTAAATATCAAATACCGGTTTTCCTCCATTATATTCGAATTTATTTCTAAAGTTCGCTGGCGTCCTAAAATTTCTGTACTTTTTACTAATAAAAAATTCATTATTTTATAATTATTTCTCGCATCAATTGCCACAAAAATCATGACTACTATTATAGCAACAATAAACACCATTTTATTCCCTTGAAAGAATTTTTGATAGATTAACAGAAATAAATACACAGCCAGAGATAACAAAGCAGTCCTAGAAAACGTAATTAACATACCAGTATATAAAATAACATGTGCAAAAAATCTTTCTTTTTTTGTCACAAAAGCTTTTATGTTACTATAAAAATATTCATAAACAACAAATAAAAAAAAGAGAAAACATAAAAATTTATTTGGGTCAGTGAAAAAACCACTAAGCCTTGTTTCTCTCAAATCGTTAAAAAAATCAATACTGATAACGCTACTTGTAAAATGTGAAACTTCATTATTCACAATTAACCCATATAAAACCACCGATTGTATAATATTCCCAATAACAAGAAACAGTATAAACATCATAACAGACTTTAAATTTGGTTTAATATTAGCAAATAGCACAAACAATATTATAGACAAAATATACCTGGATATTTCAACAGCACCTTCTACGTAATAGCCATTTATAAGCCATACAATTATAATATATGAAACAAACAACAAAATCTTCGTCATTTCCAAATATGTAACTTTTAAAACTACCCTATTGCTAAATAAAAAGATAATTATAGCAAACATAACAAGGTCATATAATTTAATACCGAATACCTTAACTCCAAAATACATAAAGCTTAAAATATATATTTTCCATATTTTTGTAGAAAACGTTTCCTTCTCAACCACAACTAGCAATATTTGTAATAAAATGTTTAAAATAAAAAACAAATAGCCCATCCTATACAACAATGGGTTGAGTGCTATACTCAATAAAACAAGCAAATCAGAATATGAAAACACCTGTTTTTTCAGACTTTACCACTCCTATCTTAAATAACACTTTATGGAGGCTCTTCTTATCAATTTTTTAATTTCCCGATGCACATTTTACAAGATTTTGTCAAATTCAAACAAATATACCAAAATAAACACTTGCTTGATTTTATAAAACTAAACTTTTGATGATGTCTGTAAACATTCCATGTCCACAATGCAGACTTTAGCTTATTGGAACTCACAGACGTCTTCGATTTTCTGTATAACGCCAAGGGTTCACTGATTCCATATGCAACAAAGCCTCTCTTTGTTATTTCAAGCCATGTAGCATAATCTTCATGCTTTATATTAGGCATTTCAATATTCCCTATCTTTTCTCTATCTAAAACTACAGTTAAACATCCTATAGGATTTCCTTTTAAAAGCCTATTATAATCAACTTCTTTTGGTGCATTAACCATACCTAGCTTTTTACCATCACTATCTATAATTTCATAACTTGAAAAAGTAAAAACATACCCATTTTTCTTCATAAAATCTATCTGCTTAGATAATTTATAAGGATACCATAAATCATCGCTATCTAAAAAAGCAATGTAATTACCCTTTGCTTCTTTTAAGCCAATATTTCTAGCATAAGCAACACCTTTATTTTCACTTAAAGATATTAATTTAATTCTACTGTCCAATCTCATGAACTCATCTACAATTAGCTTAGTATTATCTTTAGACGAATCATCTACAATAATCATTTCCCAATTTTCATAATCCTGGTGCAGCACAGATTCAATCGTAAACTTTATATACCTTTCAGCATTATATGCTGGCGTTATAATGGATACCAACTCACACACAAGTCTTTTTCCCCCTAATTATACCTTTATAGATATAAAAATGCGCTTCCTAAAAAGAAATCATACTTTTCTGTCATAGAACAACTAATATTACCACGCCCCCTCCCCAGTTAATATTATCTTCACCGTCTTAAGGATAATTTTTATATCCAGCCATAGTGAACGATTTTCAATATAGTACAAATCATATTGCAGCTTTTCTGCTGGTGTAAGCTCATATCCACCATTTACTTGTGCCCAACCAGTAATTCCAGGTTTAACCTTGAGTCTATTTATAAATCCAGGAATTTCTTCATTGAATTTGTATGTGAATATAGGTCTCTCAGGCCGAGGTCCCACTATGCTCATGTCCCCTTTTAAAACATTAAAAAGCTGCGGCAGCTCATCAATCCGAGTTCTTCTTATAAATCTCCCCATCTTTGTCACTCTAGGATCATCTTTTTCAGCCCATTGAGCGCCATTTGCTTCGGCATCTTTGTACATGGATCTTAGTTTATATATTTTAAAATGTTTTCCATTTTTCCCAACTCTCTCTTGACAATAAATAGGAGAACCTGGAGTTTCTAAAACTATCAATATACTAAATATAACCATAATTGGGAAAGCAATAATAAGCCCTATAAGCGAAAATATAATATCAAATACCCTCTTAAAATAATCATACATCCTAACTTCCGTAGCATATACTACTTCTCCAACAGTAGTTGCACTTGTTTTCTTGTAGTACGATTCAACATTCAAATTGGGCATAGGAAATCCCTCCATTTTGCTACAGGTTTATTCATTTGCAAACAGCAACAAAATCATAATCATACCCGACATACTGGTAGCAAACGCCAAGCCATTGTAATCTTGCTAATCAATGTAATTACCATTACGAATATTGCTACTTTCTTATAGTTTATAGGTTGTTCCATTTCTTGCATTTTCACACCTCAGTATATCATCAGACTATTTACAAAATCTACTTATTCCACTTATTAAATACCACACCTAATACTTCACTATTTGCTTCTTTCAATTGTTCAAGCCCCTCTCGAATTATTCGTTTTTTAACTCTATTCTCCTGTATTACCAGTATTACAGCACCTGTCTCCTTCGCAATAATTGTAGCATCGGCATATCTCGTCATAGGTGGTGTATCTATAATGATAAAATCATATTTTCCTTTCAATTCTACTAACATAATACGAAACCGCTCGCTCTCGAGAAGTTCTGCAGAATTTAAAGCTGTACCTACAGAAAAAATAAAGTCAAGGTTTTCTTCCTTAGATTTTAAGATAACTTCGTCTAATTCTTTTTCACCTATCAAATAAGACTGAATATTTACATCTATTTCCTCCAGCTTATAAGTAGATACTATTTTAGAATTTCTCAAATCACAATCTACAAAAATCACTCTTCTCCCCACACTCGCTAAAGAACGAGCTAGATTTAAAGCTACGGTAGTCTTCCCTTCACCAGGAAGCATACTAGTTATCATTATAACTTTCTTTTCTTTGCAAAGAAGCTCAACTCTTGTCCTCAACATTCTAAACTCTTCAATAAAACAATCATCTACATCTACCGGTATATTTAATTTCTCCTTCACCATTTTTTGCCACCTTATCTTATCCTAAAATATTGTTTAACTCGTGGTTTAATTTGTGAATCATGAGCACAATTGGGAATCGATACTAATACCTTTAAACCTAGACATTTCCTTATATCTTCTTCTGAAGCAATTCTCTTATCAATAGCATGCTTTAAAAAGATCAAAAAAATAATACCTATAAACCCCAATCCACCACCTACAACAGTATTAAGCTTAAAATCAACTACAGGGGCTACATTTACAATATATTTTGAAACTCTCGTGTCCTGAATAGTATCAAATTTTTGTACAGGTAGTGTATCATTTATCAATAATATCCCTTGCACCAAAATTTCATCTACCATCTTTTCCACTTTTTCCCGGTTATCACCATTAACAATAATTTCAAGAACATCATCTATCCTTGAAATCTGTATATCTTGTCTAATTGCTCCAAGCTCACCATTTATCCCCACTTTGTCCGCAGCTCTCCTAATAACTGTATCCCCTTTCAAAAGATCGACCACTACTTGTATCACTTGTTCTCTCTTTTCCTTATCTACTACCTCATCTTCTACTACAACTTTTACTTTTGTAACCGCTTGATAAAAGATTTGAGGAGTTCTTCTAGAACTTGATATCGCACTTATCAATAATCCCACTAAAGCCGCACTCAATGTAACTACAACAATGAGTACAATATTTCTTCTTATTATGTCATATACTTCAGACAGACTTATTTCCTCTTCATCATAGTAACTATCACGATGCTCCATAAAACATCCTCCATTTCAGCCTTAACAAATTTATTACAAAGTTGCTACCTTCATAAACGACACAATTCCCCCCTCCCCGCCATAAAGCGGGGTTTTACAAACGCCCCTATGACCTCCCTCAGAAAACATTTTGCGCCGAAACAGCAAAAGTCCCCTCGGGATTTTGTCCACATAACTCATCTAAATTTTACATTATACATCAAAGTATGTCAATGTAATTAATTTGCCAAAACAGGCTTCAGGCAGCGGCATACCGCCATTAAGAGCATTAAAACCCGGGCCTTTCACCCGTTGCATCTGTCAACCAGGTGAGCACCCAGGTCAATGCGCTTTTCCCTGCCGAGAAATTGAATCCGCACCTTTACCCGTTTTTTACGAGCATCAAACCTCTCTATAATACCTTCCAGGCCCTTTAAAGGACCGCTTATGACGACGATGCGCTCGCCTTCCTTGTACACTTCGGAGAAGCCTATCGTTTCTCCCTCAGCGGTCAGCGCAAGGATGACGGCCATCTCTTCATCCCTTATGGGCACCGGTTCGGATTCATCCTTCAAAACGCCGTACACCCTTGGCAACCCTGACAGCTTATAATATACATCGGTGTTCATCACCGTTTTTACGAGAACATAGCCGGGAAACAGCTTCTTGGTTATCTCATAAACTTTGCCCTGCCTTCTCTCTATAAGCTTCCTTTTGGGAATCAAAATCTCTATATTCTCATCAGGATACAGCACATTGATCAATCGTTCAAAGTTTTCTTCCTGACCTGTTTCGACAAAAATGGCATACCATTTCATTTCCGATTCAACGTCCATATCCACAGCGATCCCCTCAACCCCTCAGCGTGAAGTAGCATACGTTAAAAGCCGAATATCCTCATCCTGGGCTTATACCTTCTCGGGAGCTCTGTGGAAACCATCTTACCTTCCAGTATATGATAAGGCGTAATGCCGACTATCCTTCGCACCTGTTCCTCATCCAGCCAACTTTTTAGCTGCTCAACAGCTCTTTTCATGTAAGGCCCCCTTGTACCGTCGGAATGGGCGTCTGTACCCAGCACATGCCCCATGCCGTGCGTCAGCAATATTCGGGCACACCGTTTCACTTGCTTCCCAAAAAGCCCGGTTATGCTGCCGGTGTTGATCTGGCACAGGCAGCCCAAATCCACCAAACGATAAAGTATATTAGGGTCGCGCATTATCTCGAGGTTCCTCTCAGGATGGGCGATTATTGGTATAAACCCCATAAGCCTGAGCCTGTACACGAAATCCTCGGCGTACAGCGGCACCTCCCCCATGGGGAGCTCTACCAAAATATAGGGGGTGGCGTTTATGGTCAACCTTTCAAGCCCTCCTGCTTTAATGAATGAGGGGTCCATAAACACCTCTGCCCCCAAAAAAATATCGAGGTCCATCTGCTGCGCATCCAGCACGCGCTGAAGTTGTTGTCTCTGGCGCTC
>DATCJO010000011.1:0-1839 GCA_036562765.1 Tissierellaceae bacterium | reverse complement strand
ATACCTGTTACTGTATATCAAGGAATACAAACCGCTGAAAAATAATTTGAAAATGTATATTTGAATTTAAACCATGAAGAGCAGAGAGCACATGCCGGAAGATAGGGTTCTGTTTCTAATCCATGTCGACGTAGATTCTTTCCCCTTCTTTTACCATGCCAAGTTTTTCCCTGGCGATCTTTTCTATGAACTCATCGGTTTCAATAATGTTTTGCTGCTCAAGAAGCTCCTCCTGAACAGCCTTCTCTTTTTCAATTCTATCCTTCAGGACCTTCATTTGATTCTCAATCATGTTGATTTCTTCCTGCTGCTTTGAGAAGGTAATTGCAAAATATACAAGGAGGCCTGACATTATAACCAGTAAAACAACATTCAGCTTCTTTCTCTTTTGCATATAATCAACCCTGTCTTCCGTAAAAGGAACATAATTCCGAACACTGCTGCACGAAGCAACAATACGCCTTAATTATATTGTACCATAAAAAAGCAGAAGTTCAATATACAAGCATTATTGCTTCCTCCTGTTTTTTTCCTGCCCTGACGCACCTTCATAAAACCTCCGTTTCAGGTATTATTCCGGATTTTATAAGGTTTTGCAATGCTTTACGTGAACATTCGGGAACATGGAGTTTTAAACTGCTTATTATTAAGTTTGATATAAGATAATACATATGTGACAAAAAGATAAGAAAAAAGGAAAGACCTCTGATATAATGTTTATTACCACAAAAAAACAAGAATTGGAGGTATCTTTCCTTTGAAAACAATTATAACAGAAGAAATAAGATTTCGTCAAAGAGTAGTTGAGTATGCAATAAAATATGATAATAATGCGAAGGCAGCAAGGCGGTATCATACTAGCCGTCAACAGGTATGGCGTTGGAGAAAAAAATATGATGGCACAGTACAATCATTGGCTAATAAAAGCAGGAGACCCCATTCACACCCAAAGCAACATACACAGGAAGAACTGGACTTAATTAAGCATAAATATCGATATCATGGGCATGAAGGCCTGGCGCAAGTATATCGGAATCTTATAGATTCAGGGTATAAAAGAACGTATGATTCAATGTGTAGACAAATAAAGAAAATGAAGTTAAACGAAGCAAAAAAGCAGAGAAGTTATCCAAAGACCAGGTATCAGAGGGCTACGGCTACCTATCCGGGGGAAAGAGTACAAATAGACGTGAAATATGTTCCGAATGAATGTATTGGATTTACAAGTAACCACAGCAGTTATTATCAAATAACAGCAATAGATGAGTATTCAAGGAAGAGATATATGGAGATAGTAGAGGAAAACAGTACATATACAACATCAAATTTTTTAATGAGATTAGAGGAGAAGCTGGGATTTAAGGTAAACTTAGTACAAACAGATAATGGTTTAGAATTTGTAAATGATCCGGAGCAAACGAAGAAGAAATCAAGGTTTGAGAAATTCTTAGAGAAGATGAAAATAGAACATAAAAGAATACGACCATATTCACCTTGGCAAAACGGAATAGTAGAGCGCAGTCACAGGATAGATAATGAGTTATTTTATAGCAGAAGGCGTTTTAGTAGCTACGAGCAGATGCAAAAAGCATTTAAGAGATATGTAAACAGATATAATAACATAGCGAGAAAAATACTAAATTTTAAGACACCGAATGAGCTGGTAGAACATTATTTCTCTGAAAATGCTGTTTAGTATGGTATCGCAAATAATTATTCAATCAAGGATCGCTCCGCTTTCCTCCTTGACAAAATAATTATTTGCAATTAAGGGCAGTTACAGCATTGTTCAGAGAAAATTTTTCAGAGGTTGTGTCACATATGTTTGACTTCTCTAGA
>DATCJO010000212.1:0-6698 GCA_036562765.1 Tissierellaceae bacterium | reverse complement strand
TGGTTAAGTGCAGAGAATAAAGAAAAATACAGCGAACTGATGGAAGACTATGAAAACTTAGTTTTGCCAATTTTACCTAAGGTTTATTTTGGTGAAGCAGAAGTAAAAATTGTGGAATTTACTGCTAGCACCATTGAAGTTATAACTCCAAAGGCAAAGAGCGGTGTCGTAGAAGTTTACCTAATTAACAATGACTTTGGAGTTTCAAATAAAGTCAGCTTCACATATGTAGCCACTGCTCCAAAAATCAGGTCAATTACTCCGCAAACAGGGAAAAAACAAGGCCATGACAAAGTAGAAATATTAGGGGAAGGTTTCTATGAATCTACTGTAAAAGTTATAGTAGATGAAAATACTGTAAGGGAAGAAACATTACAGCTAGTACAGTTTGGAAATTTAAGTGACCCTAATATATCAAACAGAGACATACCTATAGATGCACTGCAAAATTCAGGCAGAATTAGAGACAAGCAGTCGGAAGTAACTATAGGCAGCTTGACAGTGAAATACGATGCTACAGGGGATGTAAAGAAGATAAGTTTTAGCTTAAGGGAAAATGACATAGTTTATAGTTTAAATAATGTAAATTACGATGACAGTGAAGTGTTTTTACCTATTAATATATTGAAGGATAGTGAAGGGAATCCATATAATGGCTATGAATATGTAAGAATAGCATTAGAAAAGATAACAGGTGCTGACAATACCTATAGGCTCCGCGTAGACAGGGGCTATTCACCAAAAGCTAGTCTTGTAAACTCAGGACATATTAATGTAGAAACTCCATCATACTATACCGTTGGCAGTGTATCTGTTACAGTAACAAATCCAGATGGAGGTTCTGCTTCAACAACCTTCCAATACAAAAACCCAGACAGCAATCCTAAGATTACAAATATTTTAAAGGATGGTGAACCAGGATACCAAGTTGAAGATGGAAGAACTATAGTTGAAGTAAACTATCTAGGTGGCAACCTAATAGAAATAATAGGTGAGGACTTTAGAAAGCCTGTTACCATAAGGATTGGGGATTCCATCGTAATCCCACGCCAAATTGTACAATATGATCCAGATGAATCGGTATCTACAAGGCTTATATTTACCATGCCAGCGGTAGACATTAGGTTTATCAACACCTACAACAGGGTTGTAGTAGAAAATGAAGATGGAGGATTTGCAAGTTCAGAACCAATATATATAAAATTCATCGCACCAGAAAGCACAGACTTGACAATAACAAGAGTAACACCAAACTTTGGTCCAACAGAAGGTGGAACAGTAGTTACCATAGAAGGTAAAGACTTTAGGGCTCAAATGGATGGGTATCCAAATAAACAGCTAAAAGTCTACTTTGTAAGAGGAACAAACCAAGTATTGGTACCACAGGAAAACATAATCTCCATAAGCTTCGATAAAATAGTACTAAGAACCCCACCATTTACTGCTGGGCCAGTTGATATAAAAGTTGAAAATCCAGACGGAAACATTGCAATACTGCCCAATGGCTTCACCTATGTAAGCAATCCAAAGATTATATCAGTAGTAGATTCAGAAGATGACAGGAGGCTTATAGAAAACATATCAGTAGAAGGCGGACAAAGGATAAAGATTATAGGCAGCGACTTTATGGACGGAGCTAGAGTAGTATTTGTCCCAGTACTAAGGCTCCTTGCAGACAACGAACAAGCAGCAGGTGAAATCATAACCATAGGTTCCAATAGATATGTACTAGAAGGTGGAGTAGAAGGAATTGATGTCGAAGTATTAAACAGTCAGGAAATCTTGGTTACTACTCCACAAGGCAAGCTTGGAGACAAAGGTGTAATAGTAATTAACCCAGACAAAGGTGCTACAAATGTATACAACTTGGTTTATGGGATACCAGAAATAGGAGCTCCATTAGATGTAACTGCAGAAGTTGTATTCGATCAATACATTAGAGTAAGCTGGACAGGCGTAAAGGATGCCTTTGAATACGAAATATATGTAAGCGAAGACGGTGGTGCCTTTGAATTCATAGGTTCCACAGAATTAACAAGCTTCATTGTAACAAAGATAAAACCATCCACTAGATACCAATTCTTAGTTAGAGCTATTGGAAAGTATGGAACATCAAAGCCAATAGATGAATCAAAAAGCAACATAGTAACTACTGGCAGAAATGTGGGGCCAAAAGACCAAGATGGAGATATTGCAGAAAACACTAAGATAAACAGAACAGGAAATACTGCTGATATAACCTTAGGTGTCAACGACTTTACAACTAAAGGAATCACCATAGACTTAACAAGAGGAGCCCTTGCTGGAGTACAGGATATAACCATAAGGATTCCTGCATATATAATAGCCAGCATATCAGGAGATGTAAAAGTAATAGGTAAAGATTATACAATGACATTCAAACCACAGATATTCCTAAATTCAACCATGAAAGATAATAAGGGAAACTTTAATGCAGGAGTAGTATTTAAGATATCTACCTACAAAGGAAGCATAAGTACTCATAAAGGCTATACAGTATTGGGCAGTATCTACAGCTTAGAAGCTAGTACCTATGTAGGGAAGGATACAGCAAAGATAGATTATTTAAATGGCAGTCTAATATTTACTCTTGACCATGATGTCCTAAAGGCTCAAACTAGAAGGATAAACAGCATTTTCTTAGCAAGATATGACGAAAGCACAAGGACTTGGCTGCCAGTTTCAAGTCTAAATAGATTGGGATTATATACTGTAATAGGAAGTAGGCGATAAAATGAAAAGGATTGTATCAGTAACTTTAATACTGCTGATGCTAATAACTGCAATAACTGCAAGCAAGGTCTCAGCCCAAAACCCCAATCAAAGGGGCTACATTGAAGGATATTTTGTAGAAGCAAAAGATGACAGCATAGTCATAGAATCTTATGATGGCGTTATCTACTCTATACCAATGATAAGGGGTATAAGGCTTGAGATAGATGGAAGGCTTGTAAATATCTCAGACTTCAAAAGGGGTATGGAAGTTTATATAGAACTTCAAGGAAGAAATGCAGTATATATGGATGCTTATTCAGCAAGCATTCCTGGATATATTGAACCTGGTACCAAAACTAGGATTGGAACCGTATCCAGCATAGATAGGGACCAAATAAAGATAATGTTGCCAACTGGCAGGGAAGAAGTATACTTTACTTCTCCTGCCACTGTGGTTTTGAAAAACAAACAGTCTTCAAACTTAAATGAGCTATATGTTGGAGACAGGGTAAAGCTTTATTTTGACGATATAAATACTTCTTATATTTCAAGAATAGAAATAGAAGGCGACTCTGTTCTAATCAAGGACCTATATAGAGGTAAAATCTCTTTGATAGATAAATACCAAGACGTAGTAGTTCTTGAAAATGTAGAAGTATTTAGAAATGGTTCATGGAAAAGCCTAATCCAAAGCCTTAAACTTCCCTACAACGGAGATATTCCAATATATGTAGGAGGGCAGAAGATAGATAATAAAAATCTTCAATATTATAAAGGCAGAACAGCCTATATGGCGATTAAGGATTTCTTTGGCAAAGAAAAAATAGAGAAAATGGTTGTAAAATCCCAGTATGAAAATACATTCTCAGAAAAGATTGACGAGATAAACTGGTTTAGCTCGCAGATGGAACTTGCTAACAATAAAAACATCAGCTTTACCGAAGGAACTATGGTAATAAAATCTGGAAGATTAGTTGACATATACAGCCTAAATCCCGGTTCCGATGGGCTTATTGTAGCTGATGGATTGGGAAGTGACTTAACTGCCAATATCATCTATATATATAATGAAGATATTAACAATTCCAATATAGGACAAGATTATCTCTATGCAGGAAGGTTAAATACCATATTAGAGGATAGAGTATATCTGAAGGATTTCTTCATATTGAATAAAAACAAATGGGAATCCTTCTCGGAAGAAAAAGAATTATACTATGATGAAGATACTTTCATTTACGATTTAGAAAATGGAAAAGAAGTATCCCCAAAGGAATTCTTCTCATCTAAATATTCAGTAGATGAAAAGAATAAAGATAAAACATCAAGAGACTGGTATGGATACATCTATACCAATGGCGACAGAATTTCAGCTGTCTACTTGAAAAAGTCCATGGATTCTCTACTTGCCCAAAGAGTTACCACAGGAGTTGTAGAGTCAAAGCCAGTAGATGACCAGCTAATGGGCTGGGTACTTATCTTAAGGGATAGCAAGGACTGGAGCAATCTCTATGAGCAATGGATGGCAAAAAATTCTTCCATTAATATATACTTAAGGGATGCAATGATAATCAAAAATGGAAAGCATATCTCCATTGAAGATATAAAAGCTGGAGATAGGCTATACCTAATACGAGATGACAATATGGCAAAAGTAATTATTGTAAAATGAGGTGCAATATGAAAAAGGCGATTGTTTTCCTATTATTGATAACACTTTTTATACCCAATATAACTCTGGGAACCCCTCTAGATTTTACTGGAGGGGTGCAAAATGAATATAAATACGAAGAAATAGTATTCATAACTGGTGAGCCAATTAAATTCACAGGGACCTATTCAGTATCAGAAAAAGAAAAGGATAATGAGCTATCTGTTACTTATAAATTTAAGCTTACCACTGAAGATACAAGTTTAAATGGCAAACTAGATAGAACAATAACCTATACTACTATATATGACAAGCACAACAACGTTGGACAGACAATAGGCCAGACTACAGTAACAAAATATAAGGAAACAATAAAATTTGATAAGGATACCTATGAGCTAAAGGACTATCAATTTTCCAAATCAGATGTAATAGACGAAAGGCCTGCTTCAACATTTTATTCAGGGAACTTCAAGGGAAGAAAATATTATGAGTACAATAAAAATAGGGGATATATCATCATCGAAATCACTGGCGGAAATGTAGGATATGAAAACTTCTGGGGAAGTACAGAAACACAAATAGTCGACAATATAATAGAAGCAAACATTTATCCAACAGATGAATCCGATGGTGAATCATGGACTGGAACCTACTCATATCAGGTATCCGACAGCATGACTAAAAGCTTAAGATACTCAGAAAACGATGCGACCTTTTCCAGCTTCAATGGCGGATATATAAGAATTACTGAAAGGGAAACAGTATCTAGATACAGCTACAACTTGCCAAATGCAAAGGGTACCATATCACTAAATCAGGAAATGGTGCCAAAACTTGAAAGGCTTATAGTTCCAAAGTTTAGAGATGTAAATGGACATTGGGCAGAAGAATATATAGAAAAATTATATTCCCTTGATGTATTTGATGATAACAGCGATATATTTGCACCTGATGTTCCAATGACTAGGCTCGACTTTACAAAGGCAATTATGAGGGCCTGCGACATTCGTGCAACTATGGAAGAGGAAAAGGCAACTAAAAGAATATCCAGGAAAAAGACTGAAGCTGAACCATCATATTTTACAGATATAAGTACAGACAATCCAGACTACCAATATATAAAGGCAGCAGTAGATAAAGGGATAATAAAAGGAATATCTAAAGACTTGTTTGGGCCAAAAAAATCCCTTACAAGGGCAGAAGCTGTTACAATACTCATAAGGGCATTGGGATTTGAAAATAAAGCTCCAAATCCGGGATATATTACATCATTTTCAGATGATAGGCAAATACCTTCCTGGGCTAAAGACAGCATCTATATGGCAAAGGAAATAGGCTTAATTCAAGGGGATACCCTAAATAGGGCAAATCCAAATCAAGCTCTAACACGAGCAGAAGCATCAGCACTTATAGTAAGGTTCCTTGAATTCCTAGAAAAAGACCTTCAAAAGGACTATAGGGAAAACATAATAAACTACTATTAAATCTTCTTGTAATATAAATGTAACACAATTGTAATTGTATTTTCCATTTAATTTCTATATAATAATAACAAGCATAACAAACTTGATGGTTTTATATTACAAGTTTGTTACAATAGCATTATTTGATTGATTTAAATTAACAATAATGCTATAATCAACAATAGAATGCGAAACCATACGGTTTCGTATAAAAATTTAAAAATACAAGGAGGTTAAAAGAATATGAGTAAAAGAATTCTATCCTTAGTACTTGCATTAGTTATGGTACTAGGAACAATGGGTTCATTAGTATTCGCCGAAGGAACTGGCAATGAAAAAGTTGATGAACTCATCGAACTTGGCCTAGTTCAAGGTTACGGCGATGGAACTTATGGCCTAGACAAGACCATAACAAGAGCAGAAGTTGCTACAATGTTAGTTAGAGCATTAGATGCAGAAAATGAAGCAAAAGCTATGGCAAATATTCCAAGCATATTTACAGACATGAGTCCATTACACTGGGCAAATGGATATGTAAACTATGCAGTAGGTAAAGGAATCATAACTGGTTACCCAGACAAGACATTCAAACCAGGTAATGAAATAACATACGCAGAAGTTGCTAAGATGTTAGTAGAAATTTTAGGTGGACTTACAGATGCTGAAAAAGCTAATGCTGTATGGCCAACTACTTGGTTAGCAAAAGCAGCTCAATTAGGAGTATTTGACGGTGTAAACATTAATGACTATTCAGCAAAAGCTGTAAGGGAAAAAGTATTTGAAATGGTTTACAACGTATACTTCACTAAGGAAGTTGGAAACAATACAATAGTTAAAGCTATAGT
>DATCJO010000210.1:0-55438 GCA_036562765.1 Tissierellaceae bacterium | reverse complement strand
TCAAAAAAATGTTAAATATTTTTTATTTTTTAGGGTAATAAATATTTGTACTAGAAATATGATAGAAGATATGCTACTATATTAGTAAGGATTAAATTAAGGAGGGTAAATAATGGAAATTACTAAGGACATGTTGATTGGCGAAATAATCAGAAAAAAACCCGAATCCGTTGAAATCCTAATAAGATTCGGTATGGGTTGTGTAGGCTGTCCATCAAGCCAAATGGAAACTTTGGAAGAGGCTGCCATGGTTCATGGCATGGATTTAAATAAATTATTAGAAGCTTTAAATTCATAAAAAGGCATAAAAAAAGAGCTTAGACTTCTGCTAAGCTCTTTTTTTAATGCTGTTATTGTAATCCTAATAGGCTGTCAATTCTTTCTTTATCAAATCCAACTACTTGTTCGCCATTAATAATTAAAATTGGAACTCCAGTATATCCCATTGCCATTAATTCTTTTCTAGCTTCCTTATCTGTTTGAACGTTCTTTTCTTCATACTCAATTCCTTTTTCTTTTAGGTAATTTTTAGCAGAAACACAATATGGACATGTATTGCTTGTGTAAATAGTTACTTTTGCCATTTTTCTCCTCCTTCAATTAATTGATATTATTCTCCATCTAAAGTATATTATCAATATTATTCACACTCTTATATTACCCTCTGTTTTTTTATTTAATCAGCAATCTAATAAAATTATTGGTGTACCTTTAGGTACACCTAACTATGCTTAACATGGTCTAAACCCTGTTCAAATAATTTAAGGACATGGTCGTCATCAAGGGAATATATGACAAGTTTTCCATCCCTTTTATACTTAACCAGTTTCAAATCCCTCAAAATCCTAAGCTGATGAGATATGGCTGACTGGCTCATATCAAGCAGCTCTGCCAAATCGCACACACAATAGCTCGATTTTGACAATGCATGTATTATTTTTAACCTCGTTGGGTCAGAAAGGGCTTTAAAAATAGTTGCTAAAGTTTGTATTTCCTTTTCATTATTTAATTTATTCTTCATATCTTTAAGAGATTGCTCATCTGTTGCATGTCCTTCACAAATAAGATTATCTCTTGTTTTTTCTCTCATCTTTACTCTCCTTTTATGTTATAGGTATCATTGGATTTGGCAAGTCAACTGCCTTCCCTGTCATAGGGTCTATATATATAATCCAGTATCCTGGAGCCTTTACTCCTTCAAACCAAGTATTAAAGCCATTAGCGCCTCTGTATGGATGTTCATCAACAGTAAAAGTTCCAGGAATACCATAGAGGAAGTATTTTACTTCTTCCCCCTCATTATACAAGCCAAAAAGATAGTGTTTGTATTTGTTCATCAGCTGAGTACATGTGGTGACACCGCTATCATAATATTCTTTGATGTTGCCTCCAACTACATGGGCAAAATATGGCAAAAATGCCTTATATTCGTTTACGGAATCTAAATCTACCAACCACCAGTTATATCCCTTTAGATTGTACTTAAATGGCTCAGCATAAGGGAAAAACCTTAAAATGCTTAGTACATAGTTCACAGTCTGATTTTTTTGATTTAATCTTTTTAAATAGTCAAGGGTTTTATAGTCTGGCTCAGTAAAATCATCATGTGATATTTCCTTGGCTTTAGATGTAGCTTCTTGAGCTTCTATTGAATAGTATTCTTCATAAGGCGCACTTTCCTCTACAGCTTCGGGTAAGGTTTCTTCAAATGATGATTCTTCTTTGAATTCGATTCCTTCTGCTTCAACTGGCTCTAAATGAGGTGTATGCTCATCTTCTTGGGCTATATTTTCTATAACATTGGAGTCTTCGACATAAGCTGGTTCTGCTGGAATGTTCTCATGATTTGATTCTTCCATAGAAACTGTTTCCATTGGCTTGACCTCTTTTATTTCAGCTATTTCTGCTGGTTCTTCTTGAATCTCTTCTGCTAACTTGGTTTCTTCTTCATCAAATTCATTAACTGGTTTCACTTCTTTTATCTCTTCGGTTTCCTCAATCTTAGACTCTAAAGCTAAGCTATTTATGTATTTTTCAATGGAACCATCTTCTTTATCTATATATCCTCCCAAGAGGATATCTTCATCTGACATTATTATTATACCATTTGCCTTAGAGTTATTTCCTCCCAATTCCTTTTCATTAAGGGCATATTCTCCCTTTCCTTTTCCTACTTCATCTGTAAATAGTTTTCCTAAAACAGTAATTGGATTTTCCTTACTGCCTGAAAACAAAGCTACATTGTAAATGCTTTCAACATCGCCATTTTCAACATTTACTGTAAGTAAAACCTTGGGGCCTTTTCTTTCAATTTTGCAGTGCCCTTTAATATTATTTCTTCTTACAGTTGATAACTCCCTTTTCAATATAATAAATTTTCTGCTATATGATAAAGACGATGGCATAATTTTACCCCCTTTCTAAACCTTATTTAATTATATGTTTAATGGGGGTAAAGTTTCACTTATCTTAATAAAATCTTCAACTGACAAATTTTCAGCCCTTATTTCAGGATTGATATTTATATTTTCTAAGGTTTCTCTTATAGTTTCCTTATCAATATCAAAGCCATAACTTGATAAGGAGTTAAGTAAAGTTTTCCTCCTCTTAGAAAAGGCAGCCCTTATTACTCTGAAAAACTTATCCCTATCTATATCAGGAAGGTTCTTTTTTATATCAAGCTTGATTACTGCAGAATCAACTTTTGGCTGAGGCATGAATACTGTTTTGGGAACATGGATGATAATTTCCGGAATGCTGAAGAAGTTAACATATACCGATAGGGAACCATAATCTTTACTGCCAGGCTTCGCCTTCATTCTTTCTGCAACTTCTTTTTGAACCATTACAATGATGGAATCTAGGTTTAAATTGCTTTCCAATAATTTAGTTATGATAGGGGTGGTTACATAATAAGGAAGGTTCGCAACAACCTTTACTGGCCCATTATCAAGTTTCTCTTCTATTATCCTTTTTAAATCTACCTTCAGCACATCGCCATTTATTATCTCTACATTTTTGTATTCCCCAAGGGTTTCATCCAGTATTGGCATAAGGTTTTTATCCAATTCTATGGCTACAACTTTTTTTGCTCTTATGGCCAATTCCTCCGTTAAAGTACCTATCCCAGGGCCAATTTCTAAAATATAGTCTTCTCCTGTGATATTAGCCTTTTCTGCTATTTTTCTAATTATATTGCCATCAATGAGGAAATTCTGCCCCAAACTTTTGGAGAATTCAAATCCGTATTTTGAAAGTATCTCTTTAACATATTTGGGAGAATATAGCCTTTTACCTTCCATCTTCTTCTATCCTTTCTAGGGCTTCATAAAATTCCTTTCTTGTTATGCCAAAGTTATTTAGCCTATTTAGAAGCTGTTTGGAATTGCAGTATCCTATGCCTAATATATAGCCTAGTCTTTCTCTTCTTTCTCTAGAATTTGGCCCTCCTGCTAATCCATTTTGTGTCAAGTCTTCCATTGTAAATTCTTCTGTTTTTTCTATTTTGCTAGGCCTTGCCTTTAAAATGGCCTCAATTATATCTTCCTTAGTTGCATTTTCTACTCCAATATCTCCTTTTTTTAGAGCCTTTCCCTGAGGAAGAAAGGCATGCTTACAGTTTTTTATATGCTTGGCTAAGTCTTTTCTTATCTGCTCACCTGCATAATCCGGATCAGTAAGGATTATGATGCCTCTTTTTTCAGCAATCTTTTTTAAAGTATCTATAAATTCCTTTTTATATCCAAAACCTCCTGTAGCTATTACTTCTGCATCTACAGCTGCTTTTACCGCTGTAATATCGTCTTTTCCTTCTACCACTATTACCTCTTTTATCATCAATTTCCCTCTTTCTATATCAATTCACTATTCACTCTTAACTATTCACTGTAAATATTATACCCTATAATTTCATAAAATAAAGCATTTAATAAGCAGCGAGTAAATCGCTGCTTATTTAATCCCAAACAATTCTTTAGTATTCCTATTTGTAGCCTTAGCTAGTTCTTCAAAGGATATTCCTTTGATTTCAGCTATGGTACCTGCTACGAACTTCACAAAAATGGGCTCGTTTCGTTTTCCCCTATGAGGTTCTGGAGCAAGGTATGGGCTGTCTGTTTCAACAAGAAGCTTATCTAGAGGAACTTCTTTAGCAACTTCCTTTACTACCCTTGCATTCTTAAAGGTAACTGGCCCTGCAATGGAAATGTAAAAGCCAAGTTTAATGTATTCATTTGCCATTTCCTTGCTGCCAGAGTAACAGTGCATTACACCTCTTAATCTCCCATCTTGGGCTTCTTTTATGATGTCGAAGGTTTCCTGTTGAGCATCTCTAGAGTGTATAATAACTGGCAAGCCTAGCTCCTTTGCTAATTCCAACTGCCTTTTAAACCATTTTCTCTGGTCTTCCCTTGGAGAATTATCATAGTAATAATCTAATCCGATTTCTCCAATGGCTACAACCTTATCCCTTTTTGCCAGAGATTTTATTATTTCTAATGTTGATTCATCCATGTCCTTAACATCATGGGGATGAACTCCAACTGCTGCATAGATGTTTGGATATTTTTCAGCCAGCGATACTGATGCAATACTGGACTTTAAATCAGCACCAACATTAATCACCAGCTCAATTCCATTGCTTTCTAGGCTTCTTATTAATTCATCCCTGTCCTTATCAAATCTCTCATCATCTAAATGTGCATGGCTGTCTATTAATAGCATTTTCCATCTCCTTCAACAATTTAACGATTTTTTATCTATTATAATTTTATGAAATTGTTGCACCGGAAGCTATGTCTTCTAGGGTTGATACTAAAGTAAGATTTCCTTCTGTGTCTTCTGCAGCCAATATCATTCCCTTAGATTCAACACCTCTAAGTTTCACAGGCTTTAAGTTTGCAACTACTACTACCTTTTTGCCTACTAGGTCCTCTGGTTTATAGTATTTTTTAATTCCTGATACGACTTGTCGTTCTTCTTCCCCTAATTTCAACTTCAATACATATAGTTTATCAGCATTAGGATGGTTTTCGCAAGAAATAACTTCTGCTACCCTTAATTGAACTTTTTTAAAGTCGTCGATTGTAATTTCTTCTATTTCCTCTTTAGCTTCTTCTTTATTTTCCTTCTTCACTTTGCTTCTTTCTATTATTAGCTTTTCATTAGCTTCATTTAGTTTTTGCAATTCTTTTTGAATGTCAAGCCTTGGGAATATTATCTTCCTATCTCCTACTTTTCCACCTACTTCTAGTTTACCCCAAACCTTTGAATCTTCCCACAAGATTTCTCCATCAATTCCTAATTGCCTTCTTATTTCTAAGGATGTCTTTTCCATAAATGGCTTAATCAATATTGTTATAATCCTTAAGGATTCAGTTAGGTTGTAAAGTACTGTATCAAGCCTATCTTTCCTGCCTTCGCTTCCCAAAATCCATGGTGTAGTTTCATCTATATACTTGTTTGTCCTTCTAATTAGCTTCCATATTTCCTCTAATGCTTGTGAGAAGTTTAGTTGGTCCATGTATTCTTCAACTTTAGGTGCAATACTAACAGCCAAATCTTTCAAGGACTTATCTATTTCTTCTTCCACTGCTGGTGATGGTATTACTCCATCATTGTATTTTTGAATCATGGTAACAGTTCTGCTTACCAAGTTTCCTAAGTCATTTGCCAAGTCGGAGTTTAATCTTTGCAAGAATTTTTCCCTGCTGAAGTTTCCATCTTGGCCAAAGGAGAATTCCCTCAATAAGAAGTATTTAAATGCATCTATACCGTATAATTCAATAAGTGGTTCAGGATAAATTACATTTCCTTTAGACTTAGACATCTTATCGTCCTCAAACAATATCCAGCCATGGCCAAATACCTTCTTTGGTATATCTAATCCTAAAGCCATTAAAAGTGCTGGCCATATTATGGTGTGGAACCTGACAATTTCCTTGCCAACTAGGTGGACATCAGCTGGCCAATATTTTTTGAAGTTCTCATCGTTATCTGAACCATATCCTAAAGCTGTAATATAGCAAGCTAAGGCGTCTATCCATACATATATTACATGTTTTGGATCAAAAGGAACCTTAACTCCCCAGTCAAAGCTTGTTCTTGTTACGCATAAATCTTCCAAACCATCTTTTAAGAAGTTATTAATCATTTCGTTTTTCCTAGATTCAGGTTGGATAAAATCTGGATGTTCTTCATAAAACTTTAACAGCTTATCCCTATACTTTGAAAGCCTGAAGAAATATGCTTCTTCTTCTGCAGGATGAACTTCTCTATGGCAATCTGGACATTTTCCATCTACTAATTGGGACTCTGTCCAGAAAGATTCGCAAGGAGTACAGTAAAGGCCCTTATATGTTGACTTATATATTTCTCCTTTTTCATACAACTTCATGAATATGTCCTGAACTGCTTTTTCATGTTGTGGGTCTGTGGTCCTTATGAAAGTGTCATAATCAATTTCTAACAGCTTCCAAAGTTTTTTAATATCTGCAACAATTTTATCTACATATTCCTTTGGACTTAATCCATTTTCCTTTGCCTTGTTTTGAATTTTTTGTCCGTGTTCATCAGTACCTGTAACAAAATATACATCGTATCCCTGCATCTTCTTAAACTTCTTAATTACATCTGCAGCTACTGTTGTGTAAGTGTGTCCAATGTGTAGATTGTCAGAAGGATAATAAATTGGTGTAGTCAAGTAGTATTTTTTCACTTCTCATAACCCCCCATATTTTTAGTTAATAGTTAATAGTGAATAGTTAATAGTTAACAATCAATAGTAAATATAGTGAATAACTAATTAATGAATAGTTATCCTGTTGGAAATTAACTAAATAAAAAACCTTCATCTCTTAGAGACGAAGGTTGACTTCGTGGTACCACTCTAATTCGCCTAAATCTTGCGATTTAGGCCTCAGTAGGTTTAAAACCTTACAGCGTAACGGCTGCTTCCGTCGTGGCCTACATATCGACCACAAGGTTCCGGGGCCATCTTCGGAATAATTTTAATCACTGGCTTTCACCTTACCCAGCTCTCTTTAGATTAAAATTTATCCTACTCTCCCCTTCACTACCTTTGAATTTGCAATTTTTAATGTCATTTCTATATTTTACCTTATTTGATATATTATTATACTCAAAGTAAAAATTTTAGTCAACTAACATGTTTTTTTATTAAAAAATGTATAATTATCCAGTTTTTGTATAACATATAGATTGTACAAGATATATAATAAAAAATATGATGTTTTTTTCAGAATATTATGTCTTCTACTTCAAAAATTTGACAAAATAATTTTTATTGGATACAATACATAAATAGTTAAAAAATAGGAGGTATAATATGGAAACTCAACCAACAAATTGGAAGAAGAAAATTCCAGTATTGATACTCCTAGCTATAGCATTAACTATATCCTTAGGAATATACTTATATCAAAGCAATTTAACTAAAGTTACCATAATCTTAGACAATGAAGAAAAATCTTTTACCTCAAATGCTAATACATTGGAAGAACTTCTCCTAAAAGAAAATATAACATTGGAAGAAGGGGCTTACATAAGCCACCCATTAGATGTAACCCTTGTAGACAACATGACTATTGTTATAAAAAATCCGAAAGTGTACACTATTTCAGTGGATAAAGTGTTAGTAGATGTGAAATCAACCCATGATACTGTAAAAAGCATTTTGGCTGACAATAGCATACAACTAGGAGAGAAGGATTTCACTAATCCAAGTTTGGAAGAAAAAGTATCCCCTGGAAGTACAATAGAAGTCTACAGGGTTGAAGAAGTTTTTGAAACATATGATGAGGTTATTCCTTTTGAAAAAGTTGTTAATAAAAATCCAAAATTGGATATTGGAACAACAAGGACTATCCAAAAAGGTAAAGATGGGCTTAGAAAAGTTACTGTTAAAAAGGAAATCGTTAATGGTCAAGTTGCCTCAACTATAATAGTGGGGCAAGAGGTAATTACAGAACCCATAAATGAAATTATGGAAAGAGGCACAAAAGATATTCTTGTGACATCAAGAGGCAGTGTCAGGTATAAAAAAGCCATTGTTATGACAGCAACTGCCTATGATTTATCATATGAAAGCTGTAAAAAGCTGCCAGGGGATAAATACTACGGCATAACAGCTTCTGGCACAAAGGCTAGGCCAGGTGTTGTAGCTGTAGACCCTAAGGTAATTCCACTAGGTACAAAATTATATATCCAAAGCCTAGATGGATCAAAAGATTATGGTTTTGCTGTAGCTGAAGATACAGGAGGAGCAATCAAGGGAAATAGGATTGACTTATTCTTTGAAAACTCACAAGATGTAGCTAAATTTGGCAAAAGGAAAGTAAAAGTATATATACTTGAATAATTGAAAACTATTAGGCTCTCTATATAGAGAGCCTAATAATTTTTTGCCAATATTAATTTAATTTCATCAATTTAATATTGAGTACTTTCTCAATAAATATTTCCACTAGTTCTGGATCAAAATGAGTACCTGCATTTCTCAAAAGCTTTTCTATTACTTCATCTTCTAATATAGCCTTTTTATTTGGCATATCTGAAGACAACATTTCATAAGTGTCTACAATGGCTATTATTCTCGAAACTAGTGGTATTTCTTTCCCCTTTAGACCTTTTGGATGTCCTAAACCATCATACCTTTCATGATGGTAAAGTACATATTCTGCTATTTGCCCCATTTCATTTACTGTGCTGAGTATCCTATATCCTATTTCAGGATGTTTCTTTATTTTTTCCCATCCTTTATTAGAATATGGTTCATAATTATTCAACGCATCATCAGAAATTGCAATTTTCCCTATGTCATGAAGCAGCCCAGCAGTATAGGTTTCTTCAACTTTATCCTCAGGCAAATTTAAAGCAATAGCCATTTGCTTGCAGAGTTCAGCCACCCTTTTTGAGTGTTCTTCTTCTCTTTTGCTTTTTTTGTATAAGAAATCAACTATGGTTTCTATGGTTCTGCTTCTCATTTTGGATCCTTCAAATAGCTTTCGAGAATACATGTAGTCTTCTGCTTCCTTAATTACTTGCAAAATATCCATATTAGGCTTGTCTTTAACTCCTATACCATAGGCTACAGATATTTCTATATCTATTCCTTTATCCTTCAAAAATCTCCTGCCAAAACTTAAATCCTTTAATCTATCTATTATTTTCTTTGCATCCTCCAATGTTGTTTTGGGTAGAATAATTACAAATTCATCTCCGCTTAACCTGCAAGCAATATCACTTTCCCTAATGCCTTTCTTTATAATTCTTGCTATGCTCTTTAATAGCTCATCTCCAATAATGTGTCCAAAGGAATCGTTTATTAACTTCAATCCATTAACATCTGCCATAATTATAGCCAGTGGCAAGTTTTCTTCTCTATCAAGCTTGTGAATCATTTCATCAAAGAATCTTCTGTTGTATAATCCAGTTAATTGGTCCCGGTAAGACAGGTCTCTTAATTTTTCCTCTAAAATCTTTCTCTGTTCAATATTCTCCGCCAGTTCATTGTAAGATGCAATTAATTCCTTATGTTGGGACATCAATTCTTCTTTATCCTTTTCTATTTGTTCAAAGAATTCTTGAGCCTTATCTAAAGCTAAATTAATTGATTTTCTCAATTCTATAAATGGATCCATTATATCTATTGGAAGCCTGTATTCTATATTTTTCTCAATGTTGATATTTCTAATATCATCATCTAGCTTCATAATTGGTTGAATTATGCTTTTACTTTGCAAATACATGAAAATGACAAAGATAGCCAGTGATACCCCTAACGAAGTGGCATACAAATCAATCATATTCCATTCATTTTTTCTAAGGTCATTTGAAGACATAAAATTCCCAATAACCCAGTCCGTATTTTCAATGGGCTTGAAGAATAAATGGCCTAATACTCCATTTAATTCTACTTCTATTTCACCGCTTTTTATCTTCTTCAATTCATTGTGTGTATTTTCAGAAATGGAGTTTATATTTACTATTTCTTTACTTGATTTATCTTTATATCCTGGATGTGCGAAGATATTGCCAGTACTATCAATTAAAAATGAATATCCCAAATCATCTGTATCAGTTTCTTCAACAATATCTATTATCTTTTCTAAGCTGATGTCGCATACCACTGCTCCTATAAATTCACTGTTTCTATCATAAACTGGCTTAGCAATGGCAATAATAGGTTCATTTTCTAGCGAATCCTGAATAATATCTGAATAAAATAATCTGTCATTTTCTATATCCATTGTATTGAAGTTTTCTTCTACCCATTCATAGCTTTTAGGCGAATTGGCACTATCTGTGGCAATTAATCTATTGTCTTTGTCTTTAAAATAAACGGATTTTATGTAAGGGTCATTTTCCATAATTTTTTCAAAATATTCCTTAACTCCATCTTCTGTCCAGTTCCCCAGGGAAATGTACTCTGCTGCAGCAACAGCATATTGGCTGTGAAGCTTTAAATTGCTATTTATTTGATATCTTAAATATTCTAAGGACCTATCGATGGATTCTTTCTTTTCACTGGTTATAATCTCGTTTAAATGAATATACTCAAAAATTAACCCTACAGTTACTATAACTGTTAATATAATTCCAAATAAAATGTACCTTCTTTTAACCGAATTCATGAGTATTACCACCCTGGTACTTAATTAGCTTTAGGAATATAATATTTATACCCAAAAATTGTTTCTTCCCTACATATCAATCCTTTTTTTGCTAGTGTTTTTAACCTATCTTCCAAAGAATTCACAGTAAATGTAACATCATATTCCTTTTCCAGTTCTGATATGAGATTTATTAAGTCGGTTTCCATTATGGGAAGTTTGGTCTTTATCATATTTAAAAATCTATCCTCGTCTTCTTTTTCCTTATTTTTCAATTCATCAAATGGGTTTTCTGTATGGGGGCTAGATGTAATAGCTGCCCTTATTCTTGCAAATATGGTTCTTCCCATAGCTGCAGAAGATATAAACACATCTCCTGTTCTCAAATATGGAAGCCTTCTTGTTTCTTCTACAGTAAGGTCTGTTTCTTCCTTTATAGTTTGAATGTCTGAGGCCCTTACGGTTCTGAAGATAAATTTAGTATTTAACTGAGCAGTAATGGTTTCATCCAAGAGGGTAGGCCTTTGGGTAGCTAAAATTAGAAATACTCCGTATTTTCTTCCTTCTTGAGATATTTCCTTCAATATTGACTTGGATGGGGAGTTATAACCCTTTGGTGCAAAATTGTGGGCTTCATCAGTAACTATTATAAATGGTGGGAAATAATCAGAAGGTGTATTCTTGTACTGTGAATCCTTATAATCCCTTCTCTTATGATAAAGGTTATTTAATAGATAGGTACTGAATACTTGAAGTATCCTAGTATTACCTTGAATGACAATCAGTTTTCCTCTTTGAAGACCATCTTCAATCTCTCTTATATCCTTAGAAAATATGCCTTCATTGTCTAGCCTTTTTAACCTCCACATTATGCCTCTAACAGAGCTGTATGGGCATGTCTTATCATAGGACAAATAGAGTTCTTTTCTTTTCTCCCATGCTTTTCTTTCCTCTTCATTTTCCGCTTGGTTTATCCTGTTTTCAATTTTTTCTAAAGAACCTTCTTCTTGAGCTTCAATTAACATCTTTATTCTATCATAAAAACTTTGAAATGAATCATTATATTTAAACAATACATCTACTGCATTGTTCATAGCATCCGTAATTGGCGATGCAGCATCTAGTAGGTTTTTTAAATCTTGAGGACTTAAATCCTGGAATTTTACACCAACATGGTATCCTACTTGCAAGCATTTAAATCTATCAGTAAAATCTATTTCGCTGTTTTCAAAATATGGTGCATTTTCACTAAAGTCCATTTCAAAATGGGGATCTAATACGATAGTTGGTATATTGTGCCTCATTAACTCCTCAAGTATTACCCTAAGGCCAAAGGACTTGCCTGAGCCAGAACCACCAAAGACACCTATGTGAGGATACTGGTACATGGATTTCAAATCCAATATAAATGGAATTTCCCTTTGAGGGCATAACTCATTGTCTTCAAAGGTATATAATAGATTCTTAAATTCTTGGTCCATTTCACCTGCCATATCGTCTGTATTCCTAATAGTTCCTAAAACCAAGCCATCTTCCTTGGTCGCCTTAATCATTAGGTTCTTTATTTCATTAAACTTAGGCAGCCTTACATCTGAACCAGTTTGAATTGGATATAAAGCTTCGTTTAGTAACCTTACTTTTGCAACATAAATAGTCTCTTCGTCTATATTATAACCCAAAGACTTTAAGGATTCCAAAACAGAATTGTCTATGAAATCTCCGCCAATGTTTAGAGGAATATATCTATTAAAGGTATATGCTTCAACGACTTCCCCCAATAAATCCTTTTGTTGCGGATCTTCAATTACTACAAATTCATTTATTCTAAAGTTTCTATCCCTAGAGCCTATGTAAACTTCCTGTTGGGTAGTTATGCCAACTACTTTCATAGAAACACCTCCTTTGTCAATTCACAATGCACTAAATCAATTTATAATGCACAATTCACTTAATTAATTCACAATGCACTTAGTCAATGCACAATTCACAATTATTTCCATTTATATAATTGATAAAACTGTGAATTGTGAATTATTATAAAGTTCTTTTAGCTCTTTCTGATACGAAAAATCTTTCATATAAGCCCCTGTCCAAGTACCTTTCAAGCAATCCCTTCATTAGGGCATCGGAAATTTGGACTTCCTTATCTACCAAATCAAGCCATAAAGGTACTCCTCTGCTGTTTTCTGGTGTCAAAGTAAAGATAAGTCTACTCATTTCTTCCAAATAATCCTTTTGACTGTCTATTATATCCATTCCAATAACTGCTGGGGATCGTGAAGACCTCATGAAAACAGACGAATATCCTGATTTCTTCTTGCTGTTTACATCATCATCAATGATTATTACTTCCCCATAATCTAATATTCCAAACAACAGCTCCCTGTCATAGGCATTTATCCTAAATTGTGGGTAAACGTCGCCAAGCTTGTCGCCTATTATCGTTGTTTTTATATCCTTTATAACTCCTACAAGTATAATACCTTTTTCTTCACATTCACTTCTTAACTGCATCCATAAATCATAGGAATATATATAGTATCTAATTAATGAACCATCCATTAATACTCCAAAGGGCTTATATCTTTTTACAGCCTCCAATGCAACTTTTACCTCAATGTCAGATAATAATCTGTTTTTAGTTTCTATTTCCTTCTTTTCGTCTTCTTCCAAAACATTCTTTTGAATATTTGAAAACAGTGGGGAATAAATATCTGCCTTATAGATAGGCTCGTCCTTCATTAAAGTGGATTTGGCTAAACCTTGAAAGACTTCTACAAAGTGAGGGTAACTTCCACCTACTCTGTTTGTAGATCCATCTACTCCAACAATACCACCTTTTGCCTCATATAAAGCAAGATGCTTATTATCAAGCTTTTCCATGGGTTTAATTTGCCCGATATATTGTCTTATAAACGTTCTTAAAAACTCTCTATCTTGAGAAAATATGGTATTGTATTTTTCGTATAATAGGTCGTTTAAGCTGCTAATTTTCTCCTTTAGGTCATTGTGTATGTTGTAAATGAAAACCAGCCCCCTTCATCAGTTCACAATGCACAATTCACAATTTTTTCCATTTATATAATTGATTAAATTGTGAATTGGTAAAGTTAATAGTGAATAGTGAATAGTAAAAGGTTAAAAAGTTTTTTATAGTAGAAGCGAATTTATTTGCTTCATACCTAAACTATTCACTATTCGTTATACACTATTAACTATATTTGGTGTATTTGTTAATCTAATTTAAGGCTTATTTTATAGACATCATTTTTAGGCAAATTATATTTTTGGGAGATAATTTTGACAGCTTCTTTTTTGGTATATCCTCGACTTATATATTCCCTTAAAATTTCTTCTATATCTATATCTAAATTTTCTTCTTCTTTATTTCCTTCAACTACGATTACAAATTCTCCCTTTACGCCTGAGGATTTGAATTTTTCCAAAGCTTCCATTGGTGTTCCTCTAAAAGTTTCTTCATATTTTTTTGTTAGCTCCCTTGAAATAGATATTCTCCTATTGCCTAATACTTTATCCATGTCTTCAAGTAAATCCAGCAGCCTGTGGGGAGCTTCATATATAATTGTTGTCATCTTGTACTTTCTTATTTCTTCTAATTCCTTAATTCTTTCATTTCTCTTTGAGGAAAGGAAACCATAGAAGATGAACTTGTCTGTAGGAAGACCTGATATGATTAATGCAGTAATGCTGGCAGTTGGTCCAGGAAGGGGTACTACATCGATGCCTTCATCTATGGCTTTTTTTATCAAATCTGCTCCGGGGTCAGATATGCCCGGCATTCCTGCATCTGATACAAGGGCTATATTAATTCCTTGATTTAGCTTTTCTGTTAGCTCAATTCCCTTTTCCTTAATATTGTGCTCATGATATGATGTTAAAGGCTTTTTTATACCATAGTGATTGAGAAGCTTAATTGTATGCCTTGTATCTTCTGCAGCTATTAAATCTACCTCTTTTAATACCTTTAATACCCTCAAGGTTATGTCTTCAAGATTCCCTATAGGAGTTGGGCATATATACAGTGTCCCTTTTTTCATCTTATCACTCCAATGTTCGGATATCATCTTTTGTCATTCCATATATTTTAAATATTTCATCAGTATAAGTGTTGTCGTCATTATAGACTATTAATGGGTCATAAAACTTTAAATCTGGCTTTCCGCCTTTTACGCATTCCATCAAGACCAGATTTGGCTTCTTACCTATCTTAGGTTGAACGAACCTTATATATTTAGGTTCTATATTGTATTTCCTAAGATTGTATATTATATCTGCCAACCTGTTTGGCCTATGTACCATATAAAGCTTTCCTAATGGCTTCAGCAAATAACTGGAAATCTTTATTATATCTTCTATTGTGCAGGCAATTTCATGGCGGGATATGGCAAAGTTTTCTGCGGGATTAATTAGTGCACCCTTTTTAATATATGGTGGATTTGTTGTTACCACATCCACTGAAGCCTTCTTAAAGTGTTTTGTCAATTCCTTTAAGTCAGCATTCAAAATCTTAATTTTATCCTGAAGATTGTTTAATTCTACAGACCTTTTAGCCATATTGACAACTTCTTCTTGTATTTCCACACCATAGATTATATCCACATTTTCTTCATTGTATATCCTAAGGGGGATAATTCCCGTCCCTGTACCTAAATCAACTACTACTCCCTTAGCCTTGACGAAAGAGGACAACAAAATGGCATCCATTCCATAGGAAAACTTTTCTTTGTTTTGGATTATCTTGTAATTTGTACCAGGAATAATATCTATGCGCTCATTGGGATTTAGCATTAACAACACCTTTCTACTTTTATCAATTCACAATTCACAATGTTTAATGCACAATTGTAATTAATTCACAATGAAGAATGCACAATTCTCAATTATTAATATCTTAATTAATAATGAATAGTGAAAAGTTAATAATTTATAGGAGTAAATTTCGCTGCTTACCTGAACTATTCACTAAATATAATTGTGCATTGTGAATTGTGCATTGTGCATTGTTAAAATGTACTAAAAAAGACCCGAAAGGGTCTTTTTTTTAATGTTATGCTGGTTGTGGAGCATCTACAGGACAAACATTTGCACACGCACCACAATCAATGCAAGTATCAGGGTTTATAACATAAATATCGCCTTCAGAAATTGAACCAGTTGGGCATTCTGCTTGGCAAGAACCGCAAGCTATGCAAGCATCAGTAATCTTGTATGCCATTTAATACACCCCCCTTTGTCAAGGTAATGACTAATACATAAATATTCTATCAGATTTTATTATACAATTAAAGAGATTTTTATATATTTAGTCATTTTGTTAAATTTCCTTAATCTTTATCCTCAACCTCTTCATCATCTTTATCATTTTCATTATTTATGTCTCTTTTTTCATCTGATTCCAATTCTTGTACATTTGCCACTTTATCTTCAATAATAGCATTATCTTCATAAATTTCCTCAATAACTTCTGTTTCTTCATCATCTGCTAGGATTATTTCACTTGTTTCACTTTCAGTTACTTCATTTTCTATTTGATGTGCTTCTTGATTTTCTGCTTGGACTTCTTCATTAATTTCCCTTTCTTCACTTACATAATGTAAATCCTTTTCTCCATTTTCATCATCATTTACATCATCTAAACCGCTAACTTCATTAAATTCACTTTCTTCCAATTCTTCAATGTTTGCTTCTTCTGTTGCTGGTAATTCAGCTGCTTCTCCAGATTTTTCATAGGCTGGGTCCATTTCTCCTGTATCTTCAATGTCATTTATATGGAATAAAAATAAATCATCTGTCATATCTGGAAGCCTTACCTTTACTTTGACTTTTTCAAGTAATGTGAAAGTTTCTATTACTGTTCCTTTACCTTCAGGAGTATTTACAATGGCACCAATCTTAGGCATCTTTTGCAGTAGTTCCTCATATACTTGATGCTCAAATTTCAAGCAGCACATAAGCCTTCCACATAAACCTGAAATCTTAGTAGGATTTAAAGATAGATTTTGCTCCTTTGCCATCTTTATTGATACAGGTTCAAATTCTCCTAAAAATTGGGCACAGCACACAGGCTTGCCGCAAGGGCCTAAACCCCCTATCATCTTCGCTTCATCTCTAACGCCTATTTGCCTTAGCTCGATTCGAGTCTTGAAAATAGCAGCCAAATCCTTAACCAATTCCCTGAAATCCACTCTGCCATCAGCAGTGAAGTAAAAGATTACCTTGTTGTTGTCAAAGGTATATTCAACATCAACTAGCTTCATCTCTAACCCATGTTCTTCCACTTTCTTTTCGCATATTGCCAAGGCTTCCTTTGCCTTTCTCCTGTTCTCCCTATGGATTTCAAAGTCCTCATCTGTTGCTACCCTTATAACATTTTTTAATGGAGCCACTATTTCCTCTTCTGGCACTTCCTTTGGCCCTACCACAACATGTCCAAATTCTATGCCTCTTGCAGTTTCTACTATTACAAAATCATTTAGCTTTACATCTATATCACCAGGGTCAAAATAATATATTTTCCCTGCACGTTTAAATCTAACTCCGACTACTTTAACCATTAAATAATTCCTCCTATATACTGAGAAGCATTGTTTCTATAAGCAAGTTATAATTGACATTCCTTTTTAAGTTTGTTTTTGTTTCGTCTATTCTATATATTATATCATTTATTTTCCTTAAATCTATAAAAGTTTGGCTGGATAATTTTTCAACCATATCCTTATTTATTAATAAGTCAATGTCCCCTGTTTCTTTAAGGATAAGCAAGTCCCTAAACCAATAAATCATAATGTCCAATATTTCTTCTGCATGTTCCTTATTTTCATTGAAGAAATCCATAGAAGTAATAGCTTTTATCTTTTCTCCCTTAAGTAAGCTGTCAATGATGCTTATAACTTTTTCTCTCATATTAAAAAAATCACTAGAAATAGCTAGTTCAAGTGATTTTTTTAATGAGCCTTTTGAAAAGTTTGCAATAAATCTGGCTCTGTTAACTTCCAAATTATATTTCTCAACCAAAATATTTACTATTTTTGAGCTATCTAGGGAATGAAACTTAATTATTTGACATCTCGATAGAATAGTTGGAATTATTTTATCCTTTTGAGAAGTAATTAAAATTATGGTTATATATTCCGGTGGTTCCTCTAGGGTTTTTAAAAGGGCGTTTTGACTTTCCAGCCTCATGGTATGGCAGTCATCTATAATATAGACTTTTCTCTTGCTTTCAAAAGGCATGACAGATGTATCTTTTACTAAATCAACGATTTCTTTTATAGGAATCACATCATTTGTTGGAGAAATAACTTTGAAATCAGGATGATTGAAGCTGTCAAATTTAATACAGGAATTACAAACATTACATGGCTCATCTTGTCCACTTTCACACAACAGCGCTTTAGAAAAAGCATGCGCAACAAGCTTCTTCCCTAATCCCTCTTCACCTTCAAAAAGATAACTATGGCTTACAGTTCCTCTTCTTATGGAATTTTTTAAGGATTCAATCTGTTTTTCATGACCTATTATTTCTTTGAAATCCATTTGACACCCTCAATTTAAAGTTTTATATGCCTATCAATGTCTATGATGAATAAGTTTGCTCCTCCAACTGTTACTTCACCTTTTCCAGACTTGACATTCTTGCTTTTACATTGTTCACTAATCAATTCAACTACTTTGTCTACTTCGTCGTTATTTACACCTATAAGCAGTGTAGTATTCCCTGACTTTAAAAATCCACCAGTTGAAGCAAGTTTTGTAGCCCTTATTTTATTATTCATTAATGCTTTTATTACCATATTTATATAATCATCCTGAATAATGGCAATTATGAGTTTCAAATCATTCCCTCCTATACCTTAATATGCTTTTCTACATCCAACACGAACACTGTAGCACCGCCTACTCTAATTTCTAGTGGGAATGGCATATAGGTATCTCCTGGCATATTCATTGTCATTAAGGATGTTGTAATTTCCCTAGTCTTACAGTTTTCTTCTATAATTCTCAAAACAGAATCAACTTCTTTTTCTTCAACACCAACTAGCAAAGTGGTATTCCCTGATTTTAAGAACCCTCCTGTAGAAGACAATTTAGTTACCCTAAATTGATGTTGAGTTAAATCATCTATTAATGCTCCAGCATCTTGGTCCTGTACTATACAGATAATTAATTTCACAAAATCACTCCCCTTTACCCAAAAGGTTCTCTATTTCTTCGATGCTTTGCTTGAAGACTTCTTCAATTGGTTTGTTGGCGTCTATTATCTTGATGTTCTTTGGATAGATTTTAATAAGCTTCATATATCCTTCATAAACTTTTTTGTGAAATAAGCTTCCTTCCAATTCAAGCCTATCAGCGTTTTTCTTCACTATTTTCCTCTTTAAAGTTATTTCTGGATCAACATAGAAAAATAGGATTAAATCTGGATAGATTCCCCTTATGGCAAAGTCATTGATAGATTTAACTTCTTCAATGCCCAAACCTCTTCCAACGCCTTGATATGCAAGGCTTGATAAGACGAACCTATCACAGATTACTAATTTTCCTTCTTCTAAAGCTGGTATTATCTTTTCATGCACATGTTGGGCCCTGGCAGCTGCTAATAGCAGTGCTTCTGTTTCTTCTGCCATGTTTGTGTTTTTATTATCTAAAATTATTTTACGGATTTTCTCGCCAATATCAGTTCCGCCTGGCTCTCTAGTAGTAATAAAATCTATACCTTTATGAGATAGATAATTCTCGATTAATTTCAATATAGTAGATTTTCCAGAGCCATCAGGTCCTTCTAATGCTATGAATTTTCCCTTCACAATAGCCTTCCTTTCCTATTCTACTACGACTAATCTATCTTTATTATATCCCATTAAACCGACTATTTCTATATTGTTTTCCATAAGAGATACTATTTGGTCATATACTTCTTCTGTTATTTCTTCACCTGGTACTACCAATGGTACTCCTGGTGGATAAGGAATTATTGAAGTAGCAGATATTCTGCCAATACTATCCTTTAAATCTATTTGCTTTTTATTACTATGATATGCTTCATATATTGGCATTATAATCTTTGGCATAGTTATTTCTACCTTCATTGGGACTATTTCTTCATAAGGGCTATTCTTTGCTAAATCTTCTACTGCTGTAATCAACCTTTCATAGTCCCTTTCTTCATTCATTAGGGATGTCAAGGCCAAAGCATAATAATAGTCAGTCATTTCTATTCTAATATTGTGTTTAGTATATAAATCCTTTTTAACCTGGGTAGCTTTTATGCCATCTATTCTAAACAATATCTTCGTATTGTCCTTAGCATATATTGTTTTATCTTCTTCATCTCCTGTAAATACAAATACCCTGTCGATTTGATTTAACCTTTTTATGGTTTCTTCACATTTATCTATATTCCATTCAAGCCTCATCTTTGCTTCATCAGTATCCATATAGGCTGTCGCTATTTCATTGGAAGCAGTAAACAGATATGAAGGTGATGTTGTAGTAAATAGCTGGAACCTGTCTCTAAGTTTATTTATATCTACCCTGTCACTGCCCACATGAATCATGGATGTTTGAGTAAAAGAAGGCAAAGTCTTGTGGGTACTCTGTATTACTATATCTGCACCACATTCTAATGCTGATTTAGGCAGCCTCTTTGAAAATGTCATGTGCGGCCCATGGGCTTCATCTACCATTAATATTCGATTATGTTTGTGCACTATTTTTGCTATTGCATCCAAGTTGCTACATACTCCATAGTAATTTGGATAAGTTATAACTACTGCTTTTATGTCCTTGTCCTTTGACAAAGCCTCATCTACATCATTAGGGTCAATACCTGTCATTATATGGTATTTTTGGTTATAGTTGGGATAAACATAAACTGGATTCAATCTATTTAAAATCATGGCATTATATACTGCTTTATGGCAATTCCTTTGAACTAAGATTTTATCTCCTGGCTTTGTTATAGCTGCCAATGCAATATATATACTTCCTGTTGAACCATTTACCCCATATAGGGTATATTTAGCACCAAAAACCTTGGCAGCTAATTCTTCGCTTTCATTAATAATACCCCTAGGGTCAAGAAGATTATCCATACCTATTGTTTCAGTTGTATCAATTGCTGGTATATATTCTCCCCAGTTTACCAATGTATTTTTCCCTTTGTGGCCTGGCATGTGAAAGAATACGCTGTTTTCTTCCTTCAACTTCTTTAGTGCATCAAAAACAGGGGTTCTCATCCCATACATTCCTCCTAAATTTAAATTTCTTACATATTATATATCACTTTCAAAAATATATAAACCTAAAAATTGAAAAAACCCCATATTAATTTACGGGGTTTAATATTTGTCTTTCAGATATGTAGTACCCAAACATTATCCTTATCATGTTCTTATAATAATCATAATTTTCATCCCATGGAAATGTTTCTATAATTTCATCTACACATTTTTTACATATATTTTGCCCTAGAATATTTAATGCTATACTTTCATTCCCGCATACTTTACAATACATAAAAACACCCCTCACCCAAGCATCTATTACAATTATTGCCCTGTTACTATATTTTTATTCCATTTATTAAATTTCGTGCTTGGCAAGGGGCAAATATTAATATATTAAATTTATTTTGTACTGGCATTTGCTGCATTTTCCATTTTCTACGGACATGACTTTCTTCCTCAATGTCCTATCAACCAATTTCTCATGGCACTTTGGACAATAGGTATTATTGTCTATCCCCCATACATTGCCTATATAAACATAATCAAGATATTTTCTTGCTATTTTTTGAGCCTCCACTAAAATTTCCAATTTAGTTGGAGGAATTTTCATCTTATATGCAGGAAAATACCTGCTGAAATGAAGAGGAATGGATTTATTTATCTCCGCTATTCTCTTGGCTAAATTCTCAATTTCCTCAGAAGACGAATTTTCGCTACCTGCCAACAAAGTCGTTATTTCCACATGGGTTTTTTTTGCTGCAATCTCAATAGTCCTTAATACAGGCTCTAAAGTCCCTTTGCAATAATGCCTATAATAAAAGTCATTGAAGGATTTTAAGTCAATATTCATGGCATCGATATAGGGCAATATCTCTTCCAAGGGCTCTTGGTTTATATACCCATTGGTAACCAAAACATTTTTTAATCCTAATTCCTTAGTTTTCTTTGAAATATCAAGGACATATTCATACCATATGCTTGGTTCGTTGTAAGTAAAAGCTATACCTATGGAATCATTGCTTTTGGCAAGGGTAATGATTTCTTCATCTGATACATCGATGACTAAGGACTGCTCATAGACTATTTCCCAATTCTGGCAGAACTCACAGGCCAAATTGCATCCGAAACTGCCTATGGAAAAAATATAGCTTCCTGGATAAAAATGATATAATGGCTTCTTTTCTATTGGGTCATAAGCGTATGAGGTGACTTTGCCATAGTTTAAAGTATAGAGGGTGCCATCTATGTTCTTTCTAGCTCTACACCTTCCTTTATTTCCGTCCTTTATCTTGCAGTAGTGAGGGCAAAGAACGCAGTAGACCTCTTTGTTATTTCCTTTTTTATAGTACATGGCTTCTTTCATATCTACCAACACCTTTAATAATATCTGTCAACCCTAAATCTCTCAATGGTATAGTCTTCATAAGGACTTATATTGGCTTTCCTTAATGCTATGCTTATTTGCTCATCCACTGTATCTACACCCTCTAAATTAGGAAGAAGCAAACCCCTTCTAAATCCGCATGAAACAATGACTCCATATTTCTCCACATCTAATTCATCCTTTGAATTGACCTTTTCAGGTTCATACAATACATCAACAGAATATACTATTGAATCCAATTCATCCTCAGTAACCTCATCAAATCTAGGGTCCTCAGTACCTGCAGCAACTGCATTTCTAATGATTTCATGGGCAACATTTTCTGTTACAGGTTCAATGGTTCCTATACATCCTCTCAACATGCCATTTTTCTTTAAAGACACAAAAACACCTCTCCTAGCCTTTAGAAGTTCTTCAGGAGTGTCAGGGGGAACATCTATATATTTCCCTGTTTTTATATAATGTTCTAGGCTCATCCTTGCAAGCCTTACATAGGGGCTTTCATTTTTTCTCAACTCTTCTATTTTCATTCTTTCCCTTTCCTTTAGGATTTTCAACATATCTTTATCTGAATCCTCCCCTTTAATATCCAACTTGGCTGTACAGTATCCTACTCCAAAGGGCCCTTCATAGGAAAATACTTCTGATTCTACTTTATAACCATCTAAAAATCCTGCCATTACCATAAATGACCTTAAACCGCATTCTCCTGCCCTTTCTGCCAGTTCTAAATCAAAGGTTACTATATCTTCCATATTCCCTTTTCTAATGACATCAACTATTTTTTCATCATAGACTCTTCCATAAGGCGAATATGGATATGGACCATCATGAGACAGCCTGTGAGACAAGTCTCCACTTGCAAGCAAAATTACATCATCGTCAGAATCTAATACTGCTTCTTTTATACACCTTCCGAATTTATAAAGTTCCTGTGGAGACAACAAACCATAAGTTATGTGGATAAGTTTAAAGTTTTTATAGACTTTATCCACAAAATATAGGGGAACCATTGTGCCATGGTCTAATTTATTCTCAACCCTATACCTTCTAGCTGTTGAATTGTCTATTGCTACTATCCTTATACCTTCTTTTAGACTATTGTTGATAATTTTCTTCATAAGTTCAAGATTATTTTCAAACTCAAGCTTTACTTCTTTATGCCAGAAATTTCCAAAATCCCCATATAGATTTCTTTCCGCTGATATACTTATGGCATCGCTAAATAGGGGCCCATGGGGAGTAATGACTATAATAGTAGTTGGGGACTTTTCTTTTATGTAACTGCTTACAGCCTTAACCCCATCAATGGTATTTTGGGCCTTTACTTCTTCTCCCCTCCCAATTTCTGAAACGATTATAGGAGGATGGGGGGAAATTACTGCACCTAAAACTTTACCCATAAAAACAACACCTCACTTATTTAGTGAATAGTGAATAACTATTCACTATTAACTATTCACTAATAATTTTACCCTAATATGCAAAAAACCTATATAGAAAACTCTATATAGGTTTTGTAGCTCAATTATTCCATCCTATTTTCACTTGCTTCAGTAGCTTCTGGTATGCCAGTTTCCTCTTCTTCTTCCTCATCGCTTGGAGCAGATGGTGGCGTTAAGGTACATACAATATCATCTAAATCCCTTAATATGGTTATGTTTTCGTTTTTAGCTATATCCAAGTCCTTAACAGTTATTGGAGTTGAGAAGTCCATATATTGAACATCTACCTGTGCAGCAGGTGGTATATGAGCTGGTAAGCATTCGATTTCGATTTCATCTAACAATTGAACTAATACTGAAGGTTGAAGCCTTATATTATCTCTATTTAACAATACTATAGGTATAGTCAACCTTACTTCTTCATTCATATTTAATCTTTGAAAATCAATATGGACAACTTGGTCCTTTAGATGATGCTTTTGTACTTCTTTTACTACAACAGGTATTGTTTTCCCTTCTAATTCTAAATCAATTAGTGCTGAAGTCCCTGTACCTCTATTTATTTTCAAAAACTCTGATGAATCCACTTTTACATTTATGTTATCTTCTCCCTTCCCATAAATAACAGCAGGAATCATATTTTCCCTTCTCAATCGCCTAGCTGCATTTTTTCCTGTTTCTTCTCTTCTCTCTACTTGCAACTTAGGTGCTGTCATTTATATACCCCCTCCTTGGTTTTTTGTTTACATAATTTAAGTATAGCACAAGTTACCAGTTTCTGTAAACCATACCATGTCCTACAAAAGAACTTGCAAAATCAAAAGCAGTATAACACCAGGTACTCCTAAAAACCCTACTATCAAGGCATTTATAGGATTTATTGCCAAACTCAGTCCAAAAAATTTTCCAATGAAATTAAATATCAACAATGTAATTCCACCTAAAATTCCATTAAATATCAATTTCATTATTTTCTTTATAGGCCAAACAAGAATAAGCCCCAATATATATAACATAATCAGGCCAGCAGCATAATAAAAAATTGTATTAAGTCCCATTGTATCCCTCCTATATCCTATCTATATCTTATATTATAATATAGGAGGCAATAGGAAAATATTACTTATTATTTAGCTTCGTTGTCTGCCATTGCCTTTTTTATTCCCATCGCTTCCCTTAATTTTTTTAATAGATAGATATATTTTATCTTTGATGCTTCAAGTTCATATATGGCCACATCTATCAAATCTGGATCAGTTACTTCTTGAAAGAACTTTTCCTTTTTCTTCCATTCATTGTGGGCATGTTCTAAACTTTCAAGGATTTCCTCTATTTCATCATTTCTTTCTTTAAAATCAAACATAAGAACACCTCCTATTTTTTGTATTATTGACAAAAAATAGGAGGTGTATACAGAACTAATGGTGATGATGTATAAAATTCAAGGCCAGTGCCATGACTATCATTCCCAATATGGTAACATAAATGCCTAGATGGTGGTTGTCATCTTTTTTAGATGTAGGGATATGCTCATCTAATGAAATAAATATCATTATCCCTGCTACTATTGAAAAGAGAATTCCATGTACTGTATCATTAAGATAATTTGATAGGAAAAGATATCCGACAACTGCACCAAGAGGCTGACATAGGCCAACAATTAAAGAATATATAAGGCCCCTCTTTCTGGAACCTGTTGCGTAAAACATAGGCATTGTAATTGCTACACTTAATGGAATATTATGCAGTATAACTCCTATGGCTATTGGAATAGCTAAGGATAAATCCTTAAGCCCTGTTGTATACACTGCAAGTCCTTCTGGTAAATTATGAATAGCAACTGCTATGGCAGACATAATCCCCAGATTATTTGTATGATGATTATGCTCACTATGTTCTTCAGCTTCAATGCCATGAGAATGGCCTCCAAGCTTATGGACTGCCTTCTCAATCAGTGAAGTTAAAAACATTCCTCCAAAAAAAGCAGCTAATGCTATATAATAACCATGTTCTCCCAAGTTATCTTCCAAAAGGTGAATACCTTCTGGAAGTATTGCCATAAATGCTGTATATATCATAATCCCTGCGGAAAAACTCAAAGACAAGGATAAAAATTCCCTATTTTCCTTTTTAATTAAATAAGTAAGTAGGCTTCCCAATACCATAGTTAATCCTACAATAGTTGTTAGTCCCAACGATAGGATTGCCTTTGACATAGTTAATCTCCTTTTTTTGTATATTAATAAATTTTTTCTTATGCTTGATTATTTACTATAAGAATACTCTTTAAACTCTTATACCAAATTTAAAGTTAATTAAATCAAAAAAATTGTCATAAGCATATGACAATTTAATATAAAATCAACTGGATTACAGGCATAAATGCTGCTATTGCCATAGATATGAGCAATAGAAAAATGATTATTTTAGTCATCTTCATTCTATTCAACTGTTACACCTCCAATAAATAATATTATACTCCAAAGGCTTTAATAAATCTATTATTATCAGAAATTGATTTTTATACCTCTATTGATAATTAGCTAAATTTATGGTAACATTATAAATACAAATCTGGGCGGTTAACTCAGCTGGTAGAGTACCACCTTGACATGGTGGAAGTCGTAGGTTCGAGCCCTATACCGCCCACTTTTTATTTAGTGAAGAGTTAATATAATGAATAGTGAAGAGTGAAGATATAATCGTATATTTTATGTGGGCAGTTTTTGACTGCCTTTTTTATTTTTTTGTGAGTTTAAAATAATATTTGGTATAGTATAATTAGAGTATCTAAATAAATTGAAACGGGGTGAAATGATGAAGATTTTATTAGGGAATAAAGGAGATGTTGAAGTCCTATTGGCCTTCAAAGGACAAGAAGGGCTTGAAAAACACAATGAGTTATATACCTACCTTAAGAAAAAGGAAATTTTTAAAGGGGATTTATGTGAAATTTATTCTCTTATTTCTCCAAATGAAAATGTAATATTCTTAGGGCTAGGAGACAGAGAAAAACTAAAATTACAATCCCTTAGAAAAGCATTTTACAAAGTAGGCAAGGAACTTATGAGACTAAAAGTAGAATCTGCCAAGGTTTCTATTCCAAAATTTGAAAACCTATGCTACAAAAATACTTGCATGGCAATTGCTGAAGGGCTATTACAATCGGAATACTCCTTCGATAAATACCTTTCTGAAAAGAAAAATAAACATGCTGTAAAGGAATTTTACTTGGATGTATTGGAAGATAAAAAAGAAAGAGCCCAAGAAGCAATTGATGAAATTTATAATGTTATAGATGGAATTTTCCTAACAAGGGATTTAGTTAACGAGCCAGCCATAGTACTGACTCCAAAGGAATTGGCAAAAAGGGCTAAAGAAGAACTAGAACCACTAGGAGTGGAAGTAGAAGTACTTGGGAAGGAAAAAATAGAAGGGCTAGGCATGAAAGCCTTTTTAGCAGTATCTAAGGGTTCTGCCAATGAACCTCAGTTTATAATTATGAAATGGAATGGAGACAAAAACAGCAGCAAGAAGGTTGCTTTAGTTGGCAAAGGCATTACCTATGACTCAGGCGGATATTCCATCAAAACCCATGAAGGCATGGCAACTATGTTCAATGATATGGCAGGTGCTGCAAGCGTTATTGGTACCATGAAAGCCATAGCAAAATCTAAAATAGAAAAGAATGTTGTAGCATTAGTTGCAGCTTGTGAAAACCTAATATCTGGAGAAGCATACAAGCCTGGAGATATAATCAGCTCCATGGCTGGAAAAACCATTGAAGTAGTAAGCACTGACGCTGAAGGAAGATTGACACTTGCAGATGCACTTTGGTATGCTGCAACAGAAGAAAAAGCTGATAAAATAGTTGATGTAGCTACTTTAACAGGAGCTTGTGTTGTTGCTTTAGGCAATGTAAATATTGGAGCAATAACAAACAGCGATGATTTAATGAAAGAAATAAAGGAAGCTTCAGAATTGGCAGGAGAACCTGTATGGCAATTGCCTTCCAACGAAGAATATAAGGAACAAATCATAGGAACCTTTGCGGATTTAAAGAACAGCGGTGGCAGAGGTGCAGGAACTATTACTGCTGGACTATTCCTTGGCGAATTTGTTAACAACACTCCTTGGGTACATCTAGATATTGCAGGTAAGGCATACTCTACAAATGAAAATGGATACCTTCCAAAGGGTGCAACAGGAATTCCAGTAAAGACTTTATATAATTTTGTTAAGAATGCTTAGGCTAGAGAGCTTTTCTCTAGCCTTTTTTGTAGGTTTGTAACTATTTTGTAAGAAATTTGTAACATCTGAAAGCCTTTAGTTTAATATAATTAACTAAAGGAGATGGGATATATGAAAAAGAGAAAACTATTTTTTGCAATATCTTTGGTGCTGAGTATTGTTATTATTGCTGGCTGCAGTGCTAAAAGTATTAAAGAAGAACTTACTAGAGATGCTGCCCCTTCCCAAGGAGCTAGCGAAAATGAAGCCTACGACAATTCAAAATATGGAATAGCTACTGCAGAAACTGCTGAAGAAGAATACTATGAACCTGATAAGATTATCACTACAGTATACATATCAATGGAAACTTTAGAATTTGATGAGACCACTAAAAAATTGGATGAGCTTATAAAAAAATATAAAGGATATGTTGAAAATTCCGATATTTCCCATAATAACTACATATATTCGTCAGGATTAAAATTCGCAAGCTATACTATTAGAATACCTCAGGAAAACATCGAAAATTTCGTAAACGATATTAAGGGAATTGGGAATATCATCTCTGAGAATACTTCTAAAGAAGATATTACTAAAAAATACAGGGATACAGAATCAAGGCTTAGGGTACTGGAAACCAAGGAGAAAAGGATACTTGCCTTATTGGAAAAGGCAGAAAAGATGGAAGATATTATCACCCTTGAAAATCAGCTAGCTGAGGTTATTTATGAAAAGGAAAAAATAACTGCCAGTTTAATGGAAATGGATGATAAGGTAAACTACAGTACAGTTAATTTGGAAATAAGGGAAGTTGCCAAGTTGACTTCTGGAGGTAATGAAAAAACCCCATTTTCAGCTAAAGTGTCAAATGCATTTAAGGAATCCATATACTATTTCACTCGCAATATTGAAAATCTTATTGTTTCCATAATATATATACTCCCTTATGTAATAATTATTGGAATAGTTGTCTACATTATAAAAATATTTATCAAAAGGAGAAATATTAAATTCCCTAAAATAGGCAAAAAAGATGGAGAATAAACTCCATCTTTTATTTTTACTTCATTAATCTATACTCTTTAAAGACTCTACCATTTTTACATTCTTCAATTTATAATACATTGCAAAATTTACAAATAATGCAAATCCTAGAGTTAATACTATTGCCATTATATAGGATTTAAGCTTAATTTCCATTCCAAACATTATCTTATCCATTTCAACAGTAGTCATTATATATCTGTGGAGGAATATGCCTAACACAAGCCCTATCACAGTTCCTACTATGGTCAATATGGTATTCTCCCTGTAGATATATACAGCCACCTCATTATCATAAAATCCTAAAACCTTTATTGTAGCAATTTCCCGTATCCTTTCAGAAATATTTACATTAGTTAAGTTGTATAAAACTACAAAGGCTAAAGCCCCAGCAGATACAATCATCACCATTACAACATAGTTTAAGCTGTGAATTGTATCTCCAAAATTGTCCTTTATTTTTGTGTTGAAGTTGATGCTTATAACTCCATCTTTTTTTAATAGGTCTTTGGAAAGTTCATCTTCATGTTTTTTCACATCTTCTTTAATTTTCCCTATTGCTTGGTTATATTCAATATCCTTGTTGAAAACTTCTTTATAATAATCTGGTGATAGATATACATAGTTAAATAGGTAATTTTCTGTAATGCCTGTTACTACAACAGTCCCTTCCTTGTCGTCGCTGTTTTTTACAACTACCTCGTCACCAATTTCAATATTTAAGTCTTTGCTAAGCTGCCTTGAAATTACTGCCCCTTTTTCTTGTATATAAACTGGCTCCTTTGTCTTTTCATCTCTAAGCCTTATATACTGGCTTATGTTTTTTATATCCTTAGGTACTACAATATAGACATCCCTAGATATAGAATCATAATTAAGGGAGCCAGGTTCACTGCTAATCAGTTCATATCCAAGTATCCTACTATCATCTAAATCTACATTTTCGGAATCTAATCCTATGGTTGCATCATAGGTTAATAATTCCCCAAACTGTATATCTACTACATCCCTTATGGAATCCCTTATGCCAAAGGCAGCAAGTACCAATGCAGTACATCCTGCTACTCCTATTACTGTCATGAAAAACCTTCTTTTATATCTGAATATGTTTCTAACTGTTACTTTTCCGCTGAAATTTAACCTGTTCCATATAAAAGGTATTTTTTCAAGGAGTATCCTCTTTCCTGGCTTTGGAGCCTTAGGCCTCATCAAAGCTGCTGTAGTTTCTTTAAGCTCATTGCTGCATGCCAAGTATGAGGTTAAAGTTGTAAGCATAACAGCAACTAAAGATGTGGCAAAGGCAAGGAATGTATCAAAGTGTAAGTTAACAGGAGGTAGCATATATATTATTCCATAGGCATTAAATACTACAGTTGGAAATACTGTAAATCCAACAGCAATTCCTAATATACACCCCAATAAGGATGCAAAAAGGGAATAGAGTATGTATTTATATGCTATGGCTGACTTGCTGTAGCCCAAGGCTTTCAATGTTCCAATATTTATTCTTTGCTCATCTACCATTCTTGTCATAGTTGTCAAACATACTAAAGCTGCGACTAATACAAAGAATACTGGAAATACCTTTGATAATGCCTCTATATTATCTGCAGCCCCTTTGTAGTCTACAAAGGAATAATGGCTGTTTCTGTCTAATACATACCATTTGCCCTTCTCAATGTTTTGAATGTCCCTTTCTGCCTTTTCTATTTCTTCCCAAGCATCCTTTAATTCCTTTTCTGCCTTTTCCTTGGCTTCTAAATATTCTTCCTCACCTTTAGCTAAATCTTCCTTTGACTTTTCAAGCTCTTCTCTTGCTTTATTAAGCTCTTTAAGCCCAGTTTTTTCTCCTTCCAAGAGTTTTTCCTTTTCTTCCTCTAGCCTTTTTTTGGATGATTCAAGATATTCCTTTGTTTTAACCAGTTCTTCTTCTGCTGAAGCTAATTGGAGCTTTTGTGCCTCTAATTCTTTTCTCCCAGCTTCAACAGATTCTCTTGTGCTGTTTAAAGTAGCTGTAAGGGTTTCTAACTGAATATTTAATGTAGCTTTTTGTTCTTCTGGCAGTTGAGGGTTTGCCAACGCTAAGTTTATTTCTGCAACTTTGGACTCCATTTCCTTTATGGCATTTTCGCCTTTTAATATTTCTTCCTCTGCTTGTTTAAATTTTTCTATAGCCTGAGATTTATTTTCTTCAAAGGCCTTAAGTGCTTCTTCGTACTGCTTTTCACCACTTATCAATTCTTCTTCAGCTTTTGCAATCTTTTCCTTGCCTTCTTTTATGGTCTTTTGAAATTCCCTTTCTCTTTTAGCCAGTTCTTTTTCACCCTTAGATATTTCTTCTTTCCCATCTTCGATTTTCTTTAAAGCATCAGCAAGTTCCTTTTCTGCTTTCGCCTTTTCTTCATAGTACTGTTCCTTTGCTTTGTTTAGTTCTTCAGTGGCTTCATCCACTATTTCTCTATACCTAATTTCTTCCCTTTCTTTAGCCAAGTCCTCTAACCTTGCTGTAACCTTATCTATTACAGGAAAATAGCTATCTCCATAGGAATATATTTCTTTTGCACCCTCTACAGTTACATAAATGTCAGTATAAACATCTAGCTTGAAATTTCCTTCAGGGACCATAATGTACGCCCTTATCTGCCCATCGCCAATATTGCTGGTCCCCTTTTCAAAGGATACATAATAGGGTGTTTGAACCATGCCAACAACTGTATATTCAGTGTTTTCAAGTTTCTCACTTAAATCCTCATCTGTACCTGAGTAGAGTTTCAAAGTACTCCCAATCGGAACTGTAAAGCCAACTTTCATTCCCTTTTCTATGACACATTCATTTGGTTTTTCAGGAAGCCTTCCTTCTATTAGCCTTACTCTGTTTATTCCATCTGATTTTGGAAGATTATGAACTTTGAGAACTACTTCACTATCATCATATCTTGCCAAAACATCTAGGCTATATCCTCCTTCTGCATCTTCTACTCCTTCTATTTCCTTTATTTCCTTCAAATCATCTTCTGTAAGTCCCATGGTAGAAACTACCCTTATATCCATTAGGTTATAGTCATCATAGTACTTATCTGCTGTCATCAGCATATCATCTGGTGCTATAGTTAGGCCTGTAAAAAAAGCAACCCCCAAGGCTATTATTAAGGTAATAGATAAAAATCTGCCGAGGGATTTCCTTATGTCCCTTGTGATGTCCTTTAGCAATGCAGTCCTCATCATTACCACTCTATCCTTTCTATTGGAACAGGGTTTTCATTAACTGTTTGGCTTTCAATTATTCCATTTTTTACTCTGATGATTCTATCTCCCATCGGTGCTATGGCTAGGTTGTGAGTTATGACTACTACTGTTACTCCTTTCTGCTTGCATGTATCGTGCAATAGTTTAAGTATTGATTTCCCTGTATTGTAGTCAAGAGCCCCTGTAGGCTCATCGCATAATAATAGCTTTGGGTTTTTGGCCAGTGCTCTGGCTATGGCAACTCTTTGCTGTTCTCCTCCCGATAGCTGGGCAGGGAAGTTGTTTTTCCTGTGGGATAGACCTACGTCTTCCAATACCTTGTCTATATCCAGTGGATTTTTGGATATTTGAGTTGCCAGTTCAAGATTTTCCCTGGCAGTTAGATTTTGGACTAAATTGTAAAACTGAAATACAAATCCTATATCGTACCTTCTGTAGGTAATAAGCTCCTTATTGGAAAACTGGCTTATATCCTTGTTGTCTACAATGACCTTCCCTGAAGTAGGCCTATCCATTCCTCCTAATATATTTAGAATTGTGCTTTTTCCTGCCCCACTGGGGCCAGCAATAATTACAAATTCTCCCTTTTCAATTGAAAAATTTACTCCATTTAATGCATTTATCTCTACTTCTCCCATTTTATAAGTCTTTTTTACATCAACAAATTCTATATATCCGCTCATAGTTCATCTCCTCTGATGTGCCTTAAAATTTTCTTCCTCCACCTCCATGGGTCCTACCGCTTGAAGAACGGTGGGTAGTGCTTCTAACAGTAGAAGATTTATGGGCAGTGGATGTTTTGGAAGCTCTTGGTATAACCCTATGGGTTACAAAGGAAGATATTAATCTATCTTCGGTAGGCATGAAATTGACTATGCTGTTATTGCTGAATGAAAAGCCACCATAGGTACGAGGTGTCTTATATCTGGATTTTACAGTGAAATAAAATATTAAACTTGCAATTAGCCCTCCAGCAATGCTTATTACAATATCAAAAGCTGTTATCTCTTTTGGTTTGGATTCAGGCTCGTTATATTGCCCCTGAGGAATTCCAGCTTCAAGATAAGTTCTGGCCCCATTTATAAAAGCCATTGTTGCGCCAAAATAATCTCCATCCAGCAGCCCTTCATCAAAGACTTTATCAAGTATCTTCTCTATCCTATAGTCCGTTAAATATCTAATTGCTATGCCTGAAGTAGAGATATAAACCTCTCTATTGTCCATATCTATAAGAAACAGGATGCCATCTCGGTCCTCTCCTACTCCAAAGCCGCTGTAGTCAAAAAAGTCATCTGCATATTCCCTAGATGTCTTTCCTTCTGCATCATTGGTAGTTACAATAACAATATCCATGTTATATTCATTAGATAGATTATTGGCTTCTTTTTCCAAAGTTAACCTTTCTTCTTCTGTAAAGAGGTTGGCACCATCATAAACTAGCACCTTGTCAGCTCTTACATTTAAGGCAACAGAAAATAGTATGGAAATTAATAAAATCATTGAAAATATTCTTCTTAAAGCTACCATATTAGCCATCCCCCTAACAATAAAATTACAAAGGTAATGGCAAATACAATACCTGATGCCTTCAAGGCCTTCTCTTTACAGAAAGGTAGTTCTCCAAAGGATTTGCCTGTCTGCCCGTTAACTGCATATACATAGGTCTTCCCCTTGTAAATATAAGTTAAAATCCATGCAGGAAGTAATGTATAACTCCAATTTTTAATTGACATCCTAAAATCCTTTTTCTTTTCACGAACTGTACTATATCCCGAAATAGACTGGTCAATAACATTTCTTGCATAGCTTTTTATCTTTTCTTCAATCTTAGGTGCAACTTTTTCTTTTTCTACATCATATTGTTCTGCAAAAAAGCCTGATAGATAAGGCATTGAAAATTTTTTTACCTCTTTTTCATTATATGGCTGTATTCCATCCAACAGGGATTTATCTATTTTAGTAAAGGCTAATTCCCCAATATTATTTACATCTACATTTCCTCTTCTTACTATTTCATATTTCTTCGTTTCCGTATATTCCCTATCTCCAACACGCCATACCCTTATATTTATTCCTTCCCCAACATAATCAAAATCTAATTTACAATTGGCCCACCAGTATGGCAAGTAAATCCCTGTTATCTTTTCCAACTGGGACTCACTGTAAAAATCATCAGGAACAAACTTCTTCTTACCAGCCCAGTCTAAAAACTTTTTTCTTGCAGTTTCCTTATCTATGGAAAACGGAATCATCTTATCTGGTTTAAATTGCTTCAACCTACTAGATATGATTACAGGGCTGTGGCAGTAGTAGCAGAATGTGGCGGTAGTCGTGTCATCAGTTACTACAGTAGCACCGCAGTTGTTGCAGTGATAAGAGACAAATTCCCCTTCTCCATGTACTTCTTCTTGATTATATTTTTCTATTTCCTCCACAGTATATTCCTTTAAGCAGTACTCGCATTTAAACTTATTTAATTCCGGGTTAAATGAAATTGGAGCCCCACAGCTGGGGCATTTATAGGATTTAATAGGCATATAACCACCTCTAGAATTTATGGCCACATTCTGGACAGAATTTTGGTGTAGGTCCATTTATTTCATAACCGCAATTAGGGCACCTGTTAGCATCTGGCCTTTTAGTCCCACATTCTGTACAGAAATTCCCAAAGTTTTTTGTTCCACAATTTGGACAAAACCACTGCTTTTTAGAAGTCTTTTCTTCCTTCGCACTTTCCATTTCCATCTGCTTTTGATTTGACTGAGAAGCAGCTGTCATGAAATTCCCTGCACTTTGCATGCCAATTCCCATTCCCATAAAGGCAGTGGCAGAACCTCCTTCATTGGAACCTGCTGCTTCCAAACCCCTTGCAATAGACCCTTGTACATAAGCTTCTCTTATAACAGGGTCTCCAAGCATTGCACCTTTATTTCTCATATTGATTAGTTCCTTAGATTCTTCATCGTAGCTAATGCTTGCAATTCCTACTGATTGGATTTCTATGCCCCTCATTCGCTTCCAGTCCTCATCTAAGATATCTGCCATGTATTTGCTTAATTCCCTGCTTTTTGAAGGCACGTGGGATATGCGAATTCCATCAGCTGACATTTGGTTTAGTGCAGCTTGTAAAGCTTCAAGGAATTCTGATAAAAACTGTTCGTTGATATCCTCAATATCTACTTTATCCTTATTCTTAGGTACTACTTCCCTAAAAAATAACAATGGATCAGTTATCTTGATGGAATAAGTACCAAATGCACGCAAAAAAAGCTCTGAATTATAAAAGTTGTCAAAATAATTTAGAGGATTTGGAGTCCCAAACTTTATTCCCTTTATCTCCTGTAAATTTATGTAATACACCTTTTGTAAGGTAGGGGTTACTCCGCCATATTTTACTCTTTCAAAGGATTCCTTCAAAGCATCTTTAAAACTTCCGCTAAACAAGGATGGAAGGCTTGAGTTATCTACCTTATAATAACCTTCTTCTGCAGTAAAATCTACAACTTTTCCTCCATCTACTAACATCATAAATTGGTTTGGATATACATGAATGATTGAGCCATTTGATACTGTATCTTCAGTACCTTTTTTATTGGAACCTCTTCTATCGTTTTTTCTTACCTTTACACCCTTAGTCATTACTGTAGTATCGCTCATGTTGTCTGGTTCTATTACCTCTAGCCATTGGTCCGCCAATGACCCGCCTATGGCTGATGCAAATGCTTTAATTAATCCCATTTACCGTACCTCCTAGCTAAAATGTATTTACTTATGATTAATTAGTACCCAAGATAAATATTTTTTTATCAAATTTAATTTCTAGTTTAACAGTTAATTTCTAACAGCTTACAAAAGCAAAGATATCAAGGGTATTGTAATTACACAAAATATATGAGATATTATCGCAAACTTAGAAGCGAATTCAATTTCCCCTTCATGTTTTTGAGTAAGAACAACAAGCAATATGGCCACAGGTAGTGATTGCATAAATACCATTATATTTCTAATAAGTTCAGGCGCTTTAATTAAAAGCATGACGCCTAAAGTAACAACAGGAAGGACAATGAGCTTAACAAAGCAGCCATAGTATATGTCCTTATCCTTTATCATTTCCTTAAATTTCAATTTTGTTATTTTTTCACCTAAAATCAGCATTGATATAGGGGAAGTAAGTGAACCCAACATTGAAAAGGACTTCGATAGTGCATAGGGCAGCTGTATATTAAGTACAAATAAAACAATCCCTATTGCTATTGCTATTAGAGACGGATTTTTAATTAACTTCTTTAATGGAGAATCTCCTTTATCCTTTGCCAGCAAGCTTTCGCCATAACTCCATAAAACCATATGATAGGGTATCAAAAACACAGAACCATAAAGTGTGGCTTCCTGACCAAACAATTCATAAATCATAGGCAGTCCTATAAAACCGCAGTTTCCAAATATAGTACCAAACCTTATGACTGCATTTTTCCCATTATTATATTTTATATATAGAAATTTGGTGATAACAGCATTTAAGATATGTATTCCTAAGGAATATATAAATACTAGCAATATCCCCTTTAAGGTTTCTTCGGAATAAGTTATGTTAAATGAAGAAATCAAAAATGCAGGTAAAGCTATGCTGGTAAGTATATTGGCCAATCCTTTTGATACGTTTTCATCTATGATATTTTTCTTTGTTCCTACATACCCAATGGCCATAAGTACTGCAAGTACTCCTACTTGTTTCGCTACTAAAGCTACTTCCATCTTTTATCCCCCTTTGTTTTTAATTAAGTTAATATATAATATTATATATTTTTAATGAAAAAAAACTAGATAGTAAATCATGTATTAAACTACATAAAATAAAACATCACCTAAACAGGTGATGTTTATTTATTGGCTTTCCCTACCTTTTTTAATCCATCTAGCAACTTCTACAGTTCTCTTTGCTTGATGTTTAACTGCTTCTTTTACATCTTCTACCATCTTGCCATCAGGTCCTTGAGTAACAGTTGTTCCATAGGGGTTTCCACCTGCTTTAAATATCGACTCATCAGTATATCCTGGTGGAACTATGATTGCACCCCAGTGCATTAAAGATGTGTAAATAGCCTTTACTGTGGCTTCTTGACCACCGTGTGGGTTTTGAGCAGATGACATTGCAGATACTACTTTATTCATTAACTTGCCTTGTGCCCAGAGCCCACCTTGCATATCTAAGAAATTCTTCATTTGAGATGCTACATTACCAAATCTTGTTGGTGCACTAAATATTATAGCATCTGCCCAGACTAAATCATCACCAGTGGCTACTGGAACATCCTTGGTTGCTTCTGCATTTGCCTTCATAGCAGGATTATTATTAATTACTTCTTCAGGTATTAATTCTGGAACTTTCCTAACTCTAACTTCAGCACCTGCTTCAAGGGCACCTTCTTCTGCCATTTTTGCTAATTGATAATTTATACCTGTTGCACTATAATAAATTATAGCTAACTTAACTTTATCCATAACATATCTCCTTTCTCATATACTATAAATATGTATATGGATATATTATTATTCCCTTTTATCATTACTATACCCAATGTAAAATTTAATAAACAAAAACCATAGTGAGTTGCCACTATGGTTTTTTTATATATTCTTAGCTTGTAGTGCAGCACCTATGGAACCTGCATATCTTGCTAAAGGATTGGTTTCTACAGTCACTCCAAGTTTTTTTGAAAGCATATTAACAAAGGAATCTATTTCACATAACCCACCTGTTAAAAACACTGTTCCTTTTATGCCATGCTTATAAGCTATTGAATAAACCCTTCCGGTTATTGAATTAAGTATTCCCCTTGCAATGCTTTCCTTGTTAGTCCCATTGCCTATAAGGCTAATAACTTCCGATTCAGCAAATACAGTGCACATGCTTGTAATATTTATATCTTCTCCTAGCAAAGCCATATCCGATAATTCCTTTATGCTTACGCCTAGAGTGTTTGCCATCAGCTCTAAAAACCTGCCTGTACCAGCTGCGCATTTATCGTTCATGGTAAAATTGGTGACTTTGCCATTTTCTAAGGTAATTATTTTAGTATCTTGCCCACCAATGTCTATAACTGTGGCATCTTTCCCCAAAAGGTAGTATGCTCCTTTTCCGTGGCAGGTTATTTCCGTTACTGTTTTATTGGCGTATGGCACAGAGACCCTGCCATAACCAGTGGCCACAACCTTTGATCTTTCTAAATCTATCCCGTTTTCTGCCAGCTTTTTTTCTATTACCAGCGAAGTTTCCTTGCTGTTCCACCCTGTTGGCATAACAAAATTCAATATTAATTCATTATCATTGAAAATAGATACTTTAGATGCAGTGGAACCTATGTCTATGCCTATATAATGCATTTTTATCATCCTTACTAATTTGTAGTTGCAGGTATTTCTATAGTTTCCAAGAAGGCTTCCACCCTTACCTTAACTTGCCCTGTATCCGAATCAGAGTAATCAGTTTCTATTTGCATAAATGGAAGTTTCAACTCTTCTTCTACAAATTTCTTTACTGTATAGGATTCAATATTATATGTATGGCATGCCTGCCATGTCAAATCCACTACTCCGTCAACTTGATATTCTTCAGCTAACCTCTTTATTAAATCAAGCCTTCTATTGTTTGGTGTCATACATGAGCAAGGAGTTTTAAGATATTTTTCTGCTATGGCAGTAATTGGGTCCTTATCTTCATCTACCATTACATCTAATCCCTTATATCCTGTGCAGTTTTCAAGGGCAACAACTGAAGCGCCAGCTTCTTCTAATGCTCTCAATACCTTTTCAGAGCCTAAGCCTATTGGACATCCTGTTAACAATATTCTTGGTGCCTTTTCATCAAAGGCATAAATTCCCTGCCTTATTTGTTCTTCAACTTCTTCTATTAATCTTTCTATTAATTCTATGCCTGCTTCCTTGTCTACGTTAAATCCCTTTATCCATTGAGCAAGCATCATGTCAATCCCTGATAATGGTGCTGGCTTGTGGGCATTTAATTTATGTAATCTCCTCATTACATCTCTTTCTCTATTCATTAACTTTATTGCATCTCTAAGTTTTTCTTCTGTAATTTCTACGTCAAACTGTTCTTCTAAGAATTTTATAAGTCTGACTATCTCCTTCTTCCACATTTCTAGGGAATCCTCACCTTCTGCTGTTTGTGGAAGATTCATCACATGAACAGGCTTCAATTCACCCATGAGTTCATACATCTTTTTCTTCCCATCACAAGTAGTTTCTGCAACTATTACATCTGAAAAATAGAAATATGGACATTTCCCAGTAATTGCAAAGCCATAACTAGACTTAATCAGTGGGCATAGATTCCTTGGCAATACTTTTTCAGCTTCTTCTATTGGCTCTTGAACTGTTCCACACAAGCTAACGGGTATGGCCCCTGCTGCCAATGCAATTTCAGAAGGTGAAAATACACAATACATGCCTACCACTTTTTTCCCTGCTTCATGGGCTTCCTTTACCTTTGCAGAATTGACGCCCCTTAAGGCCTCAATTTCCTCCATTACCTTTGGCCTCATATTATCCCTCCATATTGTCTAATATTTGTTTATATTAAAAGTGTATCATCATAGAAAAATATCAGCCAATTGTTTTTATCAATAGTTAACTATGTTTATATAAGTAATTTTTATATACTGTATTTATTGCATTTTTTAGTCCAGTGTTCATATTTTAATAAATAAAAGAGGACAAATGGACATACCTCCATTTATCCTCTTTTTTTCATTTAAAATATGCTAAAAAACTCTTGAAAAATTTTCATGCCACATTGACTAATGGATGTTTCTTAAAATTCAATTAAATGGTTAATTGTTAGATTTAACTATTACTTAATCTTTTTTCATTCATATTTTTATTTAAATCAGCAAAATACTGGACATAAGTACCAGAAATAAATCTGCCTTCTCCAAATAGCTCATTCTTTTTCATCTTTATCTGTACCTTATTCAATTCCCTTATTAACTCCATTCTTTCATTTTCATCAACAGAAAATTCCACACCATACTCATATAACTTTATCCCATACTCATATAGATTGCTTTTTATTTCTTTACTCCATACAGGGTAGCCATATACTTTAAGTTCTTTACCTACAAGTTCAGTGGTAAACTGTAAGACAATATCCTTTTCAACTGGAAATCTTATGTTTGATATAAAACACAAACCTCCAGGACCTAAATTCTTAATAAGTATTTTTGTATTTCCTACATTGATTTTCTTCCCTCGAATTTCTTGTACTGTCAAATCTCCTTCCAATAATTGTAGGAAATTAATCCTAAAGAATTTCCTTCTTTCTGCAAAAGGTACATTCGCCAAATCTTTAAATAATACAGATTTTACATTCCCTTCTTTTAATAGTTTTTCAAAATCCTCTACCTCTAATGGTTTGCTAAAAATAAAACCTTGGCCTGTATAGCAATTTATGCTCTTTAAATACAATAATTCTTCAACTGTTTCTATTCCTTCTGCAACTAGCTTTATTTTAAGTTCCCTTGCAACATTAACGATGAGTTTTATTATAGATTTATTGTTTTCATTTAATGAAATATTTCCTGTAAATGATTTATCAATTTTTACTATATCAACATTAAAACTGCTTAAATATAGCAAGGAAGAATATCCCTTCCCTATATTATCTATGGCAATTTGTATCCCATGGGATTTAAGTTTCTTTAAATTTTTAATTATAGTATCTTGATTCTTTAAGAAAGTAGATTCAGTAATTTCTATAATAAGGAAATCTGGATTTAATTCATACTGGTTTATTATATCTAAAATATCATCAACAAAATTCTCTTCATAAAATTGTATAGGTGAAAAATTAACAGAAACTTTAATAGATGGCAATCCATTTTTAATCCATTCACAGTAATTTTTACAGACTTCCTTTAAAGTCCATCTTTCTATATCAATAATTAATCTAGTTTCTTCAGCAAGGTGTATAAAATCAGAAGGGAATATTATCCCCCATTCTGGATGATTCCATCTTAAAAGGGCTTCTGCAGCTAAAATATTATTATCATTTAACCTTACAATTGGCTGATAATATATGCGTAATTGATTTTCACTAATAGCCCTGTGCAAGTCGCTTTTTAAAATAAATTCCCTATAGCTTTTTATATCTAAATCAGAAGAATAAAATCTCTGTACATTTTTCCCCTCTTTTTTTGCTCTAATTAAAGCAAGATTTGCATTCCTTATCAAAGATTCATAACCTTCAGCATCTTTAGGATATATTGATATGCCTAAATTAACACCTAAATCAAAATCATAACTTTCTACTTTAAAAGGATACATAAATTGCTTTATAATTCCCTTTCCAATTGTTTCATAATCCCCCAAATCCTTCATGCCATGGACTATAATAGCAAAAAGGTCATCATGATATCTGCTTATAAAAGTTTCTTCCCCTAAATAATCCTTTATTCTCTCAACTGCATTTATTAATAGTTGTTCCTCTGTTTCATAGCCAAAAGAATAAGCTATGTCTTTTATTCCATCAATATACAACATCATCAATGCAAAGGGCTTTTTATTCTCATTAGCATATTCACACTGCTGCCTTAATTTTTTCATAAAAAAAATATTATTAGGAAGCCCTGTTAATTTATCATGGGTAGACATAAAGGACATTTTTTTCTCAGTTTCTATTGTTTTTGTTATATCCCTGTAACTTAATACTATACCTTCAATACTAGAATTATTAAGTAGATTTTGTATGCTAACTTCAATATGAACTTTTTGCCCATCTTTTCTTTTAAGTGGGAAATTCTCTATAATCCTTTTGTTAGGACTAGATAATGACATTAGAACTATATTTTTTACATTTTCAGCTTCTTTTCCGTCAAAAAATTCCCATGGCTTTCTCCCTAATTTCTCCTTAACTGTATAGCCAATAACCCTTTCAACTGCATCGCTAACATATATAGTAGTTCCATCCTTATCCAAAATTTCAAAGACATCATTAGAACCTTGAATCAGTGTTTCATATTTCTTTTCCAGTTTTATTCTTTCAATATGCTCTTCTTTCAGCTTGCTTTTTAATTCCTTATATTCTGTAATGTCATGAATAACTCCATATACAAAAACTGGCTTGTTTTTTTCATTAAAAATAAAATCAATCCTATGATATATATAACTAATTGAACCATCTGGCTTTAAAAACCTGTATTCTAAACTACAAGGATTATTAGGTGGATTATCTAATATGTCATTAAAAATATGTTGGTCTTCTGGATGAACTCTTTTTAGAAATTCTTCATAGCTATTGTCAAATTTAACAGGATTAATCCCATAGATTTTCATAGCTTCTTTTGAAAGAATCAACTCTTTATTTTCCAAATTCATTTGCCAGCTTCCAACATGAGCAAGGTTCTCTACCTTTAAAGCGATATCATTTACTGTGTTAATTTTTTCCTCTAATACTTTACTATCTGTTATATCCTGTAGTATCCCAAATAATTCAACTAATTCCCCATTTTTGTCATATTGAGGTTCTCCTTTTGCTTTAACATACTTATATGTACCATCATTTTCCAATATCCTAAACTCTATATCAATAGCATCACCAGCGACATAATTTTTTATGGCACCTTTAACTATAGCTTTATCTTGAGGATGTATTAGTTCTAACAGCATTTCATAATTATTTCCCAAATCTTTCTGCTCGATGTTTAATATACTAAATACCTCATTTGTATAGTAAAATTTCTTCTCCTTAAAACTATATCTCCATGCTCCTATCCCCAAAATCCTTTGTAAATCTATTAAATCCCTACTAAAAAATTTTAAGTTTTCTTTTACAGCCATATTTTCTGTTAAATCTTGAATAATTCCGACTATCTTTTGAACTTTGTTTTCTTCTAAAATGACCTTAACCTTTTCCCTTAAAAACTTTATATCCCCATTATTATTAATGATTCTAAACTCAATATCAAATTCCCTTCCTTGAAATGAATTGCTTATAGATTTTACTACTTTTTCTAAATCTTCTGGATGGACAAATCTATAAAAGTCCTCTAATTTTTTCAATGAAGATTTTGATTTAACTCCTAATAAATTATATATTTCTTCTGACCAAAATACTTCATCTTCATCAACATAATATATCCAGCTTCCAACTTTTATTAAACTTTGAACATAAATATAACTTTCCTTTAGTTGTTCTAATTTTTTTCTAATTGTAATACCCTTATTGGTTTAAATGTTTTTTTTATTATGTTTTTCATCTCGTCACCTCTAATCTTATTTGGTAAGGTGCTCTATATTTTACATGTAAAATAGTAAAGCTATAAATTAGTACTATAGTACTATTATAGTTTAATTAAAATAGGACAAAAGACCTACGAAAATTATACAATATTTGACAAAATATTACAATCACCTTTTGAAATATACTCATATAAAAAAAGAGCACATATAAAGTGCTCCTTAAAATGCTTATTCAGTTATGTTAATAACCCCATCTATTATTTCTACTTTCAAGTTCATTACTTCTTGTAAAAAATCGAAAGGTACAAAAGTTCTTGAATCCTTCACAACAGGAACATTTCCAAGATTTATTAGCATCTTAGCAAAGCTGTAATTATCCTTTCCAATAGTTAATGTTATATATTGAGGTCCCTTTATTAACTCAATCCTCTTAGCATCATTGTCCCAAGTAACTTCATATCCTAAAGCTTCTGCTATTTGCCTTAAAGGTATCATTACTATTCCATTTTCATTTTCAAACATTTCATTGTCCAACTTTATGTCTTTTCCATTGATGTTTATCTTTCCTAAAGCTTCTATATTTAATTGCAACTCTATTGATTCAGGTGTATCTGCTACTTGTTCTTTTCTTTCCAAAACTATAATTTTTTCAGGTTTTGTTTGAGCTGGATAGCTTTCCATTACGATATTGTAGAAGACTATTAAATCCTTATTCTTAATATCTTCCTTATTAACTTTATTGCCATTTTTATCTATTATTGTAGTATCATCAGATACATTTAGTTTTAAATCCCCTTCAGAGCTTATTAGGTTTTCATCGAATTTTGATATGCGGATAAAACTTGGATTTTTATTTTCATTTATTACGATTACATTGGGTGCCAATTGAGGAGGCATGCTCATTGCCATAACTGTTTCTTTATGATAATAGCCAGTTACATCCATGCCTACTTTAAGTTCTTCAGCTTTAGCAAAATCATTAGTCTTGTCATTCAACAAGATTACATCTTCTGTTATATAGAAAAGCATTCCATTAAATTCTTCATCTAAATTATCCTTAACCCAGATTCTTACCATATCGCCTTTTTTATCGATTTCAGCAATTTTCCCTCTATATTCAATATAATCCGGAATTTGGACTTCATTTATTATATCATCCACTTCTTCAGAAATAGGTGCTAAGATTATATTGCTTTCTACTGGGCTGTCTGGTGGAATTTCTAAACTATTTTCTGCCATCGAGGCTACTGGAAATATTAGCATAGATGAAATCAATGACATGGCTACATATTTTTTGATTTTTCTCATATACATCACTCCTATCCCATTTCTTTTTATATAAAGTATATCAAGGATAGAAGCCAAATGGGTTACATTAGATTTACAATCAAGTTACATAATGGTTAACAATTATTGCTAATTGTATCACTGCCTTTATTTTTTAATAAATTAGAAAAATACTGTATATGAGTAATGGAAATAAACCTTCCATCTACAAATAATTCATTTCGCTTCATCTTAATTTGTGCTTTGTTAAGGGTCTTTATTAATTCCTTCCTCTCGTTTTCATCAAGTGTAAATTCTACACCATATTCATATAGCTGTAATCCATATTCATTTAATTCTTTGTTTATCCTCTTAGCCCAAACAGGACTTCCATAAAATTTAAATTCTTCTCCCATCATTTCTGTTGTAAATTGTAAAATCAAATCTTTACTTGATGGGAATCTTATGTTTGATATAAAGCAAAGTCCTCCAGGGCCCATGTTTTTTATTAAGACTTTTGTGCTTCCAACATTAACTTTTTCTCCTCGGATTTCCTGTACAGTTAAATCAGCTTCTAAATAATGGATAAATTTTACTCTGAAGAATTTTCTCCTGTCTGCATAAGATAAATCAGTTATGTCATTGAAAACTGCTATCTGCATATTGCCTTTAGACAAGACTTTTTCAAAATCCTTCACTGAGATAGGTTCGCCAAAGATAAATCCTTGTCCCATGTAACAGCCTATATTTTTCAAAAACATCAGTTGCTCATAGGATTCTATGCCTTCTGCAATTACTTTTATTTTCAATTCTTTTGCCAACTGAACCACAAATTTCATAATAGATTTGCTGATTTCACTTGAAGAAACTTTCTTAAGAAAGGACTGGCCAATTTTTATTATGTCAATATTGAAATTGTTTAAATACATTAAGGATGAATAACACGTACCAAAGTCGTCTATTGTTACCTGTATACCATTGGCTTGCAACTTTTTTAAATTCCTAACTATTATGCTAACATCTTGTAGTAAAACAGATTCTGTAATTTCTACAATAAGGAATTTTGGGTCTAATCCATATTCCTTTATTATACCTAAAACATTTTCTGCAAAATCCTCTTCATATAATTGAACTGGCGAAAAGTTTACTGATACTTTTATTGAAGGCAGCCCTTTTTCTGCCCAACTTTTATAGTTTCTGCATACTTCCCTTAAAGCCCATTTCCCAATATCTACGATTAATCCGGTCTCCTCAGCAAGATGTATAAATTGGCTAGGTCCAATTATCCCCCATTCTGGATGGTTCCATCTCAACAAAGCCTCTGCAGCTAATATTGAATTGTCACTTAAACTTACTACTGGATGATAGTTGATAATAAATTGTTCTTCTTTTATAGCTTTGATTAAATCACTTTTTAAGGCAAATTCCCCATATAATTTCATTTCCATATCTGAAGAATAAAACCTGCATAAGTTCTTGCCTTCTTTTTTTGCCATAATCAAAGCTAGCCTAGCATTTTTAATTAGATCTTCAGCTTTATCAGCATCTTTTGGATATGAACATATTCCTAAGTTAACATTTATAGTGAATTGATAGTTATCAATCTTAAATGGTTTCTTAAACTGATTAATAATTCCCTTTCCTATTGTTTCAAAATCTCCTAATTCATTTTTGCCTTGTAATATGATGGCAAATATATCATCATAATATCTGCTTATATATACTCCTTGGCCTAAATAACTTTTTAATCTCTCATAAATTTCATCTAAAAGACTATCTATTACATCAAATCCTAAAGAATAATTTACATTCTTTACATCACTTACATCCAGCATCATCAATGCAAAGTGTTTCTTCACTAACTTAAGATATGTACAGTGCTGGTTTAACTTTTCTAATAGGTCTACCCTACTAGGCAAACCTATTAATTTATCGCTACTAGTTATGTAGGATACTCCTATTTGAGATACTTCCCTAGATTCAGTTATATCCTGAACTATTCCTATGATTTTTTTAACTCTTCCGCTATCATCTAAAATAACCTCTGTTCTTGCCTTTAGGAATTTCAAATTGCCACTGGAATCTATAATCCTAAATTCAATATTATAACCTTTTCCTTTTATGGCACTTTCTACAAATTCAGCTACTTTTTTTAAATCATCTGGATGAATATATTCGTTAAAACTTTTTAAACCATTTGTTAAAGACTTAGAATCAATTCCTAGTATGTGATAAATCTCTTCTGACCAAAATATCTCCCCTGAATCAGGATAATATGTCCAAGTTCCAATTTTAGTGAATTTTTCGACATACGAATAATTTTCCTTTAATTGATTCATTTCCTCTTCTAAATGCTTTGGATTTTTCAGGCTTATTATTTTATCCGTAAAACTTTTATTAATAAGAACCATGTCCTCACCCACCCCACTTTCATTTTAGACATATGCAAGAAATAGCTAATAAAAGTTTTCAGATTTTTAGATTAAATAAACCCCAAAATTCCAATACAATTTTATAATACTTAAATATTTCAAAATACACAATAATTTGACTATAAAAAATATCATTTAATGAATTAAAATATATAATTTTTTGAAAATAAAAAACAGCATCGATATCGATGCTATTTTTTATCATCTTTTGTTGATTTATTGCAATTTACACTGCCAGTTTAATTAAATTCTCTGAAGAGTCCTTGACAAATATACCTTCTGCATTTTCAATTACTTCATATCCAAGTTCCCTTAAATTTTTTATCTTTTCCCCTCTAATTTCTTCATTAGGAAAGACCAAACTAAAGTACTTCATTCCAGCAGAATTTTCTGGTAGTGGCAAAGCTCCTTTCCCCTGCCATGTATTTAGTCCTATATGGTGATGGTATCCGCCAGAAGATAAAAATATGGCAGAATCTCCCATGGAAGTAATTAAATTAAACCCAAGGCCATCACAGTAAAATCTTTTGGCTTCATCTAAATCACTTACATGAAGGTGAATATGGCCTATTATAGTCCCTTCTGGTATCCCGTGCCACTTTTCTCCCTCAGCTAATTCCATAATTTCTTTATAGTTTAAAGGTTCTGTCACCATCCTTATTTCACCATTTTCTCTGTCCCAAAGGCTGTCATCTAAATCTCTGTAGACTTCAATCCCATTATTATCCACGTCCTGCAAATACACTGCTTCGCTGACTCCATGGTATGCACCGCCAACAATTGGGTAGTTATTTTCCTTAAGATGATTTAACAATAGCCCTAAGTCTTTTCTACTTGGCAAAAGTATTGCAAAATGGTAAAGGCCTGTTCTTCTTGGAGGCTTTGGTATTGGATTTTCAGGTTCAACTATTGTTACTATTGGATTTTTACCATCTGCTGAAAATACAACTCTTTTCTCATCTTCTTTTAAGATTTTAAATCCCATGATATTTGTATAGAATTCCTTGGATTTCTTTATATCCACAACTTTTAGCATTATTTCATTTACATAAATATTTGGGCTCATATGATATTTCGACATCAAATCATCCTCTCGAATTTTTGTTATAAATATAATACCCACTTACATTAAATATTTATCTTTACTGATAATGGGGAGATAGTATATAATATCAAAAATAATATTTATAAGGTGATAAAAATGGGCAATATAGGGGCGTTCTTTGATATTGACGGAACAATATTTAGAAATTCACTGATGATAGAACACTTCAAAAAACTCATTAAATATGAAGTCATTGATCCTTCCATTTGGTATAAAATAAAGCCTATCTACGATGAATGGGAAAAAAGATATGGAGATTTTGATGATTATATAGATGCCCTAGGAAAAGTATATGTAGATGTCCTAAAGGGAGTAAATAAATCTTATATTGAATTTATTGCTTCTCAAGTAATTAATTTAAATGGAGATATGGTTTATAAATACTCAAGGGATAGGATAAAATGGCATCATGAAAACGGTCATAAGATATTCTTCATATCTGGAAGCCCTGATTTTCTTGTATCCAAAATGGCTGAAAAATATGGAGCAACAGAATACAGGGGTACAACTTATTTTGTAGATGAAAACAACAACTTTACTGGTAAGATAAAGAAAATGTGGGATTCAGAAAATAAACATAATACAATAACTGAATTTATACAGAAATATGATATTGACTTAAAATCAAGCTATGCCTATGGAGATACAGCAGGGGATTTATCTATGTTAAAAATAGTAGGCAACCCCATTGCAATAAACCCAAACAGAGAACTGCTCTTAAAAATTAAAGAAAATGAAGAGCTTTCAAAAAAAGTAACCATCATAGTTGAGAGAAAAAATGTAATATATAAATTAAAGGCTGATGTGGAAATTATCTAAATAAAAAAAGCAAAAAATCCTCACTGAATCTAAGGATTTTCTGCTTTTTTTATATCTAAAATTGAGATTAATCACCTTCATACAACCCTACTGTTCTTGAAACATCTAAAACAAAAATTATGCCCTTGCCTTGTTCTTCGATTTTTAATTTATCTCTAACTGAATTTATTATTGCTTCTGTTTTTTCTTTTTTAGACAGAATGAGTAATATATCCTTTTCAGGCTCTATTTCAATGTTAAATAGCTTTGCTTTTTCATAAGCACCTGCACCGCGGCCATGAATTACTGTGCCACCAGTGGAACCAGCAGCTTCTGCTGCATCAAGAACGTCATCAATGTATCCTTTATTAACAATTATAAATATTGCATCATAGCCCACTTTTTTAACACCTTCCTTTTCAGGATTGGAAATATACTTATCTTCATCTATCTTTTCACAGTATTTTATCGGTAAAGAAAATGCTATTCCATGATGAGGCTTATCTAAATGGAATTTTTTCAACATATTTTCATAGAATTCATCTTCTTTGCTTTCTTCTATCATAGCTATGAATATTTCCCTTCTTATATCAACAGCACCCAACATCTTAAGAAGCTCGTTCCTTATGGTCCCTCTTCCTAGAAAAATTGTACCTCCTAAAGCACCAAGTTCTTTAGATAATCTTAATGCTTTGCTTCCTTTTCCGAAGTCAAGTATTGAGCAGAATAATATGAATCTATCTTTTGCTGTATCCACTTTTAGCCCTCCTTTCTAGCCTTTACTTTAAATATTAATCCAAGTAACTGCAAAGCTACAAGCGGAGTCATGGCAACCATGGCAATAATGCCAAATCCATCTATCAATACATTGGCAGTAGGAATAGCATTAGCAGCTCCTTGGGCAAAGGCTAAAACAAAGGTGGCAGTCATGGGACCGGATGCTACTCCGCCTGAATCAAATGCAATACCAACAAAAATCGGAGGTACTATATATGATAAAATGATAGCCAGTGCAAAGCCTGGAAGCAAAAAGTGCCACAATTTTAAACTAGGTATCATAATCCTCAACATTGACATAGAAACTGCAAAAGCAATTCCTATGGAAAGTGCACCTAAAATAACATTACGCTTAATATACCCTGCTGTAACATCTTCTATTTGCTTTGTAAGTACATATACTGCAGGTTCAGCCAATACTACTACCATTCCCATTACAAAACCTACAATTGGCAAAATCCTTGGATAGTAGGTAGCAATATATTCTCCCATTACCCTGCCAACTTCCATAAATCCTGCATTGACACCAACAGAAAATAAGGTAAGTCCCGTAAATGTATAAAAGAGGCCTTTATATATTATATTCTTGCTTTTTCTGTTTAGTTTAAATTTAAGCCCATTGAAAATTATAAACAACACTAATATGGGAAGTATGGTTAATAATGATTCTTTTAAATACTGTGGAAATACTTGAATGTATGGCTTTATAATCCCCACATTTGGAACAAAGGCTTCAGCTTCTCCCTGTACATTAGTAATCCTTTTTATTAAGCTCATTAGCAATACAGCCACAATAGGACCAGCAGAAGCCATTCCTACCAAGCCAAAGCTGTCTTCTTCCACTGATTTTCCGCCTTTTAACTGAGAAACTCCATAGCCTAAAGCTAAAATAAAGGGTGTAGTCATTGCACCAGTAGTAGCTCCAGAAGAATCTACAGAAATAGCCAAAAATTCCTCTAAGGCAAATAATCCTAGAATAAATATAATGAAATAGACTACAGTATAGCAAACATTTAAAGGTTTCTCATAGACTATTCTTAAAAGGCCCAATCCTACCATTAACCCTACGCCAATGGATACTACTATAAGAATTGAAGAGAATGAAATCATACCACCAGAGGCTAGACTAACTTGATGGGATAAAATTTGTATATCCGGTTCTGCAATATTAATTAGAAATCCTAACAGAAAGCCCAATAAGCCTACTATGTAGGCCCTATTAGATTTTGCAATCGTTTCACCCATCAGGTGGCCTATGGGCGATATCCCGATATGAGCTCCAAATAGGAAAATACCAAGTCCTATAATCACTAATACAGCGCCTATTATAAATCTTACAAGCATCTCTCTTTCAACGGGAACAATAGTAAAATTTAAGATAAGTACTAATAATGTGATAGGTAGAACAGACATAGACACATCCTTTAGCTTGTTCAGGAATATGTTCACTTGATGCCCCCCTTTATTAACTGATATTTCTATAGGATTTTTTATATTATAACATATTTAATATTTCGATATAAACATTTTGTTAAAATTTATACAAAGTTTAATACATGAAACTTACCTAATATATTCCCAAATTTAAAAAGCATAAACAAAAATACCAGTGAAAACACTGGTATTCCGCTTAATTTCTATTACTTTCCATTGAAAATCAAGATAAGCCTAATGAATAACTCTTCTTGCTGTATAATAGCTTCTTGAATAATATCCCGATAACAATGTAGAAATCCTTACTACATCACCAGACTGTGGAGCATGGACGAAATTGCCATTCCCTACATATATACCAACATGGTTTATGGTCTTTCCATTCCTTGCAAAGAAAACCAAATCGCCATACTGCAAATCCTTTTTAGCTACATAAGTGCCTACAGTAGCTTGCTCCCTTGATGTCCTAGGTAAAGTTATGCCTATATTCTTGTATATATAGTAGACTAAACCTGAACAGTCAAAACTGTTTGGACCTGCAGCTCCCCATACATAGGGTTTCCCAAACTGTTGAGGTATAAGGTTCTTTAATTTTGTTATTTGAGAATTTTCCGCACTCCTTATTGTATTTAAACCACTTCTAGATACTGCTAATGCATTCCTTCTTTCCCTTTCTGTTTCCAAAACCTTATCATATATACGCTTTACAGTTACTATAGCCTCTTCTCTAGTTGTAAGTCCAGAAGGATTAAATTTATTATCCCCAACTCCATTCATTATCTCAGTTGCATATAGGTAATTTATGGCATCTTTAGCCCATGAAGATATTAAGTAGCTGTCGTTAAAATAATATTCATTACCTTGGGAATAATCAAATTTAGGCTTGGCTATCTTCAGGGTACGATATAACATTACCGCCAGTTCTTCACGAGTTATATTATTGTTAGGTAAAAACAGTCCATTGCCATAACCTTGTATAATCCCAAGCTTGTTTGCAGCTATAATATTGGGATTATCAGTATCGATAAATGGATTTTCTCCTTCAAAATATACTTCTTCTCCAACTAAAAATTCATATAACTCTAAAGCAAGTTCTCCAAATTCTTCCCTGTTTATGGCTTTTTGATAGCTGCCTTGTACCTTTTCTGTAATTAAGCCAATTTCTATTGCCTTCTCCACATCTTCCCTTGCCCAAGAACTTAAAGTTTGGGATTCCATTTGAAATAATGACGAGCTAGCGTATGTAACATTGGAAACTATTGACAAGATAATAATTAGTATTAAAATAAGTTTGTACTTTACTAAATTTATTTTCATTTTTCCCCACCTTTCTATTCAAGGCAGTAATAGAAATTAAGCCATAGACCGTTATTTAAATACTATCACAAAGATAGGCTTGTTTTCTCGCCTTGATTCTGGAAGGTGGGCCATATTATGGAAAATAGTTTACAAAAAAGTAAAAAACAAACATAGAATTTTCCTATGTTTGTTTTCATTTCTAATGCATTTAAATATATGTTTTTCTAATTTTTGTATAATCAATCATTTTTTTCAAAAGACTATTCTTTTAGTTCGTATTTTAAGATAATATGACTTGTTTTTCTTAATAAATCCAAGGAGTTTTTACAGAAACTTGCTTATGGCAGCTTATCTATAATCTGATACTTAATAAAATTATTAATATCATTTAATTTGTTTTCCTTTATTCGCCAACTACTACTAGTGGGGAATATAATACCATCAGTTTTGACGTTCTCCATATGCCAAAATCCATCTTGGGCTAGGTTATCACATAACCATCTTTTAACAAAATTTAATTTTTCTCCGTTTCTTGCATAAGAAGCAGCAAATCTAATGGCTAGAAGATAAAATATCGTATTTTTATTATCAAATACCTTGGGCAGTTCATATAAATTTTTATTATAGATGTAATAAATGCCTTTTTCCATTATATGTTCAAAATATGCCATGCTAGTATATTCATCTAATTGATTTCTCAAAAAATTTACCATATAAAAGGAAGTTGGGTCAATAACTCTTTGTCCAGATTTTAGTTTCCCAAAACTTCTCTGATAATTAGTTTTATATAAGTCCACATTAAATTTACCATCTTTAACAGACTCCCTAATTATATCTGCCCATATTAATTGCAAATTCTTTACTCTATCATGTTCCACATTAAAAATAACTAACCAAGCTCCAAACATTAATTTTTCAAATACATCCCATTGAAGCACCTTTTCCTTGCGATCAGGTATTTCCAACTCACCATCAAAGCATTTTTTCACATAGGATAAGGTCTTTTCTACAACTGGATTATTTTTATCTAAACCTAAATAAAAAAACCGATTTAATGCTTTTTCTGTAGTTATTTGATTACCCTTACTCATACTATGAAATGCACCAAAACTTCCATCCTGTTTTTGATTCTTAATTAAATCTTCTATTTTCATAAGTATTTCCTTTCAAATGATTAAGATTTGCCCTTATAAACTTAAAAATCCACACTCTTCACTATGATATTATTCTTTCAATTCATATTTCATAATAAAAGGCTCTAAAAAGAAGATGTAGAGGAAAAACAATATAAGTAATAACCAGACTTTTAAATCAAACACCCATATAGAATAATATAAGAATATAAAAATAAATAATAATGCAGAGAAAATTATGGAAAATATACTGGCCCTATGAATTGCACCACATTTAGGACATTTAAATCTGTACCTGTTAATCATATGTTGTTTATAAAATTCCTTAAAGGAAATAGATGAATGGCATTTTTTACATTTTAATAACATTTATATTTTCCCCCTAGAAACTAATAATTTTTTTAGGAAAATATTCAGATTGCCATTTAACTATCAACTTTTTTATTATTATAACATATTATTAAACTATAATAGTTGCAAAGATGAATTTTATTTTTTGAATCAATATAATATAATAAATGTAATTCTTAATATATTATTATGTTTCTTTTGATAAAACTAGGAGAGATATTTATGGAAGATAGTTATAAAAAAGTCCAGAGAATCCTATTTATCATCTTGCTGGCAAATGTACTTGTAGCTGTACTTAAGATTTTCATAGGTTCTTTAATCAAAAGTACAAGTATGACTGCAGATGGATTTCATTCACTTTCAGATGGTTCTTCAAATATAGTAGGATTAATAGGTATCCACTTTGCTTCAAAACCAGAAGATGATAGCCATCCCTATGGCCACAATAAGTTCGAAACATTGGCAGGCTTATTTATATCCTTTATGCTTTTTGTATTAAGTGGAAGGATTTTTTTATCTGCCATTGAAAGGTTTAAAGAACCGATTATTCCTGAAATATCTTTAGAAAGCATTTTAGTACTTATATTTACTTTAATTACAAATATTTTCGTCTCAATTATTGAGCACAAAAAAGGAGAGGAACTTAACAGCCAGATACTTATTTCAGATGCAGCCCATACAAAAAGCGATATATATATTTCCATAGGAGTACTGGCTACACTAATAGGGATAAAGCTTGGACTTCCTCCTGTTATCGATTCAATAGTTTCAATAATTGTTGCTTGCTTCATAATACATGCTGGCTATGAAATCTTTAGGGAAAATGGCGATATCCTTGTTGATAGCGTAGCAGTTGATTCCAACGTGATAAAAGATATAGTAACATCTTTTGAGGAAGTTAAAGATGTTCATAAGATAAGGAGCAGAGGAAGCAAAAATAATTTATTCATAGATCTGCACATAGAGGTTGACCCAAAATTAGATGTTGAAAAATCTCATCAGTTGGTTCATAATATTGAATATGCCATAAGAAAAAATTTCAATAAAAATTCCAATGTAATTGTCCATGTTGAACCTTATGATGAAAAAAGGTGAGGAGTATGGAATATACTGTTAGAACTACAAAAGCTCAAGAGTTTATTAATATTACAAATTTAATCAATGAAGAAATTAAAAGGCAAAATGTAAAGGAAGGCATAGCAGTAGTATTTGTTCCCCATACAACAGCAGCAGTTACAATCAATGAAAATGCAGATCCTGATGTTGTTGAAGATATATTAAAGACACTAAACAAGGTTTTCCCTGTTAATGGAGACTACCGACACTTTGAGGGGAACTCCCATGCCCATATAAA